>NZ_JBITMW010000002.1:0-401255 GCF_044466585.1 Micromonospora sp. NPDC049359 | reverse complement strand
CGGGGAGCGGGGAGCGGGGAGCGGGGAGCGGGGAGCGGGGAGCGGGGAGCGGGGAGCGGGGAGCGGGGAGCGGGGAGCGGGGAGCGGGGAGCGGGGAGCGGGGAGTGGGGAGCGGGGGCGGCGGTCAGGGTTTGGTGGGGGTTGGGGTTATGGCCTCCAGCACGGCGTCCACGACGCGGGCGCGGCCCTGGCCGTCCACGGCGGCCCAGGCTCGGGCGGCCAGCGCCGCCCGGCGTCGCGGCGAGCTGAGCAGCCCGTTCAGCGTTCGCGCCGCCGTCGCTCGGGCGGTCCGCCCGGGCAGCCCGGCGGCGGTCAACTCCGGCAGTTCGCCGAGGCCGGCGGCCAGGCCGTGGCGCACCACCCGGGTGTACGACTCGCGCTGGTTGTCGACCACGCAGACCAGCGCAGCGGGCGCGCCGAGGCAGCACAGTTCCCAGGTGGAGGTGCCGGCGGCGCTGATCACGAGGTCCGCCTCGGTGATCAGGGTGGGCAGCGAGCCGGTGGGCGGGACGGGACGCACGACCTGCCCCCGCCCAGGGCTGATCGCCTCCAGCTCGGCCTCGATCTCGGGTCGCCCGACGACGACCGTGAGGTCCAGCGGGTGGGCGGTGGCCAGCAGTACCCGGGTCAGCGCCGGTGCCGCGCCGACCGCGTCGGTGCCACCGAAGAAGGCGAGCACCCGTGGTCTACCGACCGTCGTGGCGGGCCGGGGCCTCGCCGGGCGGGCGGTCACGACCGAGTCGCGCAGCAGGGCGTACCCGCTGCCGGCGAGCAGCCGTCCGGGCAGGTCCGGAGGCCGCGCCCCGAAGTTCTGGTCGAGGTAGAGGTCGGCGTCCTGGCCCCGGCTGTCCCCGTCGATCACGGCGAGGGTGAGGATGCCGGCTGCGCGCAGGGCACCGGCGGCGGCCGGGTCCAGTTCGTACGAGTCGAGGACCACCACGTCGAGGTCGTGTCGTCGGGCCGCCTCGACCAGCTCGCTCGGTGACTCGGGGCCGGGGTGCAGCTTGATGCCGCGCGCGGCCAGTTCGGCGCTGGCCCAGCCGACGCGCTCGACCGTGCCGAACACCGCGACGTGGGCGCCTCGGGCCAGGAACTCCTCGGCGAGGGCCAGGCAGCGGACGAGGTGCCCCACGCCGCGCCGTGGCCCGGCGTCGCAGCGCAGCCCGACCCGTAGCGTGCTCAGGACTCCTCCAGCCGCTTCTGGCGTACGTCGGCGTTGAGCGCGCGCAGCCGGGGTTGCCCGTCGAGCCAGTCGGCGAGCTTGGCCAGTGGCACGCTGACGTCGCCGAAGTGGTCGGCGACGGCGCTCACCAGCGCCCAGTCCTGCTCGGTGTCGAGGGTCAGCCGCAGCGCCGAACGGTTCGGGGTGAGGGTGACCCCGAGCACCCGGAACAGCTCCGGATGGGTGTACGCGTACGAGGTCACGTGCACCCGGTGGTGGCCGGTGGCGAGCCGGTCCAGGGTACGCAGGGCGTCCGCGCGGATGATCTCGACGTCCAGCCCTCGGGGCAGGGTGCGCGCGATCGACGTGCTCGCGTAGTCCAACCCGGGTACGGCCCGGTACACCGAGGCCACCAGCGTGATGATCTCCGGGTCGAGCAGCGGGCAGTCGGCGGTGAAGCGCATGACCGCGTCGCCCGGGTGGGCGGCGAGCGCGCCCACGAACCGGCCCAGCACGTCGTCGACGGGGCCGCGATGGCACGGCACGTCGAGCCGGCGGCACTCGTCGACCACCGCGTCGTCGACCGTGTCGGTGCTCGTGGCGACCACCAGGTCGGCCAGGACGCCGCTGTCGCGGGCGGCGCGGACGACGCGGCCGAGCACGGACCGCCCGGCGAGCGGGCGCAGCACCTTGCCGGGCAGCCGGGACGAGCCCATCCGGGCCTGCACGATGCCGACGATCCGTGCTCCGGCGGCCGCTCCCGCGTCGGCCGTCGCATCCGGACGCGCTGCCGTGGCGGGCGGCGCCGCAGGGTCGGGCCGCGCCGCAGGGTCGGGCCGCGTCGTCGCGGGAGCGCCGCCGTCGTCGGTCACTGCTGCTCCTCCTGCTCCGTGACGAGCTGCTTCGGGGCGAGCGCCGCGCGGGCACGTCGCTTCGCGGCACGCGCACCCCGCTTGGCCAGCCGGGCGGGGGTGATGGCGAGCCGGCCGACTCGGTAGCTGATGGACCCGCTGAGCAGGCCGATCTTCGCCTCGGCCCGGCGCAGCGCCCGTTCCCGGGAGGTGAGCAGCTCGTCGGTCCACTTGGTGAGGGCCGCCAGCCGACTGATCTCCTCGCGTTGGCGCCGCCACGCCTCGCGCAACTGCTGGTAGCTGTGCGCGCCGAGCGGCGGGTCGGTCGGTTCGACCGCCTGCAGGTCGGTGGCGAGGGCCGTGCGGTGCTCGGCGTCCAGGCCGTGCAGGCTGGCCGTGATCGCCGCCTCGACCTGGACCGCCTCGGCCACCGTCGTCCGGTCCAGGTCGTGGCCGGCGAGCCCGCCGAGGACGACGGTGAGGCCGGCGACGTCGAGGGTGGACGACCACGGGTGGGCGTACCCGCCGGTGAGCAGGGCCGCCGCGAAGCGCCACAGCCCGCGGGCCAGCACCACGTCGCCGGGGAGCCGGTCGGCCGCCCGCCAGCTCGGGTCGAGTACCGCGAAGCGTTCCCCGTCGACCACCATGTTGTCGGCACTGGCCAGCGCGGCGGCGCCGGCCAGCCGTCCGTCGGCGTCGGCCTGGTCGGCGAGCCAGCCCGCGTACCCGTGCAGCAGCGCGCGCACCGTGGTCAGGTCGCGGCGCAGCGCGGCGTCGAGCAGCAGGGTGTGCAGCAGCCGCCCGGACGGCACCGGTCCGGTCAGCGCGTCGGGGTCCCGGTACGCGGCCTCGCGGCTGGCGAACGGCGCGCTCGGCGCGCGCGTGTCGGCGGTGGCGACGTGCCCCCACCGCCAGCCGGACGGGCCGTCGCGCACCTCCAGCACACCGATCCCGGGCTGGCCGGACGAGCCGGTCTGCACCAGCGCCACCGGCAGCTCCGCGTCGCCGGGGGAGTCCGTGGGCCCGCCGGGCCGGTGGGCCAGCAGCAGCCAGGCCGGCGCGAGGTCCGCGGCCCGCCCGGCGTGCAGGGCGTCCACCGCCAGCCGGGCCGGGTCCTGGAGCACCGTGGCGGGAGCGAAGGCACCGGCGCAGGCGCCGTGCAGCACCGCGTCGAACAGCCCGCGGCCCGCGCCGTGGTCGAGCTGGTCGGCGTCGAGCAGGGCCGTCGCCGTCGCGCCATCGGGGTACGCGGCCCAGCAGGCGCTCGGGCGGAGCCCGCTGTCGGTGATCCGCTGCCGGAGCTGGTCCCGGTTGGCGGGGTGGGCCGGGTCGAGCACGCCGCCGATGACCCAGGCGGAGTCGTCGCGGGCGGCGTACCAGGGGGTGGTGGCGACCAGCCGGTGCAGCCCGAGCGGGTTGTCCAGGCGCAGCAGCAGCGCGCCACCGGGGCGTACCGCCGCGACCAGCCGGGCCAGCACGCCGTCCCAGCCGAGCCGGGTGCCCTCCACCGACTCGATCGGGTCCAGGCCGGCGGCGGCGATCACCACGTCGTACGTCTCGTCGTCGGGCAGGCCGGCGGGGCCGCCCACGATGACGCGGGTGGCCCGCTGGGCGAGCACCACCGCGTCCGGGTGACTGCGCAGCAGGCAGGTCACCTCGGCGTGGGCGAGCCGGTCGAGCAGCGCCGGGTCGTGCGGGCCGGCCAGCAGGACCCGCGCGCCGGACGGCACGACGCGGGCGGCCAGCGCGGCGAGCGGCCCGCCGTCGGCCAACCGCCCCTTCGGCAGGTCGGACCAGGCCAGCATCTCGCCGCCGGGCAGGCTGATCCGGCCGGCGGGTGCGGTCTCAGTCGTCACTGTCGTCCTCTTCTTCCCCAAGGTTCGCCCAACCCAGCAGCTCGCGTAGCTCGGCCGGGGTGCAGCGGTGGTCGACGCCCAGCTCCGCGCGGGCGATCGAGACGGCGGTGGGCAGGTCGACCCTGGTGCCGTGCAGCTCCGGCCACTGCCGACGGATGCGGGCGGTGCCGCCGAAGGTCGGGTCCTCGTTGGACAGGATCATCGGGTCGCCGTAGACCGCCGGTTCGCAGCCGGCCGCGATGCCGTAGAAGATCGCGCTGGTCAGCCGGTTGGATGCTACCCGGCGGTGCCGGCGCAGCTCGGTCAGTTGCTTGTCGAGGAACTCCGGGTCGGTGTCCTTCCACCAGTGTCCCCGGTAGCCGTGGCAGATCACCCGGAACCCGGCGCGCTCGTAGAGCCGCCGGACGTGGCGCATGCCGTACTCGTGCCAGTACAGGCAGACCGTCACCGGGCCGGGCTCGGTGTCGCGGATGCGGGCGATCAGCTCCCGGTGGTCGCCCTTGACGTGCTGCCCCTCCCAGCCGTGGAACGGGTACCAGATGGTGCCCTCCCGCTCCTGCTCCGGCGGGTTGTCCGGCCGCATCGCCAGCAGGTAGGTGAACGGGGCGCCGATCACGACGACGTTGCGCCGCCCCACCGACCAGGCCCGGCGGCGGGTCTGCTCGGACCAGAGCAGGCTGGGCGTGCGGTCGGCGTACGGGTGACCCGGCGCCAGGCCGTCGCCGATGTTCCAGCCGTGCTGCACGTACCCGTTGATCCGTGGCGGATGCCGGTCGCCGAGACCGGCGTAACGGGCCAGCACGTGGGCGTGGCCGTAGAAGTGGTTCGCGTGGTGCATCAGCTTCCCATCAGGCGGCGGAACGCACCGCGCTGCCCCGCAGGATCGCGGTCAGCGCGTCGATGACGCGGTCCTGGTCGGCGTCGCTGAGTCCCGGGTACAGCGGCAGCGACAGCTGCTGGGCGTAGAACGACTCGGCCACCGGGCACGACCCGCGCCGGTAACCCAGGTCGGCGAAGGCCGGGTGCCAGTGCACCGGGATGTAGTTGACCTGTACGCCGATGCCGGCCGCGCGCATCCGGTCGTAGACCTCGCGGCGACGGCCGTCGAGCACCCGGATCGGGTAGAGGTGCCAGGCCGGCTCGGCCCACGGCTGCTGGACGGGCAGGCGTACCCCGTCCAGGTCGGCGAGCGCCTCGTTGTAGCGGGCGACGAGCGCGGCCCGGCGGGCCACGAACTCGCCGAGGCGGCGCAGTTGGCTGCGGCCCAGCGCACAGAGCACGTCCGGCAGGCGGTAGTTCAGCCCGAACTCGGGGACCTCGTAGAACCAGCCGCCCTCGTCGGGGCGGCGCAGGTCGTCGCGCTCGCGGACCATGCCCACGCCACGGAAGCGGCGGGCCCGCTCCAGGATCTTCGGATCCAGCGCGGCGACCCCGCCGCCCTCGGCGGTGGTGAGGTTCTTCGTCGGGAAGAACGAGAACGTGGTCAGGTCGGCGAGTGATCCGACCGGCCGAGCGTGGTACGTCCCGCCGATGGAGTGCGCCGCGTCGGCGAGCAGCAGGGCGTCGGTGCCCGCGACGGCCTTGCGCAGCGCGTCGTAGTCGGCCGGGTGGCCGGCGTAGTCGACGGCGGAAACCACCTTGGTACGCGAGGTGACCGCCGCCGCCGCGGCAGCCGGGTCGAGGCAGAAGGTCTCCTCGTCGACGTCCGCGAACACGATCTTCGCGCCGAGGGCGACAGCGCTGCTGGCGGTCGCCACGAACGTCATGGGCGGCACCACCACCTCGTCGCCCGGTCCGACACCGGCCGCCGCGTACGCCACGTGCAGCGCGGCGGTGCCGTTGGAGACGGCGGCGACACCTGCCGCGCCGGTCACCCGGGCCAGGTCGGCCTCGAACGCGTCGACCTGCGGCCCGGTGGTGAGCCAGTCGCCGCGCAGCACGCCGGCGACGGCCGCGACGTCGTCCTCGGAGATCGACTGCCGGCCGTACGGGAGCATCCCTGTCATGCGGTCAGGCCGAGCATCTCGCGTAGCTGCTCGACGGTGAGCCACTCGTCGTTCGTGTCCGACTGGTAGGCGAAGCCGTCCGGCACGGGCTCGCAGTCGACCGGCGGCTGGTAGCCCCAACCGGCGATGGTCGGCTGGACGATGTAGCGGTCCTTGGCGCGCAGCGTCCGCCGGCTGTCGTCCGGGGCGATCATCTCCTCGTGCAGCTTCTCGCCGGGCCGGATGCCGATCTCGTGGGTGGTGGCGTCCGGGGCGACGGCCTCGACCAGGTCGAGGATGCGCATGCTGGGGATCCGGGGCACGAACAGCTCGCCACCCTGCATCTGGTCGAACGAGTCCATGACGAACTGCACGGCCTGCTCGAGGGTGATCCAGAAGCGGGTCATCCGCTTGTCGGTGATCGGCAGGCTCTTGCCCTCGGCGGCCAGCCGGTGGAACAGCGGGACGACCGAACCACGGCTGCCGACCACGTTGCCGTAGCGCACGACCGAGAACCGGGTCGGGTGGTGCGCGGCGTAGTGGTTGGCCGAGACGAACAGCTTGTCGCCGACCAGCTTGGTGGCGCCGTACAGGTTGATCGGGCTGGACGCCTTGTCGGTCGAGAGCGCGATGACCTTCTTGACGCCCGCCTCGATCGCCGCGTCGACCACGTGCTGCGAGCCGGTGATGTTGGTGGCGATGAACTCCGACGGGTTGTACTCGGCGGTGTCCACCTGCTTCAGGGCGGCGGCGTGCACCACGTGGTCCACGCCGTGCATCGCCCGCGTGAGGCGGTGCCGGTCCCGGATGTCGCCGATGAACCAGCGCAGGCGCGGGTCGTCGCCGAGCTGCTGGCGCAACTCGTACTGCTTGAGCTCGTCGCGGGAGAAGACCACCACCCGGGCGGGGTCGGCCTCGGTGAGGATGTGCCGGAGGAAGGTCCTGCCGAAGGAACCCGTTCCCCCGGTGATCAGAATGGACGATCCATTCAACTCACTCAATTTGGTGCTCCCGTGATCGTGGATGAACCGGCGGCCCTCGGCCGGCCGACCGGGGTGAGACGCTAACGGCGGCGGGTTAACGCACCGGCGCTCGCGGGTTAACCGCTTCCCCTGCCGTCGTGAATGGCGGGCACCGTGCAGGCGAACATTTCCGACCGGCCGGGAAGCGGGCTGACCAGGGGAGATCCGGCCGCTACAGTGGCCGCGCGAGCGACCCGGCAGCCTTGAGCGCGTCGTGGTTGCCGCGTTCACCCGACATCCGCACCGCCTCGGTGCGAGCGGATCATCCCCGAGCGTCACCAGCCTGTCCGGCGTGCCCAGCGGCCGGTCCGGCCGACGGTTCAGGAGGCGTTGATGGCAATCGGCAGCGACGTGATCGAACGGCCGGCGGTCCCGGCCGGGACACCGCCCGCGACACCCGCACGCCGATGGCTGGTGCCGCTGCTGCTGTTCGTCGGTTGGGTGCTGAGCGTCGCCTGGCGCCTGTGGCTGTCGCGGCACATCGCGCTGCCCATCGCCCACACCGACGAGGACAGCTATCTGAACACCGCCCGCGCCCTCGCCGGCGGTCCGGGCGGGTTCAGCAGCGAGAACGACCTGCTGCGCCGGGTCGGATACCCCATGCTCATCTCGCCCGCGTTCCTCGGCCACCACGACTTCGCCGACAGTTACCGTCTCGTCCAACTGATCAACGCGATGGTCAACTCGACGCTGCTGCCGCTGGCGTACCTCCTGGGCCGCCGGGTGCTCCGGCTGCCCCGCGCGTCGGCGCTGCTTGCGGCGGTGGTGGCGGCCACGCTGCCGGCCACCGCCTTCTACGCCGGCGTCGCGATGATCGACACGGTGATGGCGCCGCTCGTGGTCGCCTGGCTGCTCGCCGTGCACCGCTGGATCGAACGCCCCGGGCCGCTCGCCGCGGCCACCGTGGGCCTGCTGGTGGGGTCGTTCCACCTGCTGCACTCGCGCGGTCTGGTGATCGTGGCCGTGCACGCCGGCCTGGTCCTGCTGCTGTTCGTGCGCCGCCGGATCACCCCCGTCGCGGTGCTCGCGGCGCTGCTGCCGGTGCTGGCCCTGGCGCTGGTCAACGAGGCCGGCATCCGCTTCCTCGGGGACAAGGTCTACCTGCTGGGCAGCACCCCCGGGGGCGGCACGGTCGCCGCCGTCGCCTCCGCCCAGGGGGTGGTCCGCGTCGGGGCGGCCGTCACCACCCAGCTCTGGTACCTCGTGGTGATCACGTTCGGACTGGCCGGGATCGCCTGGGCCGCCGCCGTCAAGGAGCTGTGGCGTCCGCGCCACGGTGACGCCACCCGCTGGACGATGGGGGTGGCGCTGGTCGTGAGCGTCGGGGTCGCCAGCGGCGCGTCGGTGCTCCTGGCCGGCATCACCGGCAAGCCGTTGGACGCGATCTACGGCCGCTACGTGCAGATGCTCGCCCCGTTCTGGCTGCTGGTCGGGCTCGGGGTGCTGCTCACCGAGGAGCGCCGGGTGGCGCTGCGCCGGGCGGCGGTCGCGGTGGGCCTGCTGGTCGCCGGCGGCGCGCTGGTCGCCGGTCGCCTCGCGTACGTGGCCAGCCGAGGGCACTCGCTGCGCTACGGCGGCTTCGGCGCGCCGGACCTGATGGCGTTGACCAACGGTTGGCGCGAGATGCGTCCGGTGCTCGGGTCGCTGATCGGCATCGGCGCGTGCGTGCTGCTGGTGGCCGCGGTCCGGGTGCCCCGGCTGCGGCTGCCCGTGCTCGGCGTCCTGGTCGTGGTCAACCTGCTCACCATGCAGGTGATCGACCAACGGCTGGTGCGGCCGATGGCCGCGAGCACCGCGCCGACCCCCTGGGTCGCCGACGTCGGCGTACGCCCCGGCGAGCGGGTCTGGGCCTCCACCGGTGTGCACTACATCCTGCGGTTCAACCTCAGTCACCAGGTCACCTGGACCGACGTGCGGTGGTTCCGCGAACAGCCGCCCGCCGCCGCGCAGGTGGTGTTCGCCCGCTGGGCGCCCGGCCAGCCGGACGACTGGGACGGCGCGAGGTACGGCTTCGTCCGGCTCGGCGGCAACGAACGGCAGCACTGGGCCGCCTGGCGGCGCGCCTGATTCCGAGCCCATTACCGCCCGGTGGTCACCGCGTTCCGGTGAACGATGGATGTCCACCGGGCGTACGGGTGCCTAACGCTTTACCGCCATTGCGGAAATGCCGGCGGCAATCACCGTTGGCGACGATCCTCACGCGCCAGGGAAATCGGAATGACGGTGATTTCCCGCCCGTCGGACAGTTCCTGCCGTGGCGTGCCCTCGACGAATCGAAAACGTCGGTTCATCTGCCGCACGACGGTGTTGTGCGCCAGCACCTCGCCGTCGAGCCGAGTCAGGTGCAACCCGTCGAAGGCGTACTCCACGGCCTCCCGCATCACCCCCAGCCAGGCCGGCAGCGTCTCGCCCCGCCCGGCCAGCCCGTCGGCGTCCAGGTAGAAGCCCCACGCCCCGGTTCGCGGGGCGTCCAGCCGCAGGTCGAAGAAGGTGACGACACCGCAGGGTCGGTCGTCGTGGACGTACGTCAGGACGCGCCGCGTCGGGTCGTCGCGCACCGCCGACCACCACCGGGCGTGCTCCTCGGCGGTGATCTCGTGGCTGGTCTTGCTGACCTGACGGTTGGTTTCCTGATTACGCCAGGACAACATCAGATGAACGTCGTCCGCCGTCGCTTCGCGTAGCACGTGCTCCCGCTTTCCTGTCTGAACACATCCGGTCGGAGCACCTTACCCGGGCCTACCGGGAAAGCAGTTATCCATTCGCTGGGTTGTAGACTCCGGCGCATGAACGAATTGAGTCGCGCGCAGATCCGCGACCTCATGGCGCAGGTGCTCAAGAACCAGGACAAGGAGCTGCCCGCCGACGACGCGGCGCAGCTGCGGGACATCGGTTTCCGCTCGCTGGACTTCTCCGAGCTGGCCCTGCGCGTGGAGGACGAGACGGGGGAGGAGCTCAACTTCGACGCTCCCGGCCTGCGCCGCATCGCCACCGTCGGCGACGTCCTCGACTTCCTCGTCGAGCTTTCGCAGCAGTGACCGTCGCGACCCCCCACCCGGCCACGGCGGGTCGGGAACCGGCCGGCGTCGACAACCGGCTCGTCGCGGGCGGCGCCGCGCTGACCTGGCGGACGTTGCCGACGCCGCAGCTGCCCGACCCCGCCGCGGTGCTGGCGCACTCCGCCCGGCACGCGCTCGCCGCCGCGCGACAGCACGCCGTGCACGGCACCGAGCTGCTGCTCAGCACCGCGAGTCGGGTGGACGCGACGATGCGCGCGGAGCTGGACGACGCGGGCTTCACCGTGACCCTCCTCGACGACGACGGCGCGCACCCCAGCGCGCCCGCCCGATCGCGCGTCGCCGAACCCGGCCGGCTGTGGCTGCTGACGTCCGGGTCGACGGGCCGTCCCAAGCGGGTCGGGCACACCCTCGACACGTTGACCACCGTGCGGGCCGACCAGCCGGACCGGACCTGGCTGTGCCCCTACGCCCCCGGCACGTACGCCTGGTGGCAGGTCGTGACCCTGTCGCTGACCCAGCCCGGTCAGCACCTGGTGGTCATCGAGCCGGACGAACTGGACGATTGGCCGGCGGTCGCCGCCGCGCACGGGGTCGACGCCGCGTCCGGCACGCCCACCTTCTGGCGGCGCACCCTCTACCGGGACGCCGCCGCGCTGGCCCGGGTGCCGCTGCGTCAGATCACCCTCGGCGGCGAGCCGGTGGACCAGGCGATCCTGGACCAGCTGCGCGAGGTCTTCCCCGCCGCGCGGATCTCCTGGATCTACGCGTCCTCGGAGGTCGGCGCGTCCATTGTGGTGCACGACGGGCGGGCCGGGTTCCCCGCCGAGTGGCTGGACCGGGAAACCGAGGGCCGACCCACCCTGTCGGTACGCGACGACGAACTGGTCGTCACCTCCCCGTACCACGGGGTCGGGCTCTCCGGCCCGGTCCGCACCGGGGATCGGGTGCAGGTGGTCGACGGGCGGGTGCTGATCACAGGTCGCTTGGACACCGACGAGATCAACGTGGGTGGGAGCAAGGTCTCCGCCGGTGTGGTCCGTGGCGTGCTGACCCAGCATCCCGATGTGGCCTGGGCCCGCGTCACCGGCCGCCGCGCCCCGGTGCTCGGTCGGATGGTCGTCGCCGACGTGGTCCTCGCACCCGCCGAGCACGCGGACGCCCCGCTGCCCGACGAGGCCGCGCTGGTCCGCTGGTGCGCCGACCGGCTGCCCGAGCACGCCGTGCCCCGCCGGATCCGTGTGCTGACCGAGATTCCCGTCAAGGAGACCCTGAAGAGCGATGTCTGACCCCGCCGACACCAAGCTCGTTCCCCCCAGCTCCGTGGTCCTCGTCTCCGGCGGTTCCCGGGGGCTGGGCCTGGCCATCGTCACCGACCTGCTCGACGCGGGCGTACGGGTGGCCGCGTTCGCCCGTACCGTCACCCCCGAGCTGGAGAAGCTCGCCGCCGAGCACCCCGACCGGGTGCACGTCGGTTCGGTCGACGTCACCGATTTGCGCGCCGCGCAGGGCTTCGTCCGCGAGGTGGAGCAGCGCCTCGGCCCGATCGACGGCATCGTCAACAACGCCGCCGTCGGGCAGGACTCCCTGCACGTGCACACCGCGACCGACGACATCGCCCGGATCATCGAGACCAACCTGACCGCGCCGCTGCAACTGACCCGGCTGGTGATCCGTCGGATGCTCGGCAAGGGGCTGCGGGGCCGCGTCGTCAACATCACCTCGATCTGCGCGCAGCGTGGCTTCCCGGGCCTGGTCGCGTACTCGGCCACCAAGGGCGGCATGGACGCCGCCACCCGCTCGCTCGCCCGGGAACTCGGCGGCCGGATGCTGGTCAACGCGGTCGCGCCCGGCTTCTTCGCCTCGGAGATGTCCGCCGTGCTCGGCCCGACCCAGCTCGACCAGATCGTGCGCCGTACCCCGACCGGCCACCTGACCGAGCCGGAGGAGGTCGTACCGGTGGTGCGGATGCTGCTGCGCGAGCACACCAACATCAACGGCCAGGTCATCGTGGTGGACGGTGCCGCCTCCATCTGACCTGCGCCCGGTGCCGGGACTGCTCGCCGCCGCCGAACGGCACCTACGCATCGGTACGCCCGCCGACCTGGCCTCGGCGACGACCCGCAGTCACCTCGACGACGGGCGCTGCGTCGGCTGGTACGGCCCGCCGGTGCCGGGTTGGCGAGTGGCCGTCGACGCGGAGCGCGCGAACGCCCCGGTGCCCCCGGCACTGGCCCGCCACTTCGGCGCCGCTGACTTCTGGGCCCGGTGGACCCGGGCCGAGTGCTGCTGCAAGTTGGTCGACGTGCCGATCGCGACCTGGTGGCGTCGGCACGGGCTGGGCACTCCGGTGAACGTCGCCATCCTCTGGAGCACCCTGCGGGTCGCCGACCTGGTGGTCACCGTCGGCTTCGCCCCCGAGCAGGGCGCGGGGCTGACCGGCCGCGACTGACGGCGGGGTGCCGCTGTTGTCGGGCGCCTCCTGTCGAGCTGCCCCATCGGTGGGGCGGGATGGCACCCACGGCACGCGCCCCATTTTCGGGGCAGCTCGACAGGAGGCGCACAGGGCGCTGCCGGCCGCAGAGCCGGGCACCCCGCGGCGCCGCTACCGGCGCGGCGGGGCACCCGGCCGCACAGCGGTCAGATCAGGTCCCAGCTCAGCGGGGTGCCGCGCGGGACGTCGGTGGTAAAGGTGCGGCCCAACACCCTGTCGATCTCGATCGGGGCCAGGCCGCCGGCCGGGCGGATCGACCGGACGTTCTGTGCCGTCACCGGGTCGCCGGCCCGGACGTCCTCGACCACGAACAGCGAACGGCGGAACCGTAGCCCTTCCCGCTCGGCCGGCGTCGGGCCGATCGCGGTGCCGCCCAGCGCCGCGTAGGCGCGGCCCGACTCCTCGACGAGCGCGGTCAACTCCGCCGGGTTCAGCGAGAAGTCCGAGTCCACGCCGCCATCGGCCCGGTCCAGGGTCACGTGCTTCTCGATGAAGCAGGCGCCCAGCGCCACCGAGGCGACCGCCACGCCGATACCGGGCGTGTGGTCGGAGAGCCCGACCGGCACGTCGAACGCGCCGGCCAGCACCGGCAGGCGGCGCAGGTTGCTGTCGGCGGGGGGTGCCGGGTAGGACGCGGTGCAGGCCAGCAGGACGATGCCCGCCGCGCCGCCGTCGCGCGCGGTCCGTACGGCGGCGTCGATCTCGGCGACCGTCGCCATCCCGGTCGAGATCACCATCGGCTTGCCGGTGCTGGCCACCAAGCGGATCAGCGGCAGGTCCACCAGCTCCGAGGACGCGATCTTGTACGCCGGGGCGTCCAACGACTCCAACAGCGCCACGGCGGTCGCGTCGAACGGTGACGAGAAGACCGTCAGCCCGCGCGCGCGGGCCCGCGCGAAGATCGGGGCGTGCCACTCGTACGGGGTGTGCGCCCGCTCGTAGAGGCGGTACAGGTTCTCCCCGCCCCACAGCTCGTGTCCGCCGGAGATGCGGAAGGCCGGGGTGTCGACGTCGATCGTGATCGTGTCCGGCCGGTACGTCTGCAGCTTGAGCGCGTGCGCGCCGCTCTCGGCGACCGCGTCCACGATGGCCAGCGCCCGGTCCAGGTCGCCGTTGTGGTTACCGGACATCTCGGCGACCACGAAGGGCCGCTCCCCGGCACCGACCGCGTGCGGTCCGATCTTGATTGTCGCCGTCATTCCGACCTCTGTTCCCTTACGCCCGCACCGACGTGCGGTGGTGCTGTCGTCGTCCCCCCGAACGGGTGGACGACCTGAAAAACCCCGGCACCCGCCGAACGGGTCACGGCAGGCGGCCACCGGCCAACGCGTCCGACCGTCCCGGCCTGCCGGCGGCGTGCCCGCCGTCCGGCCTGCTCGTCGAACGCGCCGCTCGGGAGGGGTCGTCGGTCGACGACGAGTCGGCGCTGGCGGTCGGGCCGGACCGTCGCCACCGTCCGGTGACCCGGTGCGCCTGCCGCAGCGCCGAGTACGCCAACCAGTCACCCCGCCCCACCAGGCGGTGCTTGAGCCCGCTGACCCCCGGCGGCATCGGATAGCCGCCGGGGGGCAGGTATCGGCGGTAGTGCTCGGCGACCCGGTGGAAGAAGGCGCGCCGCAGGTGTGGGTGCAGCCGGTCGTCGTTGCCGACCACCACCAGGTAGTGGCTGATCATCAGCTCGAACAGCTCGGCCCGCAGGCCCTCGTCCGGGTGCCGGCGGGCAACCCAGTCCATCAGCCGCTCGTACTGGCCGAACGCGTCGAAGTGCCGGCCACTGCGGGTGGAGGTGATGGCGCCCTGGCGGCCCTGCCGGTACAGGTAGCAGACCCGGTCCAGCACCGAGATCTTCTCCGCGCCGATCAGCAGCGGGTGGCTGAACGGGATGTCCTCGTACCAGCCGGGGAAGAAGCGCAGCTCCAACTCGTCGAGAAAGGCCCGGCGTACCACCTTGTTCCACGCCGTGTGCTGCACCCGCAGCAGGTGCGGCTGGTCGGCCAGGCGGGCCACGCCCGGCACCCCGCGCAGCAGGTGGCTGCTCGCGTCGACCTCCCGCCGACCGTCCTCGTGCACCCGCAGGTGGTCCAGCATGAGGACGTCGGGCTGGTGTTCACGCAGCCGGTCCAGCACCGCCGCGATCGTGCCCGGTGGCAGCCAGTCGTCGCTGTCGACGAACCACACGTACCGGCCGGTGGCCACGTCGAGGCCCGCGTTGCGGGCCAGGCCCAGACCCACGTTCTCTTCCAGGTGTACGACGCGGACGTTGTCGCGCCCGGTGGCGTAGGACCGCAGCATCGCGCCGCAGCCGTCCGGCGAGGCGTCGTCCACGGCGATCAGCTCGACCGCCTCCGACTCGCCCGCCGGGATGTCCGCCCGGACCGACTCGAGGCACTGGTACAGGTAAGCCTCGACGCCGTAGACGGGCACGACGATGCTCAGCAGCGGCGCGTGCGTCGGCTCATTGACCACGTCGCCACCTTCGACGACGTGGATGGCCAGCCCCGGAACCACACGTGGCCGCCGATGGTGAAATCCCTGAACACCCGCGAAGCGGAAGGTAAACAACGGCCGCCCGGTTCACCCGGGAGTGACCCGGTAGGGTGCCTCGGCATGACGAGCACCACCGACGCGCCGGCCGCGCCGGCCGCCCCCGCCCGGCTGCCGTCGCTGACCGGGCTGCGGTGGATCGCCGCGCTGCTGGTCTTCGGGTTCCACGCCGGGACGATGCGGATCATCGCCGAGCCGGAGTACAAGGCCGTCGTCGACGCCCTCTTCACCCTCGGCCTGTCCGGCGTGCAGTTCTTCTTCATTCTCAGCGGCTTCGTGTTGGTCTGGTCGGCCCGCCCGGGCGACTCGCGGCTGACCTTCTGGCGTCGACGGGTCGCGAAGATCTACCCGAACCACGTGGTGCTGTGGGCCGCCGCGCTGCTGGTCGCCGGGTGGTTCGCCGATCCCGTCCTGCCGGCCGTCGCCGTGGAGAACCTGCTGCTGTTGCAGGCGTGGGACCCCCGGCTGGGCTGGTTCTACAGCGTCAACACGGTGAGCTGGTCGCTGTCCTGCGAGTTCTTCTTCTACCTCTGTCTGCCGCTGGCGCTGCCCCTGTTGCGCCGGGCGCGACCCGCGGTGCTCTGGGCGCTCGTGGTCGCGCTGCCGCTGCTGATCCTCGCGCTCTGGCCGGCCCAGCATCTGGTGCCGGAGGTAAGCCGCTGGTGGTTCACCCAGATCTTCCCGCCGGTGCGGTCCCTGGAGTTCTGGTTGGGCGCGGTGGCGGCCGAGCTGATGCTCCGGGGCCGGTGGCGCGGGCCGGGCCTGACCGCCGCCACCGCGATCTTCGTGGGCACCTGGGTGGCCGCCGCGCAGTGGATCCGCGCCGAGTTGTGGACCACGCTGCTCGCCGTCGCGTACCTGTTGGTGATCACCGCGGCCGCCGACGCCGACGTGCGCGGCCGGCGCTCGCCGTGGCGCTCGCGTCCGCTGGTCTGGCTCGGCGAGGTCTCGTTCGCCTTCTACCTGGTGCACGTCCTGGTGATGACGAGCGTGCTCCGGCTCAGCGGCGACTGGGGGACCGGTTTCCGGGGTTGGCGGGGTCCGGCGGTGGTGCTCGGATTCCTGCTCGCGAACCTGGTCCTCGCCGGGTTGCTGCACCGCTGGGTGGAGACCCCGATGATGCGCCGGCTCGCGCCACGTCGCCCGGGTCGCCCGCCGCTCGTTCCCCATCAGCGCACCACCTCGTCGGCCGGGAGCGGTGACGCCGGCGTGCCGCCCGTGCCCGCCCGTCCAGACGCGCAAGATCGCGCTCGATCCTGGTTGTAGTGGTCTCGTCAGCCGAGTGAGGCCACTACATCAACGATCGAGCGCGATCTTGACCGGCGCGGTGGCACCCACCAGCGCCGGCTGACGCCACCTGGTCCACGCTGGTCGGACGGGGTCGGCGCGGCGCTGGCCGACACGCCCGTCGCCGATGCGTCCGGGCGGTCCCGACGGTAGCGTGAGGACGTGCTCCCGGTCGCGCTCACCTGTCCCCTGTGGTGGGTGGCGCGCTGGGCGGCACGGGTGCTGACCAGCCTCGCCGTGCTGTCGCTCGCCCTGGGCGCGGCCCCGGCGCTGCTACCGGCATCGACCGCCGCGGCCCCGCCGCCCATCATCGGGTCGCTCGCCCTCGCGGAGCCGCTCGGACCGTCGACCGCGGCCCTCTCCACCGTCCTCACCGACCGCGCCGCCACCGGCTCGGCCGCCACCGACAGGGTCGGCGAGGGACGAGCCGCAGAGCTTGGCGCTGACGCCTCCGCGCGGTCGGTCGAGCCGCAGCCCGCCCGGCACGGTGGTTCGGACGCGTTACCCCGCCCATTGGCGGGCGTGACCTCGGCGCGCACGGGCTCGGAGCGGCCCCTCCGCGCCGCCGGCTCGGCCAGCCGGGCCCCCCGCGCCCCGCCGGCCTAGCGGGGTCAGTCACCGGCGCGGCACGCCGTCCCGCGAGCGCCGGAGTGTGGCGCGCCGAGATCTCCATCACCGGCGACGCCGCCAGACCGAACGCCAGTCACCACACCTGACGACACACCGCCCGCACCCGCCCGTGCGGCATCCCATCGCTTACGTGCTCATGCCGAGGTGTCGATCATGGAAACCGTCGTCTTCTACCAGTTCCTGACCGAGGTGCCCCAGGCCGCCGCCATCTGGTCGGCCCTGTTCCTGCTGGCGCTGACGGTCCTCGCCGTCCTGGTGGCCCGACCGGAGCGGGACTCGCCCGCGGCCGACCCCACGCCGCCGACACCCACCGCCCGCGAGATGGCCGTCGCCGAGATGGCCGACCTGCGCCGGTACGCCGAGGAGGTGGCCGTGGCCGCCGCCCGGGCCGCGCGGACCGCCCGACGGCGGCGCGCTGACTGGCTGGTCGCTCAGGACGAGGCGCAGCGGGCCTGGACCGCGTACGACGAGGCGGACACGGCCGCCCGTCGGGTCGCCGGTGCCGGGGCGTTGCCGACACCGCGTACCCCGCACACCCCCGCCGAGTACGCGGCGAGGGAGCGCTATCTGCACCGTGCCGCCATGGCGGCGCACTGGCGGGGGGAGTTGACCATGGCTCAGCTCGGCGACGTGTTCGGGCACCGGCGCGGCTGGGACCCCCGCCGGCACCCGGTCGAGCAGGAGACGCTGCTCATCCGGGCGATCCGTGACGCGAGGCTGGCCGAGCACCGGACGGCCGCCGAGCGGGAGCGGTCGTCCTGGCGGGACGCCGAGGTGGCCGCCGAGTCGGCGCGCGTCCTCGCCGAGGAGGCGTACGTGGCGGCGGTCCGGTCGCGGCCGAGCCCGGCGTTCTCCCGGCGCACCGCGACGCGGCCGTCGCGTACGGCCCTCGTGGCACGCTGGCGTCCGGCCCGGGCCGGTTGAGCCCGATCCGTTATGTGAGGCGGGTCACCGGCGGCGGGAATCGGGCGGCGGGCATCATCGGCGGCCATTGCGCCCGCGATTGTGGCCGCGTTGTCGGCCACCTGTCCGGTTGTCGCCCACAGGTGCCGGCGGAACCCGTTGTCCCATCGAGTCACGTCAGCGGCAGAACGCGCAGAAATTGCTGGGCCAATCGATGTTTACGCAGGTGGGCGCGGCTTGGCAGAGTGCGTACCGGCCAGTACTGTCGTCCCGTCCGGTGCGGTTACCGATCGCAGGAGGCGACGCCGCGCCGACCCGCTCAATCGTGATCAACGAACCGGGGACCCACAGTAAGTCCGGGGTGAATCCGCGAGCCACGGCCCGCGGTAGGGCGATCTTCCCGCCCGAATCCGTCAGCTAACCCGGTAGGCGGTGACGGAAGGAGTTCCATCCTCGTGCAGCACCCCTCGACCCCCTTGTTGTTCCGCCGCCTCCACGGCGACGCGGTGTCCCCGCTCATCCGCCTCGTGACGGTGAGCTGACCCCCCGGGTCACCGCACTTCCCGCCCGGCCGCGCCGGGCGTTCCCCTGAGCGGCTCATCATCCGCGGGCCACCGCCCGCGCGCTGACGCCTGCCCGGATGCCGGTCGAGCCCCGGTGTGCCGCTCTCCCTGTGAACCGTGGAGGACCTCGTGAAGCACACCCTGAAGCGCCAGCTCCGTCGCCTCGCGACCGAGCGCCCGTACCAAATCGTCGCCGCCTCCGCCGCGGCCCTCGCGATCGCCACCACCGCCGGCGCCCTGGTCGCCGGCGCCGACGACGCCCCGGCCGGCTCGCGTACCCCGACCACGGTCGCCGAGATGCGCAGTGACACCGTCGCCTCCCGTGGCGAACTCCGGTCCGCGGCCCCGTCGGCGAGCGTCGCACCGAGCACCGCCGCCCCGGCCACCACCGCCGCGTCCCCCGCCGCGAAGGCCACGAGCAACCCGGACGTCACCCGGAAGCCGACGCCGCCGAAGCCGCCCGCGACGAAGGTGCTCGACTACGACTACGAGGCGCAGAACACCTACTACAACTGCGGCCCGGCGGCCACCCGCAACGCGCTCAGCGCCAGCGGGATCGACCGCACCCAGGAGGAGCTCGGCGCCGAACTGGGCACCACCGAGATGGGCACCAACTCGGCCGAGGACACCACCCGGGTGCTCAACGCCGAGGTGAAGGGCTCCCCGTACCGCACCCGCATGTTCGCGGGCACGCCCAGCCCGGCCCAGATGGACCGTCTTCAGGCCGACGTCGTCAAGGCCATCACCGATGGCCGGGGCGTGGTGGCGAACGTCGTCGGCGACGCCATCGACACCGAGGGCGGCTATCACTCCTACGGCGGTGGGCACTACATCGCCGTCGTCGGCTACAAGGACAACGGCCGTACGGTGCGGATCGCCGACTCGGCGAACGCCGCCGACCCGGCCTACTGGATCACCACGATCGACCTGGCGAACTGGATCGCCACCCGGGGTTACTCCGCCTGACCAACGCGCGACACCCCACGACGCCGCGGGCGCCGTCTCCCACAAGGGGCCGGCGCCCGCGGCGTCCCCGTGTCGGGCGCGACGCCGGTGAACGGCTCTCGTACCGGGCCGCGAACCGTGGGAGACTGCGGCCGTGGTGGATGAATCGGGTGGTCAAGCTGGCCGGGAGCCGATCCTGTTGCTGCTGCACGGCATGGGGGCGACGGGTGACGTGTGGCTGCCCTGGGCGCCACTTCTGGAGCAGCACTGGCCCGGCCGGTGGCTGGCGCCCGATCTCGCCGGTCACGGTTGGTCGGCGCCGCTGTCGTCGTACTCCTTCGAGGGTTTCGCCCAGCGGGTCGCGCAGGGCCTGGCCTCCGACGACCGCATCGTGGTGCTCGGGCACTCGCTCGGTGGCGTGGTCGGCCTGGCGCTGGCGGCCCGCGCCGCCGGTCCGCCGGTGGACGCGGTGGTGGGCTTGGGCATCAAGGCCGTCTGGGCGCCGGCCGAGCTGGCCCGTGCCGCGGACCTCGCCGCCCGCCCGGTGGGCTGGTTCACCAGCCGTACCGAGGCCGCCCGCCGGTACCTGCGGGTCGCCGGCCTCACCGGTCTGGTCCTCCCGGACCACCCGATGGTCGACGCCGGTCTGCGTCAGGTCGACGGCCGGTGGCGGCTCGCGATGGACAACGCCGCGTTCGCCGTCGGCGCGCCCGACCTGGCGGCGCTGCTCGCGGCGACCGACGTGCCGGTGGTGCTGGCCCGCGGGGAGCACGACCCGATGGTCACGGACGCGCAGCTCAAGGAGTACGGCGTACCGGTCGCCACGCTGCCCGGTCTCGGGCACAACGCGCACCTGGAGGATCCGGCGGCCGTGCTGGCGTTGCTGGACCCGTACCGCTGACCGGTCAGGCGGCTGCGGGCGCGGGTAGTTCCCGGGCCGAGGTCAGCTCGCGGCGGGCGGCGGTCAGGAAACCCTCGGCGTACGACTCGGCCGGGAAGTCGCCCAGGTAGCGGCGGCGGGTGACCCAGCGGGCATCGGCCAGCGGGTCGGTGTCCAGCAGGGCCGTGAGCACGGCGTCCACGTTGGACATGTCGCGCCGCAGCACGTAGCCCGAGCCGGCCAGTGGAAAGCGCTCGGTGAACCGGTCGCCCTCGTCACCCATGTCGGTGACGGCATACGGCTTGCCGGAGTAGAGGTAGTCGGAAATCACCCCGGAGACGTCGGAGAGCAGCGCGTCCGAGCGGTTGACGCACTCGGTCAGGCTCAGCTCCCGGGCGGCCGCGCCGAACACGTGCTGCCGGCCGGTGCGGGCGCGGTCGACGGCCAGCAGTTCGGTGAGCCGGCCCAACTGGCGTGCCGACGCCGGGTTCTGCGCCGTGTACGGATGCGCCCGCAGGATCACCGTCGCGCCACGCCCCAGCAGCCGCCGCAGCAGCTCCTCGGCCACCGGCAGCGAGCAGTAGTCGGCGTCGGCGTGGTGCCCGGTCCAGGTCGGGGTGTAGAGCACCGTCGGGTGCGCGAGGCCCCGCGCCGGCTCCTGGCGCACCTCGATCGACTCGACCTGGGGGCGGCCCACCACGACGAACTTCTCCGCCGGGATCTGTACCCCGGCGCGGGCGTACCGGTCGATCGCCGCCGGCCCGGCCACGAAGATCCGGTCGAAGATGCCCGAGACCGGGTTGGCGCTGGGCGCCTTGTCGCTGTCGCCGTGGTGCAGCTGGACGTGGGTGAGCTGGGTGAACCGGATGCAGTGGCTGTTCTTCGCCCCGTGGTTGACGTAGAAGGCCACCCGCAGGCTCGGCACCAGCGCCTCGTCCATCGCGCGCAGCGTGGGGCAGTAGACCACCGGCGCGTCGGTGGCCGCGGCGATCGGCGCGACGAACTCCGGCTCACGGACCAGCACCAGGAAGGGCCGGCCGATCCGTTCGAGGTACGGCAGCCACATGGTGACCTGGTACTCCGAGCCGGGCGGTGCGGAGAAGTAGAGCAGGAACTCCGGCTCGTGCCGGCGTAGCGCGCGGGCGACCTGCCCACCGCCGGCGGTCGGGCGGAACCGTCGTCGGGCCAGGTCCAGCGCGACCGCCCCGGCGGCGGCGGCCACCAGCAGGCTGGCGGCGAGCGCCACGACGGCCGGCAGGGTCGACGCGGCGGCGATGGCCACCACCGCGAGCAGCCCCAGCAGGGCGACGCCGAGTCGGTCAGCGATCAGCGGGGTCCAGGCGCGTACCGGCAGGTTGGCCGCCCGGATCTCCAGGTTGCCGGCGGTACGCAACGGCCCCACCAGCAGCACCAGCCCCAGCAGGACCAGCGCCGTCGCGGCCAGCGCGGGGTCGAAGCCGTCGTCGAGCCGTCGGGAGTAGCCGACCAGGACCGCCGCGGCGATCAGGGCGGTCTCGGCCACCAGGTCGGCGGCCGGTCGGATCCGCTGCTCAGCGGCCGCCGCCACCAGCGCGGCGACGGCCAGCGCGAGGCCCCACCCGGTGCTGCCGGTGAGGGCCAGCACGACGAAGGCCAGCACGGCGAGCCCGGTGCTCAGGCACCGGGCGACCACCTTGCGAACCAGGTCACCACGCATGTCGCTCCGATCGCCGCCCTCGGTGTCGCGGGGGTGCCGTCGACGTCAGTTCGTCGACGCCGCGGCCGGCGTCTCGGACCGGTCCGGGCCGGCCTGCGCCGGCACGGACGGGCCGTCGCCAGGCGCCCGGCGCACGTCGATGACCTGGCCGGTCAGGTCGGAGATCAACACGTCGAGCGAGGACTGGGCGACGGCCTCCGCGGCCAGCAGGGTGTTCTCCGGCTCCTCGCCGAAGGCCCGCGTACGCATGGGGGTGGCCGTCCGCTCCGGGTTGATGCAGTTGACCCGCACGCCGACGTCGGCCCACTCGTCGGCGAGCGCCTGGGTCAGGTTGACCAGGGCGGCCTTGGTGGACGAGTAGAGGGCGTAGCGGGCCCGACCCCGGGTGTACGAGCTGGAGGTGTAGAGCAGCAGCTGACCCTTGGTCTGCTGCAGGTACGGAAGGGCCTGCCGGGCGATGGTCACCGGGCCGACGAAGTTGACCTGCAACACCCGGTCCATCGTCTCCTCGTCCATCTCGGCCAGGGCGCCCCGCTCCAGGATCCCGGCGGTGACCACCACGTGGTCGATCCGGCCGGTCGCCTCGAAGGCGGTCGTCAGCGCGGCCTCGACGTCCTCGGCGCGCTCGACGTGGGTGCCCGTGGTGGAGCGGCTGAACGGGAAGACCTGCGCGCCGTAGCGCCGCGCCAGCTCGGTCAGCTCGTGGCCGATCCCGTAGCTGCCGCCGAACACCACGATCGTGCGGCCCGTCAGCTCCTCGGTGTAGCTGCGGTGATCGGTCAGCCGGGGCGCCTGCGCGGCCGCGAGCTGGAAGAGCTTGTCCGCCAGGTGCACGTCGACCGGGTGGGTGACCTTGATGTTCTCGTCCGAGCCGTCGATCACCTTGATCGGCGTGCCCGGCAGGTACCGCAGCACCACGCCGCAGTCGTCGGTGGCGGCGAAGTCGGGGTCGTTCTCGGCGATCCGGTACGCCTCACGGATCGTGGGGGAGCGGAACGCCTGCGGGGTCTGTCCCCGGCGGAGCCGGGAGCGCACCGGAATGTCGGTGATGCAGTCGTTCTCGTCTACCTGAATGATCGTGTCGGCGGAGGGGATGGCGACGTCGACGGCGGCGTAGGTCCACAGCGCGTTGACGCACTCGCGCACGATCCGGCCGCTGAGCAGCGGGCGGACGGCGTCGTGGAAGAGGATGTTGCAGTCGGCCGGGCCGACCGCGTCCAGCGCGATCCGGGTGGTCGCGTTGCGGGTGTCGCCGCCCTCGATGACCTGGGTGACCTTGCGCAGGCCGGCCTTCTCGACGATCTGCCGGGCGTCGTCGACGTGACCGGTCGCCATCAGCACGATGATCTCGTCGATCTCCGGAGCGGCCTCGAAGACCGCCAGGGTGTGCTCGATGATCGGCTTACCGGCGATCTTGAGCAGTTGCTTGGGGATGCCGAGGCCCAGCCGGGTCCCGGTGCCGCCGGCCAGCACCACGGCCACTGTCCGCGAGGGCCGCCACGGTGCGGGGGTCTCCGTTGCGGCGTCCGGGCCAGTGGTCTGGTCCTGCGTCATTGCCGGATCCTCACTCTCAGGGTTGCGTTAACGGAAAGTTCCGCCCGAGCGGCGACGGAATGAACCTTAACGCGCGGACCGCGCCGCCCCAACGCGGGCGACGCGGTCCTGGTTGCCGTGTCGATGCCGGTGGTTGGCCGGCACTCTACTTGCTGTTAGCGAACGCCTCGTACGCGCGGATGACCTCGTCGGTCGGGCCGTCCATCCGGATAAGGCCCGATTCCAGCCAGATCGTCCGTTCGCAGGTGTCGCGCACGGAGGAGAGCTGGTGGCTGACCAGGAACACCGTGCCGGCGCCCTCGCGCAGCTCGCGGACGCGCTGCTCGCTGCGCTTGCGGAAACCCTTGTCGCCGGTGGCGAGCGCCTCGTCGATGAGCAGCACGTCGTGCCTCTTGGCGGCGGCGATGGAGAACCGCAGCCGGGCCGCCATGCCCGACGAGTACGTGCGCATCGGCAGGCTGGCGAAGTCACCCCGCTCGTTGATCCCGGAGAAGTCGATGATCCCCGCGGCCTGCTTGGCGACCTCGTCGGGGTGCATGCCCATCGCCAGGCACCCCAGCACGACGTTTCGCTCGCCGGACAGGTCGTTGAGCAGCGCCGCGTTCACCCCGAGCAGCGACGGCTGCCCCTGGGTGTGGATCGCGCCCCGGTTGACCGGCAGCAGGCCGGCGATGGCCCGCAGGATGGTGGACTTGCCCGAGCCGTTGCTGCCGATCAACCCGATCGCCTCGCCCCGGTACGCGGTGAACGACACGCCCTTGACGGCGTGCACCTCCCGCACGTTCGGCGCGTTGGTGCGCTTGACCAGCCGGCGCAGCGCCGCCACCGGAGTGGTGCCACCGGTGGCGCCCTGGTGGACCCGGTAGATGATGTGCGCGTCGTCCACCACCACGGTGGGGATCCGCTCGGGCGTCAGCGTCGGCAGGGAGACGGTCGCCTCGTCGGCGGCCGGCAGGGAATCAACCACGGCCGTACTCCTGTTCGCCGCGCCAGAAGTAGATGTAGCCACCGATTCCGGCCACCACGGCCCAACCGGCGGCGACCAGCCAGAGCTGGGTCAGCGACTCGTTGAGCAGTGGCGCCTGCTCGAGCAGCGCGTACCGGGCCAACTCGATGTAGACCAGCAGCGGGTTGAACTGGACCAGCGTCGTCGCCCAGCCGGGCAGCCGCTCGAAGAGGCTGACGCTGTAGAGCACGCCGGAGCCGTACATCCAGGTGCGCATGACGAACGGCATGACCTGCTTGAGGTCGCTGGCCTTGGAGCCCAGCCGGGCGACCAGCAGCACCACGCCCGCGTTGAAGACCGCCTGCAACAGCAGCGCCGGCACCAGCATCAGCCAGTCCCAGGTGATCGGCTCGCCGGTGACCAGCACGATGCCGACCAGCACCACCATCGACGCCAGCAGCTGCTGGAACTGGGTCATGGTGGTCGACAGCGGCAGGCTGGCCCGGGGGAAGTGCAACGCCCGGATCAGCCCGAGGTTGCTGCTGATCGACTGGGTGCCGGCCAGGACCGCGCTCTGGGTGAAGTTGAAGATGAACAACCCGGTGGTCAGGTACGCGATGAAGTTCGGGATGCTGTTCTGTGCCAGCACCACCCCGAAGATCAGGTAGTAGACCGCGGCGTTGGTCAGCGGGGTGAGCACCTGCCAGAGCTGGCCCAGCTTGGCGTTGCTGTAGGACGCGACCAGCTTGGCGTTGGCGTACGCGGCGATGAAGTGCCGGTAGGCCCAGAGTCGGCGGCTGTACTCGACGAGGGTGGGTCGCTCACCGGCGACCCGTAGCCCGTGCCGAGCGGCCAGCTGCGCCTGGGTCAGGCCCGTGTCAGGGTCGACCAGCGCGGTGGTGGCCATGGAAATGGCACTCCGATCTTTCGTGCAGACGGGTTGCTCGCGACGATGGAATCCTAGTGGGAGTTGTGCGCGGGACGCCGCCTCGTCGCTGCGTGGACAGTAGTCCGAAACACGTCGGGACGCAACCGTACCGTCGTTGCGCTACTCTAGCGGGCGTGACCTGCGAGAAGAGTCCTCGGTGACGACCGAGAAGAGGCGCGTACCGGCCGGCGCGGCGGTGCTGCGCGACGAGATCACCACGGCCATCCGGCGCGCGCTCATGCAGGAGCTGGCCGCGGTCGGCTACGGCCGGCTCTCCATCGAGGCGGTGGCCCGAAGGGCCGGCGTCAGCAAGACGGCGGTCTACCGCCGGTGGAGTTCGAAGCTCGACCTGGTGGTGGAGATCGTCGCCGCCGCCGCACACGGCAAGCTGCCGGTGCTGGACACCGGCACCCTGCGCGGCGACCTCGCGCTGCTGTTCCAGGCCGTGGCGCACGCGCTGCGTCACCCCCTGGCGTCGCAGATCATCCCCGACCTGCTGGCCGAGGCGGCCCGTAACCCGGCCATCGACGAGACTCTGCGTCAGGTGCTGCGCGCCCGCCAGCAGGAGATCGGTGGTCGCCTGGTCATCCGCGCCGTGCAGCGCGGCGAGCTGCCCGCCGACACCGATCCGGACGCCGCCGTCGACCTGATCGTCGGCCCGCTCTACTGGCGGCTCGCCATCGCCCGGTTGCCGCTCACCGACAGCTACCTGGACAACCTGGTCGAATCCGTGGCCGTCGGGCTCGGCGCGACCGGCGTCGTACCCCGGCCGAGGGCGACGCCGGTATCCGGCTGACCCGGCCCGCGACACCACCCACGACGGGGACCTGGCGGGCCACCCGGCTCCGCTAGGCTGCCCCCTTGACACCCGGCCGTCACCGAGCCGACATCGACCTTTCGCCCCCAGATCCGCCTGACGAGAAGGACGCCCGTGGCCAACGTCGACAGCATCGCCGTCGCGCCCACTGACCCGGACCCGACGCCGCGCTCCGAGCCGGTGTCCCGGTCGGGTCAGGGCCCCGACCGTAGCCCCGCCGCCCGCGTACGCGCGTTGGTGGCCGCCGCCCCGACGCTGCTCACCGACGGGGCCGTGGTCGCGTTCGCGCTCTTCACCGTCATCTACCACGCGGCCTTCCTGGCGGATCTGCGTCCGTCGGTGACCTTCCGGATCTGGGTGGTCGCCTGCGTCCTGCTCGCCGTGGTGGCGATGCTGCGTGCCCGACGCCGCTCCGCCGCCCTCCGCGAGGAGAGCGGACCGGCCGAGCCGGTCGAGCCGACCGGGACGCGGCCCGCCGTCGACCGGCGGCTGCTGATCGGCGTGCTCGCCGCCGCCGCAGTAGCCTCGGTCAGCGCCGGAGTCATCGGCACCGGCGCCGCCGTCTCCTGGTGGATCCCGGCGGTGGCGGGCCTGCTCGCGGCGACCGGCGGGATCCTGCTGCTGCGTCGGGTCTGGCTGGACGGCCCGACGCCCACCTCGATCGCGCCAAGGCCCACGGCGGGGCAGTCGGCGTACGCGCTGGTCATCTCCGTACTGGTCGGGATCTCCTCGTTCTTCCTCGCCCGCAACACCCCGGACGACGTCTACTACGTCGGGAAGTCGGTCTGGATCGCCGAGCGGGACCTCGTTCCGCTCAACGACTTCCTCTTCTCCGAGAACGTCCTTCCGGCGATGGGTTCGCAACCCCCCATCCCCTCGATCGAGGTGTTCGACGGCGCGCTCGCCAACGTGCTCGGGATCCACGGCGCCTCGGCCACCTGGTACGTGATGCTGCCGATCATGGCGGTGCTGGCGGTGCTCGCGCTCTGGCGGCTGACCCAGCGCTGGGCACCCCGGCGGCCGGTGCTCGCCTTCACGGTCGCCGTCGCGTACCTGTACCTGGTCGCCGGTGGGGACGCCGCGCTGGGCACCTTCCACCTGCCCCGGCTCTACGAGGGCAAGGGCATGTTCGTCTCGGCCGTCATCCCGCTGATGTGGCTCTACCTGACCGAGTGGTTCGACCGGCGTACCCGGCGGAGCCTGCTGCTCATCGTGGCGCTCTCGATCACCGCCATCGGACTCACCAACACCGCCGCGATCATCCTGCCGATGCTGGTCGGGGCCGCCGGTTTCGCCATGGTGCTGGTCGGGCGCTGGAAGCTCGCCGTGGTGGCGGCGGTGGCCGCCCTCACGTACCCGATCGGGTCCCTGGTGGTGTCCCGGATCCTGCTCGGCGGCCTGAGCGCCGACGGCGCGGACGACGCCTTCTTCGACGCGGCGTACACCTACAAGCGGACCCTGCTGTTCGGCGTGGTCGGCGTGATCTCCGGCCTGGCGCTCTGGTGCGGCCCACTGCTGGCCCGTCGGCGTACGCCCGCGCTGCTCACCGCCGGCGCGACCCTGGCGCTGAGCGTGCTGTTCGTCCCCGGTGTGCTGGAGACGTTGAGCGCGCTCAGCGGCATCTCGGTCGTGCTGTGGCGGGTGCCGTGGCTGCTCGCCCTGCCGACCCTGATCGGGCTGCTCTGCACGGTTCGCGTGCCGGCCCCCACGCCGGTGCTGCGTCGTGCGGCGTCCGGTGGGATCGCGGTGCTGCTGGTCGCCTCGTTCGCGCTCTTCGCCACC
Organism: Micromonospora sp. NPDC049359; assembly: GCF_044466585.1. NCBI lineage: Bacteria > Bacillati > Actinomycetota > Actinomycetes > Micromonosporales > Micromonosporaceae > Micromonospora > Micromonospora sp. NPDC049359. The sequence goes on along the minus strand of NZ_JBITMW010000002.1, from coordinate 373,393 downwards.
CCGATGTGGTCCGCCAAGAGCTGGGTCGACGTGCACGAGCGGCCCACCTGGAAGCTGCCGCAGCAGCGCCAGTCGATCGCTTTCTGGATCAAGGGGTTGGACCGGCCCGCGGGCCTGCTGCTGGCGCCGAAGACCATCATGCGGACCTCGCTCGTCGTCACCAGCCAGGTTCGGGTCGTCCTACCGCGTGACTTCTACCTCGTCGAGTACGACCTCAACTCCCAGTTCGCCAAGGACCGGCTGCTGCTCGCCAGCTTCGCCGACGGCGCCACCACCGCGACGCCGGCGGAGTTGGCACCGGCGCTCGATCGGTTGGATGTGGGCACCATCTGCGTCTACAACGGCAACCAGTACGCCCGTGACCTGGCGCCGCAGCTCGGCTACCAGGAGTTCGCGAAGCGTGGCAAGCCCGGAGCGATGACGTGTTTCCGGCGGGTCGGCTGAGCATTCCGCCCCTGGGTCTGCCGGTGCCGCGACAATGCGGCACCGGCAGTTTCGGTGCGGTGACCGAAATGTGCGCCCGATACCCGAGCGACACCGCTGGGTGTCTTCGCGTTAAGGTCGCAGTCATCACTACCGCCCGCCGTACGGGGTGTGGATCACCACATCCGTGGCCCGCCGCTCCGGCCGCGCGGTAGGTCATGCGCGACGGGGAGTGTCATCGACGCACCACGGGCATGCGTCCACCTCGAAAATCGTAGGGAGCGAACTCGTTGTTCGGCACGTTGACAGGACGCATCGGAGTGGCCGCCCGCAGCGCGCTGCTGGTGCTGGCCTACCTGGTCATGCTCGTCGCAGGAGTCTTCGGTTGGGTCGGCCTGTTCGCCGTCGCCGGGCTGGCGGCGGTGGTCGGGGAGTTCGCCGCCGCCCGCTGGTCCCCGCCGTCGCAGCTGCTGCTGGAGAAGGTCGGCCTGAACTTCTCCTACCGGCAGCTGACCCGTGACCTGTCGGCCGTGCTGCTGGTCGCCGCCCAGGTCGAGCTCGACGGCGTCGAGTTGAGCTTCCTGCTGATCCTGCCGGCGGCGGTGTGGGTCGTCTCGGTCTTCGCGGGCGCGCTCTCCACCATGATCGACCGTCGTAACCCGCAGTCCGCCCTGGTCCGCAACATCGAGCTGGGCCCCCTGCGCTCGGCCCCCCGCCCGCCGGCCTGGGCGGCAGCCGTCGCGGGGGACCGGATGCCTCTGCTGAACCTCCTGCTGGTCCCGGCCGCGGTGGTCGCCGCCGTGCGGCACGAGCCGACGCCGTACTTCGTCGCCGCCGCTCTGACGGTGGCGGCGACCGGGGTGGTGGGCGCGATCATCGCCGTGACGTGGCTGCGCGGTCGAGGCTCCGGCCAGGGACCGCTGATGCCGGCCGTGCAGCGCTGGCTCGACACCCACCGGCCCGAGGTGGCGCTCTACTTCGCCGGCCCGGCCAAGGACGTCTACCAGGCCAACATGTGGCTCGCCCCGACCGAGGCGCTGAACCAGCGCGCGGTGGTGCTGATGCGCAGCCGGGAGGCGTTCTTCGAGCTGGCCGACACCCGGCTGCCGGTGCTCTGCGTACCGGCCGGGGTGGACTTCATGAACCTCGAACTCGGCAGCGTCCGCGCCGCCCTCTACGCCGCGAACGTCGGCGCGAACATTCACATGCTGCGCGAGCCCGGCATGAAGCACGTCTTCGTGGGGCACGGCGACAGCGACAAGCAGGCCAGCGTCAACCCCTACAGCAAGGTGTACGACGAGGTGTGGGTGGCGGGCCTGGCCGGTCGGGAGCGGTACGCCCGTGCCGGGGTGGGCGTGCTCGACTCGGACATCGTGGAGATCGGCCGGCCGCAGTTGGCCGGCGTGCACACCTTCGGGGCCGAGTCGGTGGACCGTCCGTTCACCGTGCTCTACGCGCCCACCTGGGAGGGCTGGCTCGACGACGACCCGTACCACACCTCGCTGGTGTTGATGGGTGAGCGGATCGTCAAGGGCCTGCTGGCGAGCAACCCCGGGGTGCGTCTGGTCTACAAGCCGCACCCGCTCACCGGGTCCCGGTCCAAGGCGGCCAAGGCGGTGCACGACCGGATCGTCGAGGCGATCCGCTCCGCCGGTGGAAACCCCAACGCGGCCTCCCTGGACGGCACCGCGCACGTCGTGGTGACCGGCCGTACCCCCGGGCTGTTCGACTGCTTCAACCAGACCGACCTGCTGATCAGCGACGTGTCCAGTGTGGTCTCGGACTTCGTGCAGAGTCAGCGGCCGTACGTGGTGGCCAACCCGGCCGGCCTGCCGGAGGACGAGTTCCGTCGGGAGTACCCGACCGCGCGGGCCGCGTACCTGCTCTCCGCCGACTGCGGTGAGCTGGAGAAGATCGTGGCGGTGACCCGGGCCGGCGACGACCCGATGACGGAGGCACGCCGCGACCTGAAGACCTACCTGTTGGGGCCGGCGGAGGCCAACCCGATGGACCGGTTCGCCGAGGAGATCACCCGGCTCTGCCGCTGACCGCGCACCACGTCCCGCGCCCGGCCCGACACCTGTCGGACCGGGCGCGGTCGTGTCGGCGGCGAAGGGGTGTGACTCAGTCGAGCAGGGCGGCGACCGCGTCGGCGACCGGAGTGTCCGCCGGCAACGCCCGTGCCGTCACCACCGCGCTCAGCGGCAGCGGCCCGTACAGGTGGGGGAAGAGCTGCCCGCCGCGCGACGGCTCCCAGCGCAGGGCGTCGGCCAGCCGACCCTCGTCCACGCCCAGCAGGGTGAGGCCGGTGACGCCGGTGAAGTGCCGGCGGGCCGTCTCCACCACCTGGTCGGCGGCGGAGAGGTGGATGAAACCGTCCTGGTGGTCCAGGGCCGAGCCGGCGACGGCGCCGGCGACCCGGGCGTCGTCCCACTCGACGGTCGGCAACAGCTTGTAGATCACCTCCGCAGACTACGTCGCCCACGTTTCGGCCGTACCGCCGCCGACGTCGGCCGCCGCCCGTCATGCTCAGGTTGACCCGCCGGAAGGGGATGGACGATGGCGAGCTACGACGACGACTGGACCGACACCCAGCGCGGGCTGTACGACGAGTGCTACCGGGCCGGCGGCGAGTGGGCCGAGGACCCGGACACCCCGTCGGACGACGTGCAGCACGTGATCAACCTGGCCGAGGCGGACGACGACGCCTTCGACGATGCCGAGATCGACTTTCCGCCCCTGGTCGACGCCGTCACCCAGGCCAGCGGCGTCAACGTCACCAGCGTGCCCGCCCGGCACGACGACCCCGGTTTCCGCGGCTTCACCGACGGCGTGCGGGACGCGGTCGCCGACGACACGTTCGGTCTGTAGGGCCTGACCGGAGCCGGCCCTCCCGCTCGCGGCGGCCTTCTGCCACCATTCGCAGGACGGCTGCGACGGATGGGGGCACGGTGCGGATCCTGCTGGTGGAGGACGACCGCCGGGTGGCCGCCGCGCTCTCCTCCGCCCTGACCCGTCGTGGCTACCAGGTCGAGCACGCCGCCACCGTCGCCGCGGCGCTCTCCGCCGCCCCCTGCGACCTGGTGCTGCTGGATCTGACCCTGCCCGACGGCGACGGCACCGAGGTGTGTCGGGAGCTGCGCCGGCGCAGCAGCCAGCTCGGCATCATCGCGGTGACCGCGCGGGGTGAGGAGCGCGACCGGGTCCTCGGGCTGCGCCTGGGCGCGGACGACTACGTGGTCAAACCGTTCTCGATGGTCGAGTTGCAGGCCCGGATCGAGGCGGTGCTGCGCCGGGCCGCCAATGCCGCCCCCGAGCGGCACCTGATCGAGGCGGGGGCGGTGCGCATCGACGTGGCCGCCCGCACGGTGACGGTGGCGGGGCGCGCGGTGACGCTGACCCGCAAGGAGTTCGACGTGCTGCTGTCGCTGGCCCGCCAGCCGGGGGTGGCGGTGCCCCGCGACCGCATCCTGCTCGACGCCTGGGGCACCACCTGGGCCGACCGGCACACCGTCGAGGTGCATGTCGGGTCGTTGCGCGGCAAGCTGGGCGACGCGCGGCTGGTGGAGACCGTCCGCGGGGTCGGCTACCGGCTGCGCGATGCGTGAGGGGGCGCCGTGCGCCGTCGCCTGGTGATCAGTTATCTGCTGCTGATGGTGCTCGTCCTCATCGCGTTGGAGAGCCCGCTCGCCGTCACCCTGGCCAGAAGCGAGACCGAGCGGGTGCGCGCCGACCGGCTCGCCGACGCCACCCGGTTCGCCTCGCTGGCCGGGCCGACGCTGCGCGGCGGCGAGCCCGGCCCGATCGGGGCGGAGCTGCGCAGCTACGACGAGCTGTACGGGATCGGCGCGGCGGTCGTCGACCGGGACCGGGGCATCGTCGTCGACTCGGCGAGCTGGCAGTCCACGGGGACCGCCACGGTGCTGGACGTCGCGCTGTCCGGCCAGCAGGCCAGCGCGCCGGAGTCGGTCTGGCCGTGGTCGGCGGGGCCGGTGGTGGTGGCGGTGCCCATCAACGACGGCGGTGAGGTCCTCGGCGCGGTGGTGATCGTGACCCCGGCCGGCGAGATCCGCCGGGTCGTGAGCATCTGGTGGCTGCTGCTGACCATGGCCGGCCTGCTCGTCGTGCTGGCCTGCGTGCTCACCGCGTTCGGGCTGGCCGGTTGGGTGCTGCGCCCGGTGACCGAGCTGGACGCGGTCACCCACGAGATCGCCGAGGGCGACCGGGGCGCGCGCGTGCAGCACCGGCTCGGCCCGCCGGAGCTGCGCCGACTCGCGGCCAGCTTCAACCACATGGCCGACGTGGTCTCCGACGTGATGGACCGACAGCGCGCGTTCGTCGCACATGCCAGCCATCAGCTGCGCAACCCGCTCACCGCGCTGCGGCTGCGGGTGGAGGAGCTGGGTCCCAGCCTCACCGACGCGGACGGGCGCTCCGAGCACCAACTGGCGCTGGAGGAGACCGACCGGTTGGCGCTGGTGCTCGACGCGCTGCTCACCCTGGCCCGCGCCGAACGGGAGGAGAACGAGCGGGTGACCGTGGACGCCGCCGCCGTGGCCGCGTCCCGGGTGGCCGCGTGGGCGCCGTTGGCCCGGCACCGGTCGGTCGCGCTGCGGCTGGCCACGAGCGACGCCCCGGCGTACGCGCGGACCGTGCCGACCGCTGTCGACCAGGCGCTGGACGCGCTGATCGACAACGCGGTGAAGTTCAGCGGGGCCGGCGGGGCGGTGACGGTGACCGTGGCCCGCCGGGACGGCGGGGTCCTGTTGGAGGTGCGCGACACCGGCCCGGGAATGACCGAGAGTCAACTCCGCCAGGCCACCGAGCGGTTCTGGCGGGCCCCGGACGCGCAGAACGTCGACGGCGCCGGGCTCGGCCTGACCATCGCCGCCGTGCTGGTGGACGCCTCCGACGGGCGGCTCACCATGCGAGCGGGCACCCCGCGCGGGCTGGTCGCCGGCCTGTGGTTCCCGGCCGCCGAGCCGGCGGAAGAGCCGCTGGACGGGGACGGGGACCCGGCCGCCGACCGGTGGCCCACCCCGGCGCGCTAGCGGACCGGCGACTCAGGCCGCGTGCCCGCTGCGGCGACCCGGCAGCTCAGGGCTTGGCGGCCCGGTACCAGGCGGCGGCGCCCGGGTGCAGCGGCAGCGGCGCGGTGGCGATCGCCGAGCGGGGGCTCATCCGTCCCGCCGCCGGATGTGCCGCGCCCAGTTCGGCCCGGCGCTCCATCAGCAGTCGGGTCACGTCCCGGACCAGCGGCTCCGGCAGGTCGGCCCGCACGATCAGATAGTTCGGGTCGGCGACCGTGGTCACCGGGTTAATCCCGTACACCGAGCGGGGGATGTCCCGGGAGACGTAGACCTGCCCGTAGCGGGCACGCAACGGCTCCGTCCACTCGCCCAGGTCGACGATCCGGGTGGCGCTGCGCCCGGCCAGCTCCTCGATGCCCCGCACCGGCAGACCACCGGAGAAGAAGAACGCGTCGATGCGTCCCGAGCGCAGGGCGGTCACCGAGTCGTCCAGGCCGAGCCGTTCCCGGCGTACCGCGTCGCCGCCGAGCCGGGCCACCTCCAGCAGCCGGCTGGCGGTGATCTCGGTGCCGGAGCCGGCCGCGCCCACCGAGACCCGCCGACCCCGCAGGTCGCCGACCGTACGGACCGGCCCGCCGTCGGTCGTGACCAGGTGCAGTTGGTCGTCGTACACCCGGGCCACCGCGTCCACCGAGGGGCTCTGCGTCGGGCTGGTGGGCAGCACGTCGGCCTGGGTGAAACCCAGCTCGGCGGCCCCCGAGCCGACCAGGCGGACGTTCTCCGCCGAGGCCGCGGTGATCACCACGCTGGCCCGTACCCCGGGCAGTTCGCGGTTGAGGATGGTCGCGAGGGACTGCCCGAACGCGTAGTAGACGGCGGTGGGGCTGCCGGTGGCGATCCGGATCTCCACCGGCTCGGCCGGGTCGTCCCGGCAGCCGGCGACGGTCAGGGCCACGACCAGCGCCAGCGCCGCCGCTCCCGGGCGGCGTCGACCGGCCCGAGGAGACGAGGTACGACCCACGCGGTGCACTGTGCGCGCTCCGACGGGCAGGCGCAAGCCCGCACCCGTCAGTACCGCCGGTACGGGCCTGCGCTCAGCAGACCGGGCGGCGGCCCGGCGTCGACACCGCGGCGCGCGCCGGCTCCAACGACGCGCTGTGCAGGATGCGCTCCCGGTCCGGCCCGTCGGCCACGCTCACCAGGAAACAACCGGTGCCCGGGCGGAGTACGGCCGGCACGTCGAGCACGGCCGCGCCGCGGATCAGCACGGCGGCCAACTCCCGGTCGGTGAGCCGCACACCGAGGATGTGCCGGCGCACGTGCCGCCCGCCGGCCAGCAGCGCCGACCGCCAGGCCGCCGCCGCGAGGCGGGACACCCACCGGCGGCGGGCCGGCGAGGCGCCCGGCAGGGGACCGCCCAACAGCTCCCGACGTCCCTGCCACCAGCCGGCATCCATCAGCCGGCCGTACGTGCCCCGGTGCTCCGGCGGCACCCACAGCCGGTGCACCTCGTAGCGGCGGCGGAGTCCGCCGACCGTCACCTCCTGGGTGACCGGAATGTCGAGGCGGGCGAGCAGCTGGCGCATCCGCTGCGCGGCGTCCTCCCGGTTGAACTCGACCCCCGGCGCGAGCGCCGGTGGCGGGGCGCTCGACCGGGCGCCCGTCGGAGGCGCGGTGCAGCGCAGCAGGCAGGACGCCTCGAACGCGTCGCCCAGGGTCAGCCAGTCCAGCGGGGGTGGCGTCGCCGGTGGGCGGGGCCGGTCGAGCAGGGCGGGATCGCGGGCCAACGGGGGCTCCCTCGTCGGAGTCTGGGTTCCCCTACCGTGGCCCCTGCGCGGCCGTTACGGAATGTGTCCCGCCCAGCCTTGAGCAAATCTTGCGGCTCCCGCTGCGCTACAGCTCGGTGACCACCAGATCCACCTGCCGGACCCGCCCGGCGGCGGCCGGTTCCTCCACCACGGTGTGCTTCAGCTCGCGCAGGGCGCCGACCAACTCCCGGGCGGTGCGCGGCTTCGCGCCGGTGAGGAGCAGATCCCGCACCAGCCGCCCCTTGGTCGCCTTGTTGAAGTGGCTCACGACCGAGCGGACGGGCACACCGTCGACCTCCCGCTCGTGCAGCACCCGCACGGTGACCGTCCGTTCGGCCAGCTCACCGCGCGGCGTCCAGGTGGCCGCGTACGCGCCGGAGCGCAGGTCCAGCACCGGGCCCCGACCGGCCGCGCCGGCCAGGACCGGCGTCAACTCCCTGCGCCAGTACGCCGACAGCGCCCCGACCTCCGGCAGGCGGACGCCGATCGGGCAGCGGTACGGCGGAATCCGGTCGGCGAGGCGTACCGCGCCCCACAGGCCGGAGCTGATGAGGATCGACCGGCGGGCCGCCCGCAGCGCCGCCGGTGGCAGCGTGGCCAGCTCCAGCGCCTCGTACAGCACCCCGGTGTAGAGCCGCTCGGCCGGGGCGGTCGCCGCCTCCCGCAGCCGGGCGTTGCGGCGCAGCTCGCCGCGCTGACCGTCGCTGAGCCCGAGCGCGGCCAACGCCGCCTCCTCGTCCGGCCCGGCGCTGAGCGCCACGAGCGCGTCGAGCACCCGCTCGCGGGCCGGGTTCAGCTCCGGCAGTGACAGCTTGTCCGGCGTCCACCGCCGTCCGGTGCCGGCGTCGGCCTTGCCCTCCGAGGGCGGCAGCAGGATGAGCATCGGGTCTCCTCGGACGGCGTACGGCGGCGGCCCGGCCAGCGTACGACCCGTGCTCAGCGCCAGGGCCGCACCGGGGTGTCGGGGTGGTACACGCGATAGCCACCCACCTCGCGGACCGGTGCGGCGTCGGGTCGGTCGGCGAGCAGCCGGCGCAGCCGCCGGTCCATCGGCGAGTCGACCTCCACCACGTAGCCGGGCCGCGCGGCCCGCCCGACCTGCCGCCAGTACGGCCGGTAGCGGTTCTGCCCCGGGGACAGGTCGCCGTCGAGCACCCCGCAGACCACCGCCTCGTCGGTGTTGAAGATCAGCCGGTTGCAGGTCCAGTAGTCCCCGTACACCTCGTGGGGTCCGTCGGCGCGCAGCGCGGCGGCCAACTCCCGGGCCTGGCGCTCCTCGGTCCGCGACGCGGCGGCGCCGCTGACCGCGAAGAGCACGGTGACCACCAGCGTCGTCGCGGTCAGCGCCGCCAGCACGGCGGCGGCCAGCGCGCCGGTCAGCCGGCCGAGCACGCCCACCGTGCCCCGCCAGCCGGCCACGGCCGCCGCCCAGAGCGGCCAGAGCACCGCCGGCAGCGACAGTTGCAGCACCGACAGGTAGCGGGCGTTGTCCAGCGGACTGGTCGCGGCGAGCGGACTGCGCACGTACGACAGCAGGGTCAACGCCGCCCCGACGACCAGCGCGAGCTGCACCACCGGCCCGACCCGCGCGGCCCGTGGCGTGCCCTCGGCCCGGCCGCCGCGCAGGGTGCCGGCGGCGGGCTCGCCGGGTGTCGTGCCCACGGCCCGGCGGTACGCGACGAGCGCGAGCGCCGCGGCGGCCACCAGCAGCGCCGGGTAGAGCAGTCCGAACCACTGCTGCCAGCGACCGCAGCCGTCGACCGGGCAGAGCCCGTGCGCCAGCGGCACTCCCTCCAACAGGCCGCCCCGGATCCGGTCCGACCACGGTGGCAGCGGGCCGGCCTTGGTGCTGACCTCCCGGAACACCGTCAGCGAGTCCTCACCCGGCCCGGCACGCAGGTTGTCGACGATCATCGGCGCGATCCCGACCACGAAACCCGCCACCAGCAGCAGCCCGGCCCAGCCGAGCAGTTCCCGCCGCACCGCCCAGAGCAGGGCCAGCACGGCCACCGCCAGGTACGGCAGGATCAGCCAGTCCGACCAGGCGGCCAGCCCGGCCAGCAGCCCGAACAGCGCGACGGCCAGCCGACGGTGGCGCACCGACCCGGCGGCCAGCCCCACGACGATCAGCAGCATCAGCAGCACCGCCGGTTTGACCTCCGGCCGACCGCCGACCACGGTGAGCTGGTCACGCACCACCCGCTCGGGTCCCAGCGCCAGCAGTCCGACGACGAGGACGGCGAACCACGGCGGGTAGAGCCGGCGGGTGAGCGCGTACACCAGGTAGAGGAAGACCGCGTACAGGGCCAGCATCGGCAGCCGCAGCACCGGCCAGCTCGGCCCGAAGACCGCGAGCAGGGGCGCCGCCAGGTACGACTCCAGCATCCCCATGTAGTGCTGGCCGTAGAGGAAGACGGGGTGTTCCCGGCGCTGCCCGATGTGCAGGGCGGCCAGCCCGAAGGTCGCCTCGTCGCTGTTCGACACCGGGACGGTGTACAGCGTCAGGACCAGCCGGTACCCGATGCCGACCAGCCCGAACAGCAGCGCGACGAGCGCCGGCCGGTCAAGTCGCGGACGCCACCGCCCGCGGTGCTGCTCTGGATGCGACACGACCACGCCCCCGTCGTCGTCCCGACCGGAGTGTTTCACGGACCGACGGTCGGTCGGGCCGCTTCGGCGCAGTACGACCTGGCTGGCGGGCTGCGGTTCGGACCCGCTCGCGTGGCCGTCGCCGACGACGTGTGGCAGGGTTGGCGCGTGCCACCCACACCCGCCGGCGAACTTGCCGTGCCGAATCTGCACCGGGCCGCGCGGATCGAAGACGCCGTGCACCAGCTCGTGGAGCGTCGGCTGCGCCGCACCGGCTGGCGGATGAACATCGTCGCCTACACCGGCTACGGCCGGCCGGGCTGGGTACGTGTGATGTGCCGGGTGCTGCTGGGCCGTCCGGACAACCGCCAGCGGGGTCGGCTGGACAAGGTGCGTGGCTGGCGCAGCTTCACCACCCTGCCCGCCAAGCACGTAACGGTGCAGATCGAGGCCGGCGGGGTACGGCACGAGGCCCAGGCCGACCGCAGCGGTTTCGTCGACACGCTCGTCGAGGCCGACCTGCCACCCGGCTGGGGCACCGTACGCCTCAGCGTCCCCGACGCCGAGCCCGTCGACGCCCCCGTGCGCATCCTCGACCCGGAGGTCAAGTTCGGCATCCTCTCCGACATCGACGACACGGTGATGGTGACGGCGCTGCCCCGACCCCTGCTCGCCGCGTGGAACACCTTCGTTCTCGACGAGCACGCCCGCGCCGCCGTACCCGGCATGGCGGTGCTCTACGAGCGACTGGTCACCGCGCACCCCGGCGCCCCGGTCTTCTACCTCTCCACCGGCGCGTGGAACGTCGCGCCGACGTTGACGCGGTTCCTGTCCCGGCACCTCTACCCGGCCGGTCCGCTGCTGCTCACCGACTGGGGTCCGACCGCCGACCGTTGGTTCCGCAGCGGCATGGAGCACAAGCGTTCCACTCTCGCGCGGCTCGCCAAGGAGTTCCCCGACGTGCGCTGGCTCCTGGTCGGCGACGACGGCCAGCACGACCAGGAGATCTACCGCGAGTTCGCCGCCGCCCACCCGGAGAACGTCGCCGGGGTGGCGATCCGTCGGCTGTCCCCGACCCAGTCGGTGCTGGCCGGTAGCCTGCCCGCCCCGGCCGGACGGCCGTCCTCGGGGCCGGTGGGGCAGAAGTGGCTGTCCGCGCCCGACGGCGCCGGCCTGTGGCAGCTCCTCCGCGACGCCGGCCTGGTCTGACCTCTACTCCCTCCGGCTCAGCCCGCATAGGCGAACCCCCCGGGTACCGCAGTTCGCGGTGCCCGGGGGGGGGTTCCGGCCATTCGGGTTACATCGTGTTCGGTTCTACATCAGCGTGGGCGAGGCCCAGGTGACGGTGCCGGGGGCGCCGTTGCCCGGGTAGAGGGCCAGGGTGCCGTTGCTCCTGCGACGGACCATGAGATCCATCTTCCCGTCGTTGGTGACGTCGCCGAGGCTACTCATATCGAAGTCCTTGCACTTGCCGCAGACCAGGACACGGGGACCCCAGGCCGGCGTTCCGCTGGCGGCCGTGTTGGGGTAGACCCACATGTCGCCGGTGCTGGCATTGCGCATGATCAAGTCAGTCTTGCCGTCGTTGTTGGCGTCCTCGACGCTCGCCTGATCGTACCCGCCGCACAATTCGCAGAGCATGATCCGGGTACTCCAGGTGACTTCGCCGCCTGGAGTACCGCTGCCCAGGTATGCGTACATGTTCCCGGTGCTGTTTTCTTTGACGAACAGGTCGGTCTTGCCGTCCCGGTTCACGTCGCCCAGGTCGGACAGGCCGAAGTTGAGGCATTTGCCACAGACCAGCTGGCGGCCACCCCAGACCGGGTCGCCGCTGGCGACCGTGTTCGTATAGACGTACATGTCACCGGTGCTGATCTGCCGCATGAAGAAGTCCAACTTGCCGTCATTGTTGGCGTCGGCCATGTTGAACGAGTCGTAACCGCCGCACTTGCCGCACACCACCACGCCGGCATCGAACGTGAGCGTGCCGTCCAGGTTCGTTCCGCGGCGCAGCAGCACGTCGCCGTTGCCCTGCCTGACCAGCATGTCGCCCCGGCCGTCGCCGGTGATGTCGCGGACGTTTGGTGCGATGAGCATCTGGGCGTAGTTGCCCGGCGCGGTGGCCTCGGCCGGGTTCAGAGCCCGGTCCCAGTGCTGCACGTTGCTGACCTGACCCGAGTAGTACGAACTCGGCGCGCCCTTGTAGCGGTAGTGACCGATCACGAAACGACCGGTGCTGGGCCAGGACACGGCTGCGGCGTGCTGTGCCGTGCCAGCGAGGTTGTTGTTGACGTACAGGGCCATCGTGCTCGTGGTCGCGTTGTAGGTGGCTACCAGGTGTGTCCAGACTCCGAGCTGGGCGTTGGGCGCGCTGATGGCCTGGTCGTACGCCCAGGCGTCGCTGTCGGATCGGGCCATCCCGAACCGCCAGGTGTTGTCGCTCTGCTCCTGCCAGAGGATGAACCGGGCCGAGCGCGATCCCTCCTCGGAAAGGATGATCTTTCCGGCGGTGGTGGGCTTCACCCAGGCGGCGACGCTGAACGACCTGGTGGTGTCGACCAGCACCGGACTGGCGGCGCTGACCAGGCTGCCGGTGCCGTTGGCGTCCACGCCCGTGCCGGTGGCATCGCTGTTGAGCCGCAGGTCCGGGCTGAAGAGGTCACCCTCGTGCCAGTACGCGTTGCCGGTGCCGGTGAGAGTGCTGCCACCGGTGATGTCGCCGGCGGTGGCCGCGGACGCTCCGGCCGTGCCGTCGTCGAGCGGCCAGGTGTGCTTGGCGGTGACCAGGCCCTGCGCCTGCTGGGTGGCGATGGTGGGCGTGGTGCCCAGGCCGCTCACCAGGTACGCCGTGGTCAGGCCGTTGCCGCCGACGCTCCACAGGTCGGGAGTGCCGTCGGAGTTGGCGTCGGCGGCCCGCAGGGCCAGCGACGCGCCCCGGTTCCAGTTGGTCGAGAGCGTGTACGGCGTGTAGGTGAGCTGGTTGGTGTCCTGGTTGTACGCCAGGTTCGTCCACAGGTGCAGGGCGCCGGTGCTGCTGTTCCAGAGGAACATGGCGGTGCCACCGCTGACCTGGGCGGTGGCAATCGTCCAGTTGTTCCAGTCCACGCCACCGGCCGGGGTGAGCGTCGTGGTGCTGCCCGCGTAGTAGTAGAGGCCGGCCGCGAAGGCCATCGGGTAGTAGTTGAGGAAGTACCCGTTCGTCGCGTCGCCGCTGGTGCCGATCAGGTCCGGGATGGTGCTTCCGGTCGCTCGGGAGTCGCCGGCGTTTGCCAACTGCAGCGGAGCGTTGCCGTTGCTGTCGACAAGCAGTTCGCCGGAGACGCTCACCTGGTTGTTGTACGGCTGGATGACCGAGCCGTCGCCGCTGCCCCGCAGGACGATGCCGTTGCCCGCGTTGACGCCCCCGGTGTAGTAGACGAGGACGTCCTGCAGACCGGAGCCGAAGAAGTGGCCGGAGATGGCCTGGCCGTTGTTGAAGTCGGACGGGTCCTCGTTGCCGGTGACCCCGTTGCCCCGTGCGCCGAGGTCGTTGACCGTGGTGCGTACCGCGCCGCTGTTCATGCCCGTGCCCAGCCAGAGGCCGGCGGGCAGCCCGTTGCGGGCGCCGATGGTCAGCAGGTCGGCAACACCGTCACCGGTGAGGTCCGCGTCAGCCGCCGTGTCGGCGGGATCCGCGTTGAAGGTGATGGTGGCGGTCTCGCCGAAGTTCCCACCGGTCGACAGGCTGGTCACGGCGAGGGTGTTGGTGAACCGGGTCGGCGTCACGACCACCGAGGCGGTGCCGGCGGAGGCGGAGATGCTGACCGGGGGCAGGCCGTTGAGCTGGTAGCTGTAGCTGGCCGGCTGGGTACCGGTGCTCGGCGGCGTGATGGCGAAGCTGACCTCTTCGCCGATCTTCGACTGCCCCTGCGGCTGGCTGATGTCGGGAGCGCCGGTCCGGGTGGGGTCGTAGGTGAAGCTGCAGGTCGTCGACCAGTCGCTGGACGCCCCGAAGTCGGTCGCCTGGACCTTCCAGGAGAAGCTGGTGATGGCGCCGCCCGCGGCGGAGCGCAGCGTGGCGACCGGCACGATCAGCACGCCCGTGCTGCCGGACGAGTACGTGAGCAGGTTCGGGTTGGAGGATGCCAGGGCGGTCTGCGCGGAGTCGGAGGTCTTCCAGAGCTTGAAGCTCACGCCGAGGGTGCCGCCGTCGGGGTCGGAAACCGGGGCGTACAGGTAGACCGGGTTGTCGCCGACCATCGACCCACCGCCGCAGGCGGTGCGCGGTGAGGTGGTCATGCCGGTCGGCTTGTTGGGCTTGTGGTTGAAGCGGATTTCCAGCGTGGGGCTGGTCTCCAGGAATTCCTTCCAGCTCTCATCGTCGCTGGCCTCGTTGCCGCCGATCATCCACAGGGTCCGGGTGGCCTTCTTGTTGGCGACGTCGGTCTTGATCTGGTCGGTGATGTTGAAGGACACGCCCTGGGCGCTACAGCCGCTGTAGCCGTAGGCGAAGCTCCCGGACGCGGCGAGGGGGCCCTTGCTCTGGTCCTCCCAGTAGTCCCAGCTGGCGTTCGACTTCGACAACGTCGTCGCGGGGGCGTAGACGTTTACCGTCTTCTTGGTGCAGCTCCACGACCAGGTGTTAGTGATCTTGAACGTAGCGTCGTTGATCGTCGCGCCCGTGAGGGTGCTGTACGGCACCGGGAAGTTGATGAGCGTGTTCGAGCGCTGCTCGCCGGAGTTGCCCACCTGCATCCGACCCTGCGGGTCGGGCGTGTTGTTCCAGTAGTTCGTCGACTGGTGCTGGTACGAGATGCTGGACCAGCCGGACATCCGCGGTCCGGTGACGCTCCAGTTGAAGCTGGGATCGATGTAGACCGGGTAGACGGTCGCGGCATCGGTGAGCAGCTTGCGGTCGGGCTTGAGAGCGAGCTTGCCGGGGGAGACGGAGACCCCGATGGCGGCGGTGCGAGCCGCCCGGCCCGGGGCCGCGGTCGTCGACGCGGCGCTACTGCGCCCGGTCGGGGCGGTGGTGGCAGCTGCCGAGGAGTCCCACATGGTCGGGGCCGGCGCGGTGATGACCGCATCGCCGGTGCGGTCCCGACCGCTGATGTTGCCGACCGCGTCGGCGTCGAGGGTGAACCCCTTGGCGGTGGTGGCCAACTCGAGCGTGGCCAGCTTCGGGTTCTTCGCCGCTGTCGCGTCCTTGACCACGAAGACGTGGGAGAACCCGCCTTGGGCGTTGACCGTCACGGTCAGGTCCACACCGGGAAGGACGTTGGGGTACGTCGCCGTCGGCCCGGCGAGCGTGGGGGTCGGCAGCGCGACGGGGGCGGTCAGGGTGAGTGACCGGTCGCCGCTGACCAGGTGTGCCATCGGCCCGCTGCCGCCGGCCGACAGCGTGATGTCGTGTGTGGTGGTGGTCGCGGTGACGGCGCCGTCGGCCCGCCGGTACAGGGTGGGGTCCAGTTGCTTCCAGTCGGCGCCCACGCGCTTGCGGTTCGGCACCGCGCTCTGGCTGAGCAGGATCTGGCCGTTCGGAAGGGCGGTCAGCTTCTCCGTCGAGGTGCCGGCGGCGGTCGCCTCGACCTGCTTACCGGTCCGCTTGGCCTGCGCCAGGGCCGCGTCGACGCCGAGTGCCTTCTTCGGATCGACGGCGGGCTTCGGCGCTGCCGGTGCGGCGGCGGCTGGTATGGCGAGCGGCACCGTGGCCGTGGCGATGGCGACGGCGGCCACCGCGCCCGATGCGACGGCGCGTAGGCGCAGTCGTCTCCTGATCATGTCAAGTACTCCCCGTGAGTGACGTGAGCGCGTGGGTGCGCCCGATCGAGCGGCCACAGTGAAGCAGGCGTGGCCGGCTGCGGGAAACGCCCGAGGGTCCTCGACGCCGTCCCTTTGACGTTCAGTGGAGCGCATTTGAGGGCTTTGGCGGCTGATCATCGTTACCGTGTCGTGACCTTGTGGACGGTCGGACATGAAACATTGTTCGCGCCACGGGGGTGCGCGACCCATCACCCTGCGTGGTTTCCATTTCATCGGGCAGAGGTGAGGTCTGCATGACCGTCTACGGGGGATTACGCCTGCTCACACGTCCTAGACGTCTGGCCGCGACTGTCGTGGCCATGTCTGTGGCGGCGGGCTTGTTGTCGGGTGCGCCGGCGGTGGCGAAGCCGAAGGGGCCGGAGGTGGCGAAGGCCCCGGCGACGTCGCCGGGGCAGTCGGTCAAGGGTGTGAAGCCGTTGCCGACGAGGTTCGTCACGCCGCCTGATGACGCGAAGTCGACGTACCGGCCGACGCGTACGGCGTGGCCGAAGGCCGTTTCCGCGAAGGTCGACCTGCCGGCCGCACCGCTTGTTGGGGCGCGGGGCGCGGCTGCGGCGAAGGCACGTGTGGCGGATGCGCCGGTGTGGGTTCAGCCAGCGGGGGAGAAGACGGGCCCGCGCACCCTGGCGGTGAAGGTCGCTGACCGCAAGGCCGCCGAGGCTGCCGGGGTAGACGGTGTGCTGCTGTCGGTGACTCCGGACGTAGCCTCGGGGGCGGTTCGGGTCGGCGTGGACTACGCGGGGTTCGCCGAGGCGTTCGGCGGTAACTACGGGTCGCGGTTGCGCCTGGTGCGTCTGCCGTCGTGTGTGCTGACGACGCCGGCGGCGAGCGAGTGCCGGGTGCCGTCGCCGTTGGTGTCGACGAATGACGCCGGGGCGAGGTCGGTGTCGGCGGAGGTGCCGATGACGACGGACGCGGGTTCCCGGGCGGCGGGCGGCCTGACCGTGTTGGCGGCCGTCGCGGCTGCCGGCGAGGAGGGCGGTAAGGGTGGCACGTATGCGGCCACGGATCTGAAGCCGTCGGGTTCGTGGAGCGGTGGTGGAAGTACGGGGTCGTTCACGTACTCGTATCCGATCAGTGTGCCGCCGGTGGCCTCGGATCTGGTGCCGCCGGTGGCGTTGTCGTACGACTCGGGCAGTGTGGACGGGCAGACGGCGTCGACGAACGCGCAGGCCTCGTGGGTGGGTGACGGTTGGTCCACGCCGCGTTCGTTCGTGGAGCAGACGTTCGCGTCGTGCATGGACGACCCGGGTGGCAGCGCGTCTCCGGTGAAGACGCCGGACCGTTGCTACGACGGTCCGATGCTGACGCTGTCGTTGAATGGCTCGTCGACGGCGCTGGTGTGGGACGCGGCGAAGGAGGTGTGGAAGCCGGAGTCGGACAACGGCGAGGTGATCACCCACGTCGAGAACGCCAACAACGGTTCGGGGACGTACAACACCGACTACTGGCGGGTGACGCTGCGCGACGGCACGAGCTACGAGTTCGGCCGTAACCGGCTGCCAGGGTGGGCCTCGGATAAGGCGGAGACGAAGTCGGTGGACCACACGCCGGTGTACTCGCCGCACTCCGGCGACCCGTGTTACAAAGCGGCGGGGTTCACCTCGTCGGTGTGCACGATGGCGTACCGATGGAACCTGGACTACGTCACCGACACCCACGGCAACGCGATGGCCTACTACTACGACCAGGCCACCAACTTCTACGGCCGTAACAAGGGCGCCTCGGACGAGTCCTACATCCGGGACAGCAACCTGGCGCGCATCGACTACGGCTTCACCGACGGCGGCGCGTACGGCACGGTGGCGAACCGGGTGGTCTTCAACACCGGTGACCGCTGCCTGTCGGGGACGTGTCAGCCGTTGAACTCGACGAACAAGGCGAACTGGCCGGACGTGCCGTTCGACCTGATCTGCGCCTCGGGAACCGACTGTGACGACTGGAGCCCGTCGTTCTTCTCCACGGTGCGCCTGACCTCGATCGAGGCCCAGCAGTACAACACGGCCACCAAGCAGTACGAGAAGGTCGACTCGTACGCCCTGTCGCACAGCATGCCGGCCACCGGTGACGGCACCTCGCCGACGTTGTGGCTCACCGATATCGCGCGTACCGGTCACGACACCAGCGCGGGTGGGTCCACCGAGGCGATCACGTTGCCGTCGGTGTCGTTCACCGGCATCAAGCTGCCCAACCGGGTCGACATCACCGGCGGCCTGCCGTCGTTCTACCGCCAGCGCATCGCCACGATCACCACCGAGACCGGTTCGGTGATCTCGCCGTCCTACGAGTTGCCGGTGCCGTGCACCGCCCCGGTCAGCACCGACCCGGCGGTCAACACGAAGTCCTGCTACCCGGTCTACTGGACCCCGGACGGCTACGTGAACCCGTTCAAGGACTGGTTCAACAAGTACGCCGTCACCCGCGTCACCTCGACGGACCCGACCGGTGGCGCCGCGGCCCTGTCGACCAGCTACAAGTACCTCGGCGGCGCGGCCTGGCACTACGACGAGAACGAGGTCGTCAAGTCCAAGTACCGCAGCTACGGCCAGTTCCGCGGCTACGCCAAGGTGCAGACGTTCACCGGCGACGGTGTCAACGACCGTCGGACCCAGTCCGAGACCGCCTACTACCGCGGCATGTCGAAGAACAACAACAGCATCGTGCTGAACCTGACCGACTCCGTCGGCGGCAACCACGAGGACGTCGACGAACTCGCCGGCAAGGAGTTGGAGACCACCAAGTACCTCGGCGAGAACGGCCGCGTCGACTCCTCCACGATCACCTCGTACTGGGTGTCCGGCGCCACCGCCACCCGCAGCAGGACCGGACTGTCGGCGTTGACGGCGCAGTGGGTCGCGCCGGTCAAGACGTACACCCGCCAGGCCGTCACCAGCAGCGGATCGGTGACCTGGCGTACCACCGCCAGCGACAACAGCTACGACGCGAACACCACCAGCGCCACGTTCGGCGAGCTGAAGAACACCTACACCTACACCGTGCCGGTCGACACGGCGTACAACCAGTGCACCACCTACACCTACGCTCCGGCGAACACCAGCAATAACCTCGCCGGCCTGGTCAGCCAGACCGAAACCGTGGCCGTGGCCTGCGGCGGGTTCACCCAGGGCAGCCCCGCCTCCGAACCCGGCAGCCTCAACACCCTGACCGCCCCCGGCAGCGTCAACCGGCCCGCCCAGGTCGTCAAGGCCGAACGCACCTTCTACGACGACCAGACCTTCTCCACCACGTTCCCGCAGACGAACGCCCCGTCCAAGGGCGACGTCACCCTCACCCAGACCGCCAAGGATTACACCTCCGGCGCGTACGTCTGGCAGACCACCGAGCGGTCGACCTACGACAACTACGGCCGGGTCACCGACTCGTACGACGCCAAGGGCAACAAGACCAGCAGCGGCTACACCATGAACGCCGTCAAACTGGTCACCGCCACCTCCAGCACCAACGCCGCAGGGCACGCCGGTTCCGTCACCCTCGACACGAAGCGCGGCATTCCGCTGGTCAGCACCGACCCCAACGGCGTCGTCACCACCCAGCGGTACGACGCGCTCGGCCGCGGGACGTCGGTGTGGCTGAACTCCCGTGCCACGAGCGTCGGAGCAGACTACAAGTTCGGCTACACCGTCTCGAAGACGGGGGTGTCCGCCACCACGACGGAGAAACTGACCGAATCCGGCGGCTACCAGAAGTCGGTCACCATCTACGACGCGCTGCTGCGCAGCCGTCAGACCCAGTCGGTCACCCCTGCGGGTGGTCGGATGATCACGGACACGTTCTACGACACTCGCGGGTGGACCCGCGCGTCGTACAACGGTTGGTGGGACGACGGTTCGTCGCCGGCGGTCAGCACGCCGGTGTCGGCGGCTGACTTGGGTAAGCAGGTGCCGAACCAGACGTTCACCACCTACGACGGCCTGGGCCGCGCGGTGATCGTGGCGGCGGCCAAGAACGGTGTGACCGTGTCGACGACGACTACGGTGCACGGCGGTGACCGCACCACGGTCGTTCCGCCTGCCGGCGGTGTGGTGTCCGCCACGCTCACCGACGCGCTGGGTCGGAAGAAGGAGTTGCAGGAGTACAGCGTCCGTCCCACGGTGACGACGCCGTCGGACACGTTCACCGGCACGTTCGCCGTCTCCGGCGGGACGGCGACGGTCAGCAAGTACGGCTACGACGCGCACGGCAACCAGTCGACGCTCACCGACGCCAGCAACAACGTGTGGACCTCGACGTACAACCTGCTCGGTCAGGTCGTGGCGAAGTCCGACCCGGATGCCGGTAGCAGCAGCATGACCTACGACGCCAACGGCAACCTGCAGGAGTCCACCGACGGGCGCGGCAAGACCCTGTCGTTCACCTACGACTCCCTGAACCGCAAGACCGGGGAGTACGCGTCGACGACGGCGAACCAGGCGTCGGCGAACCAGCGGGCGGCGTGGGTGTACGACAACAGCAACGGCGTCTCGGGGGTCACCAATGCGCTCGGGAAGCTGACCACCACCATCGCCTACCGCGCTGGGCAGGCGTACACCACGCAGCAGAAGGCGTTCAACGTCTTCGGTAGCTCGCTGGGCACGACGGTCACCATCCCCGCCACCGAGGGCGCCCTCGGCGGCTCGTACGCGTTCGGGCACACCTATACCTCGACGCTGGGTTTGCTCCTGACCGACACCTACCCCGCCAAGGGTGGGCTGCCCGCGGAAGTCGTGATACACGGCTACTCGCCGGATATGGATCTGCCCTGGACGCTCGGTGGACTGCACGGCTATGCCAACGGGGTCAGCTACGACGCCTACGGCCGGGTCAACCAGCAGACCCTCGGCATGAACACGAACCTGGCGTATGTCACCAACACCTACGACCCGCACACCAGCCGGCTGACCAACCAGCTCGTCACCCGCTCGACGGCTACCCCGTCGAATGTCGACGAGCAGGAGTACAAGTACGACCTGGTCGGCAACATCACCCGCAAGACCAGCAAGAGGTTGGGTGCCACCACTCCGGCGGAGACCCAGTGCTACGGCTACGACGGCCTGGCCCGACTCGCCGAAGGCTGGACCGGCACCGACGCCTGCGCCGCCACGCCCACGGACGCCAACAAGTCCATGGTCGGCAACACCATCGGCGGAGGTAGCGCCTACTGGACCAGCTGGCAGATCGACCTGATCGGCAACCGCACCCAGCAGACCGAGCACAACCTCACCGGCGGCACCGACACCAAGACCGTCTACGCCTACAACGGCAACGGTCAGAACAAGCCCCACACCCTGACCTCCACCACCACAACCGGCGGGGCAACCGGCACCACGTCGTACACCTACGACAACGCCGGCAACACCACCGGCCGCAACGCCGCCCAGGGCAACCAGACCCTCACCTGGGACGACGCCGGCAAACTCGCCACCGTGACCGGAGGCGCCAGCGGCGACAACAGCTTCATCTACGACGCCGACGGCAACCTGCTGCTGCAAAAGGAGCCCGGCAAGAACACCCTCTACCTGCCGGGGCAACAACACACCCTCAACACCAGTTCCACGGTGGTGACCGGTAGCCGGTACTACGCCCTCCCCGGCGGCGGCAGCTGCATCCGCACCGGGAGCGGCACGGCGTACACCTTCGCCATCGCCGACCACCAGGGCACCCCGTCGCTCTACCTCGACAACACCGCACAAAATCCGACCTGGCGGCAGTACACGCCGTACGGTGGCGCTCGGGGTGCTGCCGTCGCCGCACCCGACAACCATGGCTTCCTCGACAAGCCGATGAGCCCGACCGGACTCACCACCGTCGGCGCCCGCTCCTACGACCCCATCCTCGGTCGATTCATCTCCATCGATCCTGTGCAGGACGCAGCCCAGCCGCAACAGTGGAACGGCTACTCCTACGCCAACAACACACCCGTCACCTCGAGCGACCCCACCGGGCTGATCCCCACCGACTGCCTCACCCAGGCCAGTTGTCCCGATTACCGCCTCGGTGACGAAAAAGGCAACCGTAAAAACAAGGCCAAGAACTCCGATTGTTGGCCCCGTTGCTTGGGATCTCGGGATCTGACGAAGCCGCGACACTTGACACGGCCGAAACCCAATAAGCTTCGCTGTATGAACTGCAATACTGGGCCAGGTACTCCCGGAGCAGTCGAGTTTATGGAGCCCTGGCCGGGTTTGGTCCACTCAAGTGGGCAATGCCTCTCTCCGACGGCGCCCCCCTCCTGTTTCCGCACCGGAGGCTGGCTCCGAAACGATTGCGGAGTGCTGGTGAGTGACTACAACTCGGCATACGCACCGTGTCAAGTGGCCGCTCCGCGAAGGAAGCCTGTAAAGGAGGAGCCTAAGCCTTGGGGGACGTTGAATATATGCGGTGGACTGGGGGCTCAAATGGGTGCGTCCATAGCGGGGGAGCTGTGCATTGAGGTGGACCGGCATGGGCCGGGATTCGGTGGTGGATTCAAAGTTGGTACCGGCCCTAGTGCCGGCGCTGATGCAACGGTAGGCTTCAACTACTCTAACCAAGATATCGACGACAAAGGCGGGTGTAATCCTTACGGGCAGGTGACCGGAGGCGAAGGCGTTGTGGGCGGCATCAGTGGTGAGGGTGATGGCAATGGTAACTATCAAGGCGGCTTCTCTATTGGAGGGGGAGCTTCTTTCACTCCTGCTCCACCCTTCGCTTGGTCCGGTTCGAGTGGAATCAGTTGCGCAGAAGCTTTCCACCCTTTCAGTCAGTAGTGCCTGCTATCGGAAGTTAGAATATTGGAAGAGTTGAAAGCTATTGTTCGAACATTGAGGTGGCGATTGGCGGTGTGGAGCTTGCGAACTTCACTTGCGATATTGCCATCAATGGTCATTCTGGTTTTAATGGCGGGGATTGATGGTCTCAAGCAGCTAGCTGAGCCGTTGGTGTTGATCCTGTTCTTCATAGCCGCGATCGTATTAGTCATCGGATGGGTGGCGGCGATATTGCTTGCGCGTGACACCACAAGATTAGCTGTAGGGCAGTCAGGGCTTATCGATCCAGGTCGAAGCATGATTATATTGCAGCACCTTTTAAGAGACACCTGCAGCTTCCGTAACCGATAGGACAGGTACATTCCTCAACCATCGGTCTTGGGCGGCGCGGAGGCTTTCGGGCCTGTGGTCGTAGCCCCTGTAGCTAGCTCCTGGTGAGCTACTGATCGTCCCCGGCTGGGGGCTCCCCGAGTGGGGAGTCCCCCAGCCACCCGGTCAAAGCCTGAAGCCGAAAAGAAGGAGTGCTCCGCTTGGTCTCGGGCGCGAGGCCGGCAAGGCGCCCAATAGGACGTACCGTAGTGTCAGGAGTGGGATAAACTCGGCAATTGTGCTGCGGGCACCAAACGAGATGCTAACCGGCGCTGCCGTCCTGGCAGATGGTGTCTGTGTCGCGGCTTCGCAGGCGCCTGCCCTGGTCACTCGCGAGAGATGGAAAAGGGTTCAGGCCGGGCGAAGGACGCTCGGTCGCTCTATGGCGACGCTCGGCATCCCAAAAGGGCATGACACATCGGGGATGTCGAGCGTCCGTCTTGCCTATGAGCCAGCCGCTTCAGCAAGCTATTTCTTAAGCAACCAGATGACGCCCAGTGGGGGGACCTGGAGGGCCCCCGAGGCGACCAGGCCGTGCCAGGGCACGTCCTGGGCGTGCACCTCGCCCAGGTTGCCCACCCCGGAACCGCCGTAGTGGTGGGCGTCGGTGTTGAGCACCTCGGTCCAGGTGCCGCCGGCCGGTAGGCCGATCCGGTAGTCGTGCAGCGGTAGCGCGGAGAAGTTCGCCACGCACACCAGCGTCGAGCCGTCCGGGGCGATCCGGACGAAGGAGACGGTGTTGTTGGCGACGTCGTCGCCGGCGATCCACCGGAACCCGGCTGGTTCGGTGTCCTGCGCCCAGAGCGCCGGGGTGTCCCGGTAGACGCGGTTGAGGTCGCCGACGAGCCGCTGCACGCCGGCGCGGGCCGGGTCGTGCAGCAGGTACCAGTCGAGACCGCGCTCCTCGCTCCACTCCCGGTCGTCGGCCAGCTCGGAGCCCATGAAGAGCAGTTGCTTGCCGGGGTGCGCCCACATGTACGCCAGGAGCGCCCGGACGTTGGCGAGGCGCTGCCAGGTGTCGCCGGGCATCTTGCCGGCCAGCGATCCCTTGCCGTGCACGACCTCGTCGTGGCTGATCGGCAGCACGTAGTTCTCGCTCCAGGCGTACGCCAGGGAGAACGTGAGCTGGTGGTGGTGGTGCTGGCGGTAGATTGGGTCCTTCGACGTGTAGAGCAGGGTGTCGTGCATCCAGCCCATGTTCCACTTGAAGCCGAAGCCCAGCCCGCCGCCGGCGGTGGACTGGGTGACTCCCGGCCACGCGGTGGACTCCTCGGCGATCATCACGACGCCGGCGTGGTGCTTGTAGACCGTCGCGTTCACCTCCTGCATGAGCGCGATGGCCTCCAGGTTCTCCCGACCACCGTACTGGTTGGGCGTCCACTGGCCCGCCTCGCGGGAGTAGTCCAGGTAGAGCATCGAGGCGACCGCGTCGACGCGCAGCCCGTCGACGTGGAACTCCTCGCACCAGTAGAGCGCGTTGGCGACCAGGAAGTTGCGCACCTCGCGGCGGCCGAAGTCGAAGACGTACGTGCCCCAGTCCGGGTGCTCGCCGCGACGGGGGTCGGGGTGCTCGTACAGCGGGGTGCCGTCGAAGCGCGCGAGCGCCCACTCGTCCTTCGGGAAGTGCGCGGGCACCCAGTCGAGGATGACGCCGATGCCGGCGGCGTGCAGGGCGTCGACGAGGTGGCGGAACTCGTCCGGGTCGCCGAAGCGGGACGTCGGCGCGTAGTAGCCGGTCACCTGGTAGCCCCAGGAGCCGCCGAACGGGTGCTCCATCACGGGCAGGAACTCCACGTGCGTGAAGCCCAGCTCGGTGACGTACGCGGTGAGCTGGTCGGCCAGCTCGCGGTAACCCAGGCCGGGCCGCCACGAGCCGAGGTGCACCTCGTACACGCTCATCGGCTCCTGGTGCGGCCGCCGTTCGGCCCGCCGGGCGAGCCAGTCGGCGTCGTTCCACCGGTACGTCGAGTGGTGCACCACCGACGCGGTGGCCGGCGGCACCTCCGCGTACGCCGCCAGGGGGTCGGCCTTGTCCCGCCACTTCCCGTCGGCGCCGAGCACCCGGTACTTGTAGCGGGCGCCGACCCGCGCGTTGGGGACGAACAGCTCCCACACTCCGCTGGAGCCGAGCGAGCGCATCGGCCAGCCGTCGTCCGCGCCCCAGCCGGTGAAGTCACCGATCACGCGGACGCCCTGGGCGTTGGGCGCCCAGACGCTGAACGCCACGCCCTCGTCGAAGACCCGCGCGCCGAGCGCTTCCCACAGCCGCTCGTGGCGGCCCTCGCCGATGAGGTGCAGGTCCAGCTCGCCGAGGGTGGGCGGGTAGCGGTACGGGTCGTCGTGCGTGGTGCCGTCGACCTCCACCCGGTAGTCGAGCACGTTGCCCTCGACCTGCGCCTCGAAGATGCCCAGGTCGTGCACCCGCTTCATCGGGTGCCGGTCGTCGCCGACGAGCAGCGCCACGTCACCCGCGCCCCGGCGCATCGTGCGGATCGTGGTCGACCCCTCGGCGGGGTGCGCGCCAAGCAGCGCGTGCGGGTCGTGCGTCACACCGGTGATCAGCTGGTCCATCGGTCGTCCTTCGAGGCGGGAGCGGTCGGCGCGGGGCGGGACGGGCGGGTGGCAGCCGGGTGGGGCGCGGACGGGCGGCCGTCCGAGGACTGGGCGGCAGCCGCACGGGCCGCGGCGCGGGACGCCAGGGTGGCCGGCGTCGCCGCACTGCGGGCCGGGGTCGCCGCCGCCGCGGCCGGGGCAGATGGCGGGGCGGCTGAGGCAGAGGGCGCGGCGGCCGGGGGAGATGGCTCGGCAGCCGGGGCAGGTGACTCGGCGGCCGGGGGAGATGGCGCGGCGGCCGGGGCAGAGGGCGCGGCGGCCGGGGGCGGCGTCGTGGTGGCTGGGGCGGGCGGCGCGGTAGCCGGGGCGGGCGGCGCGGTAGTCGGAGTCGGGAGCGCGGTCGCCGGCGGCGCGGTGGGCGGGGACGACGGCTGGGTAGCCGAGGGCTCTGCGACGCTGGCCGGGGGCTCTCCGACGCTGGCCGGAGGCGGTGGCTCGGTGGCCGGGGTCGTCGGCGCGGTGCCGCCGGACAGCTCGTCCGGCACGTCGGCGACGGTGAGATCCGCCGGTTCGACGCCGGCCGGCTCGGGCACGGCGGGCGGCGTCGGGCGGCGGATGGTCAGCACGTGCGCCGGTTGCAGGTACGGGTCGAGCCGTACCGCGTTGCGTTGCCCCCAGTCGTAGCTGGTGCCGGTCAGCTCGTCGTACACGGTGAAGCGCTCGTGCCAGTCGAACCCGAGCGCGGGCATGTCGAGCGTGGTGTTGCCCCACTGCACCTCGCGGGAGTCGAACGAGCAGACCACGATGACCGTGTTGCCGGTCTCCGGGTCGTGCTTCGACCAGCAGAGCAGCGCCGGGTTGTCGATCTCGTGGAATTGCAGGTTGCGGAGCTGGTGCAGCGCCGGGTTGTCGCGGCGTACCCGGTTGAGGGTGGTCAGGAACGGCGCGAGCGAGCGGCCCTGCGCCTCGGCGGCGGCCCAGTCGCGGGGACGCAGCTCGTACTTCTCGTTGTCCAGGTACTCCTCCGCGCCGGGGCGGGCCACGTGTTCGAACAGCTCGTAGCCCGCGTACAGGCCCCAGGAGGGGGAGAGCAGCGCGGCCAGCACCGCCCGGATCTTGAACATCGGCGGGCCGCCGTGCTGCAACGATTCGTGCAGGATGTCCGGCGTGTTCGGCCAGAAGTTGGGCCGCATGTGGTCGGCCGACTCGACCAGTTCCTCGCAGTACTCCCGCATCTGCGCGGCCGTCGTGCGCCAGGTGAAGTAGGTGTACGACTGCGTGAAGCCGATCTTGCCGAGCCCGTGCATGATGGCCGGCCGGGTGAACGCCTCGGCCAGGAACAGCACGTCCTTGTCGACCTTCTTGACCTCGGCGATCAGCCAGTGCCAGAAGTCGAACGGCTTGGTGTGCGGGTTGTCCACCCGGAAGATCCGGATACCCTCGCCCACCCAGTGCAGCACGACCCGCAGCACCTCGGCCCGGATGCCCTCCGGGTCGTTGTCGAAGTTGACCGGGTAGATGTCCTGGTACTTCTTCGGTGGGTTCTCCGCGTACGCGATGCTGCCGTCGGCCCGGGTGGTGAACCACTCCGGGTGCTCGGTGACCCAGGGGTGGTCCGGCGCGCACTGCAACGCCAGGTCCATCGCCACTTCCAGGCCCTGCGCCGCAGCGGCCTCGATGAAGGCCCGGAAGTCCGCCGGCGTACCCAGGTCGGGGTGGATCGTGTCGTGGCCGCCCTCGGCGGCGCCGATGGCCCAGGGCGAGCCGACGTCGGTCGGTCCGGCGGTGAGCGCGTTGTTGCGGCCCTTGCGGTTGACCCGGCCGATCGGGTGGATCGGCGGCAGGTAGAGCACGTCGAAGCCCATCGCGGCCACGCCCGGCAGCCGCCCGGTCGCGGTGGCGAAGGTGCCGGAGCGCCCACCCGCTGCTCCTTCGGAGCGCGGGAAGAACTCGTACCAGGCCGAGAAGAGGGCCCGCTTGCGGTCAACCCAGAGGGTGTACGCGTCACCGACCGTCACCAACTCGCGCACCGGGTGCTCCCAGAGCAGGTCGGCGAGGGCCAACGCCGGCCCGACGCGCTGCGGTAACGGCAGATCGGTGGCGGCGAGGGCGGTGAGCGCGTCGGCGACGCTCGCGCGGTCGGCGGCCGGCACCAGGTCCGTGGCGGCGGCCAGCACCCGGGCACCCTCGGCCAGGTCGTTGGCGAGATCCTCCGGGCCCTGCCCGGCGGCGATCTTCTTGGTCACCGCGTTCTGCCACGTCAGGTACGGGTCTCCGAACGCCTCGACCGTGAAGGTCCACGCGCCGACGGCGTCCGGGCGGATCGTGGCGTGCCAACGGTCCTGGCCGGGCTCGCCGGGGCGCATCCGGGTGAACGGCCGTTTCTCGCCGTCCGGGCCGGCCCACACCACGTTGCAGCCCAGCGCGTCGTGCCCCTCCCGGTAGGCGCGCGCCGACACCGGAACCGGCTCGTCGACGACCGCCTTGGCCGGGTACCGCCCGCACGAGACGACGGGGGAGACGTCTTCGATCGGGAACCGTCCTGTCACCCCGCCAACCTACTGTGCGAGATCGGCTCGCGCGCGGCCAAGCACCCGCCCGGTGGGCACCCGACCCAAGATCCGCTCACTTTCGGGGAAACTGCTGCATCGCAGCGCGTTGAGACAGCAGTTTCCCCGAAGTTGCGCGGATCTCCGCGGCTCGGTGGGTAGAGGCGTCCATCTGACCGGCCGCTCCCGCCTTGATCCACTCGCGTTACAGGAAACCGCGGTGTCAGTGCGCGTTCGATGCCGCGATTTCCCGGAAGGCGAGTGGATCAAGACCGTGTGGCACACACGAACGGGCCAGGTGGGGGGTTCTGGAGCGCGGCCCGTGGTGGCATTCGGGCGGCGATGATCGTTGGCGCCTCGGCAGCAATGCGCTCGGCGTGTCGTACCGCTCAGCCGCCAACGATCGAGGGAGCGACGTTGTGCTCGGGCTCAGGCGGGCGGGTTCGGTGCGACGAACGAGCCCTTGCCCTGGCGAGTGACGATCCAGCCTCGCTCCTCGAGAATCCGAAGGGCGTAACGCACAGGCCACGCGCTCGACTGGTACTGCTCACGCATCTCGGCGATGGACGGCAGTTTGTCGCCCGGTTTGAGGGTGCCGCTGCGGATTGAAGCAGCGACGTCATCGATGATCTGCTCGTACAGCGGTGCTTGCGGCATGGTGGCGCCACCTCTCGTCAGCGCACCGATCTTCGCACTCTGGGTAACTCGCCGTGCATGCTCTGTTGACTGTGACGGCAGTGCCTTCTAAGTTGGGATGGGTAGGGGTTCTCTCGTCAGCAACGGAGTGCCTCCAGCCGGGGCGGGAGTGCCCGCAGGTCGCTTCCGCCCCGGGTCGATCGTCCGGTCAGCCGCCGTTCCCCAATGTTCGCCATCTCGATCGCGCTGGTCAGGAGGCACGATGTATGAACGTTCGCCGGATGGGCCGTTGCCACCGGCCAATCCCGTTGCCGGTGCGCGTCCTCGGCTGCCGGACGGGGATCAGGTGCCCTGTCCGCCGCTCCCGGCGCGGGCGTCGCTCACCCGGCGGCAGTACCTCTACGGACTCGTGATCGCTGTGGTCGTACTCCTGTTGTTTGTTCTTGGGGTCGTGCGGTGAGCGCGACGGGCCGGCGGTGAACGAGCTGCCGGTGGGTCGCCGGGTCGCCCAGTGGCGGGTGCGGCGCAACATGACGCAGCAGCAGTTCGCGGACCGGCTCGGCAAGTCGAAGAGTTGGGTGGACAAGGTCGAGCGTGGGGTACGCCGGTTGGAGCGGGTATCGAACCTCCGGGAGGTCGCCGAGACGTTGCGCATCGACGTGGAGGTCCTGTTGGCGGCACGGCCAGTGCGGCCGACTCCGGTCGTGGCCGGGGTGGACGGGGTACGGGCGGCGCTGGCCCGGTACCACCTACCGGGCGCGGACCGACTGCCGCTGGCGGAGGAGTTGCGGGCCCGGCTGGAGCATGCCGAGCAGAGCTATCGCCACGCTCGGTACCCAGCGTTGCTGGCACTGTTGCCCGGCCTGCTCGACGCGGCCCGGGAAGCACACGCGGCTCGCCCCGGCGCGACGGACGCGCTGCTGGTGTCGGTGTACGCGCTCATCGCCCTGGCGCTGGTCAAGGTCGACCAGGGGGACCTGGCCTGGTTGGCCGCCGACCGGGGAATGGCAGTCGCCTTGGCGACCCACGACCCGCAGTTGGTCGGCCTCGCCACCGTGTCACTGAGTCAGGCCCTGCGATCTCGTGGTCGACGACGATCCGCCCTGGACGCCGCGCTCGTCGCCGCGAACACATCGATGTGTCTCGGGCCGGTGACGACTCTCCGGCTGGCGCGCTTCGAGGCGTGCTACTGATCCAGGCTGCGCTCGCCGCCGCGGGTGGCAAGGACCAGGCCCGCGCACTCCGCGCGCTCGACCAGGCCACGGGGATCGCCGGCTGGGCGGTGGTCGAGGCCGCCCGAGTGGTGGCCGAGGCGTCCCTTGGCGACGTCACCACGGCCTCGGCTCGGCACGAGCGGCTGGTAACCGGCGAGGAGTGGCGGTGGCTGCCGCCCGAGCACCGTGCCGCGTACCTCCTCGATGTGGCCCGCGCCTACGCGCTGACCGGCGACATGCTTCGGGCTGGCCGGGCGCTGCTCGACGCGGAACGCACCGCACCCGGCGAGGTGCACGACCGCCCGGCGGTACGAAAGCTGGTCACGGTCATGTGGCGGTCCGCCGACGCGCCAGCCGGCATCGTTCAGCTCGCCACCACTCTCGGTGTCGCCTGACCGCCGTCACATCGTCTTCCCGTCGTCGCCGAGTACGGAGCCGACAAGTGCGTCCAGTCCCGCGTGCCACCGAGCTTCGGGCCAGTCGCGCAGGTGCTCGACCAGGTCGCTGCGGACGGCGGCGAGCAGCGCGTGGGCCAGGTAGTCCGCCGACTGTGGGCCGCGTGCCTCGGTGACGAGGCCGGCGAGCAGGGCGTGCCAGTGGTCGTACGCCTCGTTGCGGTACGGGCTGCCGCCTCCGGCGCTCTCCAGCGCCAGCGTGAGCACCCGGTTGTCGAGCTTGAAGCGCAGCATGGCCCGCAGCAGGTCGACGGCCTGTTCCGCGGCCGGCCGGGTGGGTGACACCGCGAGCGCGTCCCGCAACCGCAGTCCCCGTTGCTCGTAGAGCGCGCGGATGAGCCCGATGCGGTCGCCGAAGCGCCGGAACAGGGTGCCCTTGCCGACGCCGGCCGCGGTGGCGATGTCGTCCATCGACACCTGGTCGGGGTCGGTTGCGGCGTCGAAGAGACGCCCGGCGGCGGCCAGCACCGACTCCCTGTTGCGCAGCGCATCGGCCCGCATCGGACACCCCTCTCGCCAAACGGACTGCCGGTCCGTATAGTCGAAGCGGACCGGCGGTCCGAATCTTATCGTGGCCGTGCCGGACGACGAAAGGACGAGATCATGTCGGACCACCCCACCGCGGTGTTCCATCGCGCCATGGAGCTGCTGCTCGCCAAGGACATGGCCGGGTTCATCGCGCTGTTCGCCGAGGACGCGGTGCTGGAGCTGCCGTTCGCGCCGCCCGGCCAGCCGCGCCGCGTAGCCGGCCGCGCCGAGCTGCACGACTACCTGATCAACTACCCGGCCCTGCTCGACGTCCGCGAGATCCACGATCGAACCGTGCACGAGACCACGGATCCAGAGGTCGTCGTCGTCGAGTTCGCCGCCTCCGGTGTCGTCGTCGCCACGGGTCGGCCGTACGAGGTGCGCTACATCGCCGTGCTGACCATTCGCGACGGGCGGCTCGTGCGCTATCGCGACTACTGGGATCCGATCGCCGCCCAGGAACTGCTCGGCGGCGGCCTGGTGCGCTCATGATCCTGGTCATCGGTGGCACCGGAACCACCGGCCGCATCGTCGCCGCCACGCTCGCCGAGCGTGGTCACCCCACCCGGATCGCCAGCCGACGCCCCTCGACCGGAGGATTCCGCTTCGACTGGTACGACCCGACCACCCACCCGGACGCGCTGGACGGCGTACGCGCGATCTACGCCATCCCCCCGGTCGGCGAGGTCGATCCGGTGCCGGTCATGCTGCCCTTCCTCGAACGAGCGCGCAGCGCCGGTGTCCGCCGGGTGGTTCTGCTCAGCTCCTCGGCCATTCCGCCCGCCGGACACGGGCTGGGTCTGGTGCACGTGCGGCTGGGTGAGCTGTTCGCGCAATGGGCGGTACTGCGGCCGTCCTGGTTCATGGAGAACTTCGTCGGTGAGCAGCCGCACGCCGTCAGCGCTCGCGAGCAGGGCGAGATCGTCAGCGCCACCGGCACCGCCCGGGTCGGCTTCGTCGATCCCGCCGACATCGCCGAGGTGGCGGTGCGGGCTCTCACCGACCCGACGCCGCACAACACCGACCACCTCATCACCGGACCGGAGGCGCTGAGCTACGACGAGATCGCCGCCGTCCTCACCGAGGTCGGTGGCCGGCCGGTCGAGCACCGTGCGATCGACACGGCGGAACTGACCGCCCGCCACACCGCGAACGGCATACCGCCGGACTTCGCCCGCTTCCTCGCGAGCCTGGACACGGCGATAGCGGCAGGGGCGGAGGACCGGACGACGTCGACCGTCGCGGACGTGACAGGTCGCCTGCCCCGAACCTTCCGGGACTTCTGCCGGGACCGGCTGCGCGGCGACCGTCCCGGCTGACGCTCGATCGGCGTCTACTCATCACAAATGGCGTAGCCTCCGCTCATGATCAAACGGGTCAGGGTTGCGGTTGTCGGTGTCGGCAACAACACGTCGGCGCTGGTGCAGGGGCTGGCTCTCTACCGCCAGAGCGGCAGCCTGGTCGGAATCCGCAGAGAAATGATCGACGGGCTCGGGGTGGGCGACATCGACGTCGTGGCGGCCTTCGCCACCTCCGAGGAGAAGATCGGTCGGGACCTGACCGAGGCGATCTTCCTGCCGCCCAACAACTTCCCCCGACTGAGCTGCGACCTACCCCGAGCAGGTGTGCCCGTCACGAAGGGCCTCGTCGACGCGACCGGGGTGGGGCGGGTGGCGGCGGCGCTTGCCGAGGCGGAGGTGCTGCTCTACTCGGCGCCGAGCGGCCGGCCGGAAACCGCTCAGGCGTACGCCGAGGCAGCTCAGACGGCCGGTGTCGCCTTCATCAACACCACCTCGGACCCGGTCGCACGCGATCCAGGTTGGATCGACAGGTTCGAGGCGGCCGGGCTGCCGCTGCTCGGCGACGACCTGGCCAGTCAGTTCGGCACCTCGGTACTGCACGACGCGCTGCTGCGGCTGCTCCAGGAGCGGGGCCTCACCCTGGACAGCTCCTACCAGGTCAATTTGGGCGGCACCGAGGACTTCCGCAACCTGGTCGAGAACCCCAACACCAAGAAGCAGTCCAAGCTCAATGCCCTGTCGGGCGCGAACGGCGTCGAGGTCGCCCCGCTCGGCTACCTCCCGCATCTCGCGTCGCAGAAGGTGGCCCACCTCAACCTCGAGGCGCGGGGTTGGGGTGAGACGGCGGTGAGCCTCGACGTGAAGCTGAAGGTGCACGATCCGAGTGGCGCTGCGGGAGTCAACATCGACCTGATCCGCATCGCGGCCAGCGCGCTTAGAGGCGGGCGTGGTGGTTACCGCGCCGAGGCGACGTCGTTGCTCAAGTCCCCTCCCGGGACGGCGGTTTGAGCCCGGCGGTGAGGAGGCGTTCGATCCGGGCGTACTCGGCGGCCATCTCCGGGGTGGCGAGGACGTCGTCGAGGTCGGCCGAGGCCTGGAAGTCGACCTCCTCCACCGAGCGGATGGCCAGCTCGTAGATCTCCCCGCGCGCGTTCTCCTCCAGATAGGTGGTCCAGTGCTCCAGCGCGGTGAAGGCCGTCAGGAGACCCTGATCGAGGTCACTCTCGGCGAGAATGCCCTCGTCGATCCGTACCAGCAGCGCGCGCAGCTCCGTCGCGTCGGCCGTCGGCACGTTCTTGCGGGCGCTGGTGAGCGCCGCCCACCCGTCCTCGGTCATCTCGTCGTCGACGGCGGTGTCGAGCAGATCGTCCCGGGTCAGCCGGGTGACCGTGTCGAGGCCGAACGCGCGCAGGTCGTCGTCGCCCGCCGCGACCACGAGTGCGAGGATCGCGGCTTCGAGTTCGTCGTACCGCATGTCGTCAGCGCCCGCCGACGGAGCGGTACACGTCCAGGGTCTGCCGCGCGACGGCATCCCAGGAGAAGTGCTCGACCGCCCGCCGTCGACCGGCCAGGCCGAACCGCTCGGTACGCGCCGGGTCGGCGAGCAGCGCGTTGATCGCCGCCGCCAGGTCGGCCACGAACGTCTCCGGCTTCAGCGGCGTCCCCGACCCGTCGGTGGCCTGCTCGATCGGCACCAGCAGCCCGGTGTCGCCGTCGGCCACCACCTCGGGGATGCCGCCGGTGGCGGTCGCCACCACGGCCGTCTCGCAGGCCATCGCCTCCAGGTTCACGATGCCCATCGGCTCGTACACCGACGGGCAGACGAAGACCGTCGCGTGCGTGAGCACCTGGATCACCTCGGGCTTGGGCAGCATCTCGGCCACCCAGACGACGCCGGAGCGGTTGGCCCGCAGCTCGGCCACCAGCTCCTCGACCTCGGCGGCGATCTCCGCCGTGTCCGGCGCGCCGGCCAGCAGCACGAGCTGGGTGTCCGCCGGCAGCTCCCGGGCGGCCCGCAGCAGGTAGGGCAGGCCCTTCTGCCGGGTGATCCGGCCCACGTAGACGACGCTGGGCAGCGCCGGGTCGATGCCGAGCCGGTCGAGCACGTCGGTGCCGGAGTCCGGGGCGTACTGCACGGTGTCGATGCCGTTGTAGACGACCTGGACCTTCGCCGGGTCGATCTGCGGGTACGCGGTCAGCACGTCGCCGCGCATCCCACCACTGACCGCGATGATCGCGTCGGCCGACTCGTACGCCGTGCGCTCGATCCACGAGGAGAGCGCGTAGCCGCCGCCGAGCTGCTCGGCCTTCCACGGCCGCAGCGGCTCCAGGCTGTGCGCGGTCACCACGTGCGGCACCCCGTGCAGCAGCTTCGCGGTGTGCCCGGCCAGGTTCGCGTACCAGGTGTGGCTGTGCACCACGTCGGTGCCGGCGGTGCCGGCGGCCATCTCCAGGTCCACGCCCATGGTCCGCAACGCGGCGTTCGCGCCGGTCAGGCCGGGCGGATCGGCGTACGCGGTGACGCCCGGCTCGGTGCGCGGCAGGCCGAAGCAGTGCACCCGGACGTCGGCGAGGCGACGCAGCTCCCGGGCCAGGTACTCGACGTGCACGCCCGCGCCGCCGTAGACCTCCGGCGGGTACTCGCGGGTGAGCAGGTCGACGCGCAGCGGGGTGGGTTCCGTCATGACCCCGCACCCTAGTGCAGAAGACTCCCCGTACGAGTGGTGAAGTGGCACGCGGGTGGATAGCGTCGGGGCATGGCTGCCAAGGTTCTCGCGATCGTCCTGGCGGGTGGTGAGGGCAAGCGCCTGATGCCACTCACCACGGATCGGGCCAAGCCGGCCGTCCCGTTCGGCGGGATGTACCGCATGGTCGATTTCGTCCTCTCCAACCTGGCAAACGCCGGCTATCTCAAGATCGTCGTGCTGACCCAGTACAAGTCCCACTCCCTCGACCGACACATCACCAAGACCTGGCGGATGTCCACGCTGCTCGGCAACTACGTCACCCCGGTGCCGGCGCAGCAGCGTCGCGGCCCGTGGTGGTTCGCCGGCTCGGCCGACGCCATCTACCAGAGCTTCAACCTCATCAACGACGAGCAGCCCGACTACGTGATCGTCTTCGGCGCCGACCACATCTACCGGATGGACCCCCGGCAGATGGTGGAGGACCACATCGCCTCCGGCGCCGCGGTGACCGTCGCCGGCATCCGCCAGCCGCTGTCGATGGCCGACCAGTTCGGTGTCATCGAGGTCGGCGAGGACGGCCGGAAGATCCGCGCGTTCCGCGAGAAGCCCACCGACGCGGTCGGCCTGCCGGACGCGCCGGACGAGATCTACGCCTCGATGGGCAACTACGTCTTCACCACCCGGGCCCTGTGCGAGGCCGTGGAGCGCGACGCCGCCGACAAGAGCAGCAAGCACGACATGGGCGGCAGCATCATCCCGATGCTCGTCGAGCGGGGCGAGGCCAACGTCTACGACTTCCGCGACAACGAGGTGCCGGGCAGCACCGACCGGGACCGGGGCTACTGGCGGGACGTGGGAACGCTCGACTCGTTCTACGACGCGCACATGGATCTGATCAACGTGCACCCCGTGTTCAACCTCTACAACTTCGACTGGCCGATCTACACCGAGCAGCCGCCGTGGCCGCCGGCGAAGTTCGTCCACCAGTGGGGTGAGCGGGTCGGCCGGGCGGTCGGCTCGATGGTCTCGCCCGGCGTGGTGATCTCCGGCTCGCTGGTGGAGAACTCGATCGTGTCGCCGAAGGTCCGGGTGCACTCGTGGGCGCACGTGGAGGGCTCGGTGCTGATGGAGGGCGTCGAGATCGGCCGACACGCGGTGGTCCGACGGGCGATCCTGGACAAGAACGTGTTCGTCCCCGAGGGCGTCGAGATCGGCGTCGACCTGGAGAAGGACCGCCAGCGCTACACCGTCTCCGACAACGGCATCGTGGTCATCGGCAAGGGCCAGAAGGTCGAGCCGTGACCGACCCGCACACACCGAGGAGGATCCCGCAGTGACCCACCCCCGTGCCGGCCAGCCCGCCGAGCCCGCCGACCTGGTCGACGTGCCGCGCCTGGTGACCGCCTACTACGCCGAGCATCCGGACCCTGCGGACCCGGCGCAGCAGGTCTCCTTCGGCACCTCCGGTCACCGCGGCTCCAGCCTGCGCAACGCGTTCAACTCCGACCACATCGTCGCGGTCACCCAGGCGCTCTGCGACTACCGGCGGGAGCAGGGCCTCGACGGCCCGCTGTTCCTCGCCCGGGACACCCACGCGCTCTCCGCGCCGGCCGCCGTGGACGCCCTCGAGGTCCTCGCCGCCAACGGCGTCACCGTGCTGGTGGACAGCCGCGACGGCTACACCCCCACGCCGGCGCTGTCGCACGCGATCCTCACTCACAACCGGGGTCGTACCAGCGGCCTCGCCGACGGCATCGTCATCACCCCGTCGCACAACCCGCCGGACGACGGCGGCTTCAAGTACAACCCGACCAACGGCGGGCCCGCCGACACCGACGTCACCCGGTGGATCCAGGACCGCGCCAACAGCATCCTCGCCGCCGGGCTCAAGGAGGTCCGCCGGATCACCTACGCGCGGGCCCGAGCCGCCGACACTACCGGGGAGTACGACTTCCTCGCGCACTACGTCGACGACCTGCCGGCCGCGATCGACATCGACGCCATCCGAGCCGCCGGCATCCGTATCGGCGCGGATCCGCTGGGTGGGGCGAGCGTGGCGTACTGGGGTGAGATCGCCGAGCGGCACCGACTGGACCTGACGGTGGTCAACCCGACCGTCGACCCGACCTGGCGGTTCATGACCCTCGACGGGGACGGCAAGATCCGGATGGACTGCTCGTCGCCGAACGCGATGGCGTCGCTGATCGCCGCCCGCGCCGACTACCAGATCTCCACGGGCAACGACGCGGACGCCGACCGGCACGGCATCGTCACCCCCGACGGCGGCCTGATGAACCCCAACCACTTCCTGGCGGTCGCGATCGGGCACCTGTTCCGCACCCGCGCCCACTGGGGGCCGGCCGCCGCCGTCGGCAAGACCCTGGTCTCGTCCTCGATGATCGACCGGGTGGCCGCCGATCTGGGTCGGCCGCTGTTGGAGGTGCCGGTCGGGTTCAAGTGGTTCGTGCCCGGCCTGCTCGACGGGGCGGTCGGCTTCGGTGGCGAGGAGAGCGCCGGGGCGTCGTTCCTGCGCCGTGACGGCTCCACCTGGACCACCGACAAGGACGGCATCCTGCTCTGCCTGCTGGCCTCCGAGATCCTGGCCACCACCGGGCGCAGCCCGAGCGAGCACTGGGCGGAGCTGGCCGAGCGGTTCGGCGCCCCCGCGTACGCCCGGATCGACGCCCCGGCGACCCGCGAGCAGAAGGCCGTGCTCGCCAAGCTCAACCCGGATCAGGTCACCGCCACGGAGTTGGCCGGCGAGCCGATCACCGCGACCCTGACCACCGCCCCCGGCAACAACGCCCCGATCGGTGGCCTGAAGGTCAGCACGAAGTCCGGCTGGTTCGCCGCTCGTCCCTCGGGCACGGAAGACGTCTACAAGATCTACGCCGAGTCCTTCCAGGGCCCCGACCACCTCAAGAAGATCCAAAAAGAAGCCAAGAACCTGGTAGACCAGGCCCTGACCCAGGCCTGACCCCTCCGGCCGCGTTGATCAAGAGGTTTGCGTCACGACGCCCGGCGTGTCGTGACGCAAACCTCTTGATCACGCGGCAGGTGCGGTGGGCGCGGCAGGTGCGGTGGGCGCGGGGGGTCAGCAGGGTGGGGGGTCGGCGGGTGGGGGGAGTTCCTGGCTGCGGCGGCGGAGTTCTTCGGGGAGTAGTTCGCGGAGCTGCTCGGGGAGGAACGGCAGGTCGAGCAGGGTCATCTTCAACTGGTTGCGCTCCTGGTAGCGCAGCGGGTCGAAGCGGACCACCAGGCCGGCGTCGCGGCGGTACGAGATGTCCACCGCCCCCTCCGTCGCCGCGTCGCGGAAGACCAGACCGTCCATCTCCACGACGACCGGCGACGAGTTGGGCTGTAGCTCCAACCGGATCTTCTCGTCCGGGGAGAGCACCACGGCACGGGAGATACCGGCCATCGGCGCGGCCGGCGTGATCACCACCGAGTCCGCCGCCGGGGAGATCAGTGGACCGCCGGCCGCGTAGCTGTACGCCGTCGAACCGATCGGGGTGCTGACCACCACGGCGTCGCTGCGGTAGTAGCCGTACTGCTGGCCGTCGATGGCGAGCGTGACGCTGACGAAACCGGCGCCCGGCTGGCGGACCAGCGCGATGTCGTTGAATGCGACGACGTCGTCACCGCACACGTCGCAGGCGAGACACGCGTGCGACTCGACGGTGAAGTCCTTCGACAGCAGCCGGCTCAGCGCGTCGGGCAGTCCCGGCGGTTCGATCTCGACCAGAAACCCCAGACGACCCAGGTGTACGCCGAGCACCGGCTTCGGGTCGCGGACGGCGGAGCGCAGCGCACCCAGCATCGTGCCGTCACCGCCGATGCTGATCAACGCGTCGGCGCGGGATGCCACCTGGTCCGCCGGCACCGGTTCGACAGAGGACGGGACGCGGTGCTGGTCCTCCTCGGACACGTACAGCGTCTTGCGGTGACGCGTCGCCCACCGTTCGATGATTTCGACCACCTCGGTGACATCCCGGGTGGGGTGCAGCACAAGTCCCAGCCCCGACACCCGTCCAGCTCATCACATCGGTGCGGGGCGCACCCG
Source organism: Micromonospora sp. NPDC049359 (assembly GCF_044466585.1). Taxonomy (NCBI): domain Bacteria; kingdom Bacillati; phylum Actinomycetota; class Actinomycetes; order Micromonosporales; family Micromonosporaceae; genus Micromonospora; species Micromonospora sp. NPDC049359. The sequence continues at coordinate 334,640 of NZ_JBITMW010000002.1, read as the reverse complement.
GCGTACGCCGAAGGTGCGCCGACGGTCCGTGGACCGCCGGCGCACCTCGCCGCCGTCAGGGGCGGCGTTGACGGGTGAGGTGGGTCAACGAGCGGGCGACCAGGTCATCGCGGGTCGCTGGGGAGAGGCCCTCCAACCCGAAGCCCAGGTACACCGTGTCCCCGGTGACCACCACGGAGCCCTCCTCGAACGCCTGCTGGCTGCGCGACCAGTCGTTGGCGTTGCCGCCGGAGCCGGCCGGCGGCCCGGCCACCGTCCAGCCGCCCAGGTCGGCGGACTCGAACGAGGTCTCCGCCACGGTCGCGGAGTCGACAATTACCCGGGCGTCGTCCAGGAAGACCCCGAGCCCCTGGGCCCCCCAGTCCGAGGCGTACGTGATTGACACCTCGACCTGCTTGCCGGCGTACGCGGTCAGGTCGACCACGAACTCCTTCCACCCACTCGACGTCCCGGTCGCCGCGTTCCAGCTTCCGGTGCTCCCCGAGGGGGAGCAGCCCGCGCCCTGGTAGTGGGCGAGGAAGGGGTGCAGTTGGCCCCAACCCGAGGCGCAGCTCTCCCCGGTGACCGTGCTGGTCTTGCCGTTGACGTCCGGCAGTGTCGTCCAGTTGTCGCTGCCCACCTCGTGGGCCTCGACGAAGAGGAAGTCCCAGTTCTGCTCGATCTCGTACGAGGTGAAGAAGCGCAGCTCTGAGCTGGTCGCCCCGCTGAGGTCCACCGTGCGGGTGAGCCGCTTGTACGACTCGTTGGCCTGCCCGCTGTACAGGTACCACTCACCCGTACGCGGGTCGAACGGCGCGCCGCCCGGTCGGGTCCAGCCCACCGGCGCGGAGCTGGCGAACTGCGGGAACTCGTCCGGCGGCAGGAAACTCGACGTGGTCAGGAACGACGCGGTGTGCCCCTGGTTCTCCGCCGAACCGGCCGCGTTGAGCTGCCCGTTGAAGCCGGTGAACGTGCCGTCGCGGCCGGCGGCCGGGAACGGCTCTCCCTCCGGCGCGGTACCGCCGTCGCTGACGTAGGTGTGCGCTCCCAACCAGTACTGCTGGAAGTCGTTCAGCAGCGGCAGGCAGGCCGGATCGTCGGCGTTGGTGCACTCCGGCGGCGCGTCCGGGTGGTAGACGTACGAACCGTTGGCGCCCTGGGCGTACAGCGCGTACTGGCCGCTGACCAGGAGCTTGCCACCCTCGTTGAGGTAGTCCCGCACGGCCAGTTCGGTGTCCAGCGCCGCCTTGGCCGCGGTGCCGGCAACCTGGCCGGGGGAGCGCATGATCACGTCGTCGCCGGTCTCCCACACCACCGCCTTGTAGTGCGACAGCACGCCCAGCGGATGGGGCGCCTTGCGGCCCATCGCGTCGAAGTCGTACACGTCGCTGCTGCGGCCGGCGGCGCTCAACGATGCCGCGACCTCGTCGGCGTACTTGGCGGTGGTGCCGGTCTGTGTCGGGCTGAGGCCGGTGACGTCCTCCATCGCGAGGACCAGCACGTCGCCGCCGATGTCGGTGTGCACCTGGTAGGTGAAGTGTTCGCTGGCGACCACCCCGGACCGGGGTTTGTTGCCGGTGAACCAGACCTCCACCCGGTCACCCGGTTTCGTGCCGCCGACCGTGCCGCGGAGCTCCGCGTAGTAGTCGTCGTGAGTGTCGCCGTACCGTTCGCCTCCGCGCCACTCGCGGACCGCGACGGTCTTCGGTCGCCCGCCGTTGACCGTGTAGTGCATCTTCACGTTCTTCAGCGCCCGCCGGGTGATGGCGGCGACCTGCTGGGTGCGCCCGTACGAGGTGTCGAAGGCGTCCACCACGAAGTCCGGGGTGCTCCGGCCGACCACCGACACCGGCTCGTCCGGGTGCGCCGCCGACTTGGCCACGGCGAGCGCGAACGGCAGGTTCTTGCGCACCTCACCAGCGATCAACGTCTCGTCGTCGGGGAAGATGAAGCCGCTGACGCAGTCCTCCGGGCGCCACTCGTCGTCCGGGTCGACCGCCGAGGCGGCCTCACACGTGGACATCTCGGGGGTGAAGCCCAGCGCGCCGTACCGGACGGTGGCGTGGCTGTCGGTGTCACCGTTGGTCGTGTACAGCTCGGCGGAGATGTCGGGGTCGTAACCGGGCACCGCCGGGTGCGCGTCGTCCCCGGCCATCGCCTTGTAGATCTCGTCGTCCGGGCTGGGGGTGCTCACCTGCCAGCCGATCCCGTAGAGCAGCAGCTCGGCCGCCGAGTGGTAGTTGACGAAGAACTCGAACCCGACCCGCTTGAAGAGCTGGTCCAGGGCCTTGGTCTCCGGCTCCGAGTTGGGGCCCGGACCCCGGTAGGTCTCACTGTTCGGCTCCGGTGACGAGCCCTCGTTGTCGTACCCCCACTTGTAGGCGAAGTTGCGGTTGAGGTCCACGCCGTCGCCGGAGGTGATCTGCCCGTCGCCGTTGTTGTCCCGCAGGTTCTTGCGCCACAGCCGGTTGCCGGTGGTGAAGGTGAAGTCGTAGCCGTCCGGGTTGGCCACCGGCAGGAACCACAGCTCGGTCGTGTCCAGAAGTTTCGTGATCTCCCGGTCGGTGCCGTAGCTGTCGAGCACGTGGTGCATCAGTCGACGGGTCATCTCTGGCGTGATCCACTCACGGGCGTGCTGCGCGCCGGCGTAGAGCACGGCTGGCCGCTTCCCGTCCGCGACGGTCCGCGCGTTCTTGGTGACCTTCACGGCGACGATCGGCTGGCCCTGCTGGGTACGGCCGATCGTCTCCACCTTGGTCAGCTTGGGATAGCGGGCCGCCGTGGCGTTCAACTCGTCGCGCAGACCGCCCGGCTCCCCGTAGGGCCGGAACGCCGTCCAGCCCGCCGCCGCCTGCTCCCGCAGCGCCTGGGACGCGTCCTTGCCGCGCACCTTCTTCACCGACAACGGGACGCCCTGGTCGGTCAGCCGCTTCGCCTGCCGGCGACTGAGCACCGTCTCGACGGTCGTCCTGCCGGTCGAGTCGGTCTTCGCGTCGTGGCCGAGGTCGACTCCCGCCGCGCGTAGCTGGTCCCGCTGTTTCGCGTCGACCGTGCCGACGTAGACCTCCAGGCCGTCGCGGGCGCCCGGTTCGGACGGTGGCTTCGCGCTTGCCGGCGGGGTTAATGCGAGTGCGCCGAGCAGGGTGACCACGCTGGCGATCGCCAGTCGTCTCGGTCTCATCGCGCCTCCTTGGGTGAAGGACCTGTAGGCGCGAGCTTTCGGTGTGGCGTGATTGATGTCAATCGGTCGATGGGCGGGTCGTTGCTGTCCGCGTCGATGCCGGAGCCAGCTGTGACGGGTGGCGAGTCGGGTGGGAAGGCTCCGTCAGCTCGCGCCGGGGCCGACGCGGGGTGTGCGCCGGCCCCGGTTGCGACGGCGTCAGCGGGCCAGCGGGATCCCGGTGCGGCGGTCGGAGAACGGACCGGGCAGGATGCCGCAGAGCCGGGCTAGCTGGTCGGTGACCTTGTCGGGTTCGTCGAACGGGTCCAGTCCACTCACCTCGAAGGGGTCCAGGACCGGTACCGTCACGTGCGAGATCAGCGGGTGCAGCGGCCGGCGGTCCGCCTCCCCCTTGCCGAACAGGTCCTCGTGCAGCTTCTCCCCGGGTCGTAGCCCGGTGTAGACGATCGGGACCGGGCTGGCCGCCTGCTCCACCATGCGCCGGGCGAGATCGTCGATCCGTACCGGTTCGCCCATGTCGAGGACCAGGGCCTCCCCGCCGCGCCCGATGGCCGCCGCTTGGAGAACCAGATGTACCGCCTCCTGCACCGTCATCAGGTACCGGGTCACGTGCGGGTCGGTGACGGTCAGGGGCTGTCGCGCCTCGATCTGCCGCTGGAAGGCGGTCACCACGGATCCCCGGCTGCTCAGGACGTTGCCGAACCGGACGCTCAGGAAGGTGCCCGGGTACGTGGCGGCGGCGTGCGCGGTCAGCATCTCGGTGATGCGCTTCGAGTAGCCGAGCACGCTTATCGGGTTGGCGGCCTTGTCGGTGGAGATGTTGACGAAGCGGGTGACATCCCGGCAGGCGTCCAGGACGGTGAGCGTCCCCCAGACGTTGGTCTTGACCGCCTCACCCGGGTGGCGTTCCAGCAGGGTCAGATGCTTCAACGCGGCCGCGTGGAAGACGATCTCGGGGCGGCGCTCCCGCATGATGCGGCGTACACCTTCGTCGTCCCGTAGGTCGGCGAGAATGAGTTCGGGGCCGTCCAACAGCGCGCGCCCGGTGAGCGACATCTGGAGGCTGTGCAGGGCCGACTCGTCCCGGTCCAGCATCATCAGCTCACCGGGGTTGGCGCGCATGATCTGCCGGCACAGCTCCGATCCGATCGAACCCCCGGCACCGGTGACCAGTACACGTCGGCCGGTCAGCCCGTTGTCGTCCAGGGTCAGGTCGCCGACCACCTGCCGGCGGCCGAGCAGGTCGCTGATCTGGACGTCCCGTACGTCGCTGACGGTGATCCGGTGATCCACCAACTCCCGGACCGGCGGCAGCACCTTGAACGCCGCCCCCGTGCGTAGGGTCGCCTCCCGCACCTCCCGGATCAGCATGGCGTCGGCGTTCGCCACGGCGAAGATGACAGTGGTGGCGCCGGTGCGCTCGATCACCTCGACGAGGTGCTGCCGGCCGCCGAGCACCGGGACACCTGCGATGCGCAGGTCGTGTTTGCCCGGATCGTCGTCGAGCGCGCCGACGGGAAGGTAGCGGCCCTTCGGGTCGCTGAGCATCGCGCGTACCAGCCCCTGCCCGGCCTCGCCGAAACCGAAGAGGAGCACCGGGGTGGCCGAGCGGGCATCGGGTCGCATCGCGCGGTCGCGCCGGTGGCGGTGCAGAAGACGGCAGCTGAGCATCAGCAGCAGCGCCAGTGCGGCACCGATCACGGGGGTGCTGGCCGGCACTGGGCGTTCGCCCATCGAGAGGAGGGCGACGAGGACGATCGCGGCCGTGGTGGCGGTGGTGCCGGCGAGTCCACGGACTTCCTCGACGGTGCCGAGAGGCTGACGACCGGAACGAATACGACGCAGTGCGCTGACTCCGACATGCAGCACGGCGGCACCGCCACCGAGCAGTACCGCATTGACCGCTTGGTCGACGGTGAGGGCCATCTCGTACCTGGCCCAGCCCGCGACCGTGAACCCGCCGACCCAGCCGAGGGCGTCGGCGGCGAGGAAGATGGCAGTCCGACGGCGGCTCACCCTGGCCCGGCCGGTGGCTGTTGACGCCGTTGGCTCAACCCGTTGCATCTCCGGGGGCATCTACGACTCCCTGTCCTGTCCGTGGCCGAAGATGACCCAGGGCAGGTCAGGGGGCCACGGCCATCCGCTACCTGCTTAGCGGAATATGCGGCGCCGAATCCGGTTTTCACATTTCTATGACCGGTTGTCTGATTTATGGTCGGGAAGTCCGACGGGTCTACGCGCGAGGCTCGCGTCCGCAAGGGCGTTTCGCCCGGTCGGTTGGCTCGTTGGGTCAGGAGCGACCATCCGTATCTCGAAGGGGGCCCGCGCGCAATGACCTGGCCCGGGGCTGCCCTCTTCCCCGGCGGGGCGACCGGTGCGACCGAGGCGCGGACGGACCACCCACCTGGGAACAGGGCTTCGGGCGCCCACCGGGACCTCGTCGGTCGGTTGCTCCGCTGCTATCCGGTGACCGTCGTCGTGCTCGCCCCGTACGCGTTGCTGATCCTGCCGATGGCGGTCTACTACCGGAATCCGGAGACCGGTTTCATCGTCTATCTGGTCGGGCTCGCGTTGCTGGGCAGTGTCGCCGTGGAGACGATGGCCAGCCTGTTCGGCCGTCCCGACCCGCGCTGGCGCGACGGCTTCCGGCGCGCCCACGCCCGCTATCCGTGGCTGTACCCGATCGCCATCGTGGTCACGCTCACCAGCGTCGCCGCGAACTTGCTCGCGGCGTACCTCGGTCGGGGCAGCATCGTCAACCAGATCTCCGGCGATCTGTCCGACGGACCGCTCGCCATGGTGAGCACGCTCTTCTCCGGCTGGACGGCTCTGGGCTTCGCGTTGCTGGTGGCCAGCCATCTGAGCGGTCGGCTGTCGCGGACGAAGCTGTACGGCTGGTTGGCCGTCCTCGTCGGCGCGGAAATCTACGTCGCGGTACTGACGGCCCTCACCGCTCCGCTTGTCGCGCTGGTGTTCTTCATGGCGGCCACCGGGGCGCTCTGCGGCGTCTTCCGGCTGCGTTACCTGGTGCTCTGCGCGGTCGTGGTCTTCCTCGCGTGGCCGGCGGTGTTCGAGCAGCGCAACAGCATCCGGGAGGATCGCGGCGTCGCGGTGGACACCAAGGTCACCGCCACGGACCGGCTGCGGCTGGACAGCCAGCTCAGTGTGGTGGCGGGCTTCGACGTCCCGGTCGACCTGGGCCAGCCCGTGGCCACCGACTACCTGCGGTACGGGCTGGTGCCCCGGGTGCTCGATCCGGACCGTCCGGCGATCTCCACCGGGCAGCGGATCAACCAGTACATCGGCGGTGGCCCGACGTCGGCCTACACATTCCTGCTGCTGGGCAACATCTGGTTCTTCGACGGTCCGGCCGGCGTGGTCGCCGTGCACGCGTTCTGGGCCGCGGTGGCGGCGGTGCTGCTGCGCTGGCGGGGCGCACCCGGCCCGATCCGGCTGAGCCTCTTCTGCCTGGTGCTCTTCGACCCGCTGCTCTGGTCCAACACCTACCCGGACTCCACGATCAGCTTCCTGCAACACGTGGTGGCGGCGATCCCGGTCTTCGTCCTCCTGGCGCTCAGCCGCCGCTCCCTGCACGGGGCCCGCAGGCGCCCGGAGCCCGGTCGAACACCCGCGATCCCGGCCGCGCGCCGGTGACCGTACGGGTGGGCCGGCACGCGGTCGGTCGCGCCGACGCCCGAGAGGGTCCACGGACCGGACGTCGGGCGCTGCTCGCGCTCGTCGTCGGCGGGCTCTCCAGCGGCGGCAACCTGCTGCTGGCGATCACCGTGACCCGACTGGAGTCGGTCGGTGGGCTGGGCCAGTTCGCCCTGGCGTTCTCGTTCTACATCGTCGGCTCCGGGCTGGTCCGGAGCACCGTGACCGACACCGTGCTGGCCACCGGCGTTGGGGTCGCGTCGGCCTCCCGGCGGGCGATCCTGCTCGGCCTCGTCGGTGGCACCCTCGTCTGCGCGGCCGGCGTGGCATACGGCTCGCCCTACCTGCTGTTCGCGGGCCTCGCCCTGCCCGGCCTGGCCCTCTACGACTACACCAAGGCGGTCGCCGTCGGCATCGGCGCTCCCTCGGCGGCGATGGCCCAGGAGATCACCTGGGCCGCGCTCACCGGGTGTGCCGTGCTGGCCGGCCTGTTCCGGGTGATCGACCCGCCATCTGTCTTCGCCCTGTGGGGCGGCGGCGGCGCGCTGATCGGCCTGGTCGTCGCGGCCCGGCGCCGGTACGCGCTGGTGCCCGGCTGGCGCGTCGGCCGAGCGGAGACCCGCGTCGCGGTGGGATTCGGTACGCAGTTCCTGCTGACCAATGGTTCCGCGCAGCTGGCGCTGACCGCGGTGGCGCTGGTCGCCGGCACGGCGGTGGTCGGTGCGTTGAGCGCCGGGCGCACGCTGCTGGGGCCGGTCAACCTGGTGCTGTCCACGGCGGCCACGCTGGTCCTGCCGCAGTTGGCCCGCACCCGGGCCGAGTCCCGCACGGTGCGGACCCGGGCGGCTGTCCGGCTGGCACTGCTGGTGGCCGCCGCCATCGGGCCGTTGACAGTCGCGGTCGCCCTGCTGCCGGACGCGGTCGGCAGGGAGCTGCTCGGCTCCAACTGGAGCGTCGCCCGGAGCCTGCTGGTCTTGCTCGCGCTGGAGAGCCTGCTGGCCGTGCCGGCCACCATCGGCTTCGCCGGGCTGCGGATCGAACGGGCGAGCCGGCGGGCCATCGTCCTCGGCCTCCTGCTCGGCGGGCTGCGCGTGCCGGCGGTCGTCGCCGGGGCGGTTCTGTTCGGCGCGCCCGGTGCGGCCGGCGCGCTGGTCCTGTTGGCCCTGGCCAGCGCGGTCGCTTGGGGCGGCAGCTATCTCCTGCTGCTGGCCGACCGTGCGGCCGACCGTCCACCGGCGGTCCAACCGGTCTGACCGCCGGACCGGCGCCGACCCGGTCGGGCGCCGGTCCGGCGGCGGGTCAGGCGATGGTCGCCAGGGCAGCGCGGACGCGCTCCACCACGGCCTTGACCGCCGGCTCGCTCAGATCGGCGTACGTGGGCAGATTGAGGCCGCGCCGACTCAGGTCCTCGGTGACCGGACAGTCCGCGCCCGGATCGTGATGCGCCGGCAGGTCCGGGATCGGCACGAAGAACGGGCGGGTCTCCACGCCGAGCCGGGTGAGCGCACGGGCCAGCGCATCCCGGGACGTGGCGTCCCCCTCGGCCCCGACGAGGAAGGCCGCCATCCAGGGCGCGCGGCGGACCCCGGCGGCCACCGGCTGCGCCGACAGCGTCGGCTCGTCGGCCAACTGCTCCTCGTAACCGGCGATGACCCGGTCCCGAAGCGCGATGATCTCGTCCGCGCGCTCCAGTTGGGCGCAGAGCACCGCGGCGCACAGGTTCGTCATCCGGTAGTTGTAGCCGAGCACCGGGAAGTAGTACCGACGGTGCGGATCCATGCCCTGGTTACGGAGGAGACGCATCCGCTCGGCGAGGGCCGCGTCGGAGGTGGTCACGCAGCCGCCCTCGCCGGACGTGAGCACCTTGTTGCCGAAGAACGAGAAGGTCGTGACGTCGGCGAGTGAGCCGGTGGGCCGCCCGTCGAGGGTGGCGCCGAACGACTCTGCCGCGTCGGCGACCAGGAGCAGATTGTGCTGGTCACAGAGTTGCCGCAGGGCGGAGTAGTCGGCCGGATGTCCATACAGGTCGACGGCGATGACCGCCCGGGTACGCGGGCCGATCGCGGCGCGTACCGCCGCCGGGTCGACGCACCAGCTCTCCGGCAGGACGTCCACACAGACGGCCCGCGCACCGCAGTACGCCACGGCGTTGGCCGTCGCCACGTACGTCAGCGCGGGGACGACCACCTCGTCCCCCGGCCCGATGCCTGCCGCCGCCAGGACCAGGTGCAGCGCGACCGTGCCGTTGCTCGTCGTCAGCGCGGTGCCGGCGGCGCAGCGACTGGCGAACCGTTCCTCGAAGTCCCGCAGGTACGGACCCTGCGAGGAGATCCACCCGCTCCGCAGGGCGTCCAGGACGTACCGCTCCTCCAACGTGGAGAGGCTCGGTCGGGCCACCGGATAGGTGTCGTCCGCGATGCTCATGGCCCGTCACCTCCGCTGGGCGCGGCGTCGTTCGCCGCCGTGACGAAGGGGGAGCGGGGCACCGGGCCTGATCCGCCCCGCGCCGCCCAGGCGAGGACGTCCAGGTAGTCGCGGCCGGTGGCCGCCCACGTGCGAGCGGCCAGCCGGTCGTTCGCCCGCCGGGAGGCCGCGGCATAGCGCTCCCGGTCGTCGAGGAGGTGCCGGACCGCGTCGGCCAGGGACCGCGGATCCCGCGCCCGGAAGACCGCTGCCTCGGCGTGGTTGAACTCCAACTGGTCGAGCAGCGGCTCGACGTCGGCGCAGGCGACCGGGAGACCCCAGGTGAACGCCTCCAGCATCGCGCCGCTGGCCGCCTCCCAGAGCGAGGGTACGACCACCGCGTCCGCCCTCGCGTAGATGGCGTTCAGCTCGTCGAGGCTGACGAAGCCGGGAAACGACACCCGGCCGCGCAGGTCGGCCTGCGCGGCGCGGGCGAGCAGTCGGCTCGCCTCGGGCTCGACCAGCGGTCCCGGGCAGATCAGGCGGCAGTCGGGCAGCAGCGCCATCGCCTCCAGCAGCGTGGCGTGGTTCTTGTGCTCCGCGGTGGACGACGGGTAGACCAGCAGCCCCGGTTCGGGCCGCGCGTGCGCGCGTTCCGGCGCCGGCTGGAACGCCGGGGTCGGGATGAGCACGGTCCGCTCCGCGGCCTCCGGGAAGAGACGCAGGGTTTCCCGGTACGGATGGGGCCAGGTGACCACGATCGCCGCCGCGCGGGCCACGTTCTCCCGGACGACCGCCGCGAAGCCGGGGGCGTGAAACTCGGTCCGCAGGTGGCGTGTGTCGTGCAGGACGACGACCGAGGGGCCCGACCCGATCGGGGCAGAGTGGAACGGGAACAGGGTGACGTCGGTGTCGGCATGCCGTACGACCGAGCGTTGCCGGACCGCGTTGACCGCCGTGCGGACCGTACGGGAGTTGCGCACCACCGTCGGTGTCCACCTGCGCAGCAGTTGGCCGGTGGGGTTGTCGGAGCGCAGCGGCTGGGTCACCTCGGTCCAGCCGATGCGCGCGACGGGCACCTGTTCCCGCCACTGGTCCAGCGTGCCCCGCAGGACGTTCACCCGCAGCTCGCAGGAGTCGTCGGCGGCCATGCCGGTCAACAGTCCGTAGGTGAAGGCTTCCAGCCCTGCGGCGTGACCGGGACGGATGGGTGCGGCGTCGACCGCGACCCTCACCGGTCCACCCGGATCAGTCGCCCCATCCGCTCGTCCTCGAGCAGTTGCCGGTCGGCGTCGACCATGATCCGGACCAGGTCGCTGAAGAGCGTCTTCGGGGCCCACCCCAGGGCGCGCCGGGCCTTCGAGTAGTCGCCGACGAGGGCATCGACCTCCGCCGGGCGGAAGTAGGCGGGGTCCAACTCGACGTACCGCTGCCAGTCCAACCCGACCCGGTCGAACGCGGCCTCCACGAATTCGCGCACCGTGTGGCCCTCACCGGTGGCGACCACGTAGTCGTCCGGGGTGTCCCGCTGGAGGGCGAGCCACATCGCCTCGACGTACTCCGGTGCGTAGCCCCAGTCCCGAACGGCGTCCAGGTTGCCCAGGTAGAGCTTGTCCTGGATGCCGGCCTCGATCCTGGCCACCGCCCGGGTGACCTTGCGGGTCACGAAGTTCTCACCCCGGCGCGGGCTCTCGTGGTTGAACAGTATGCCGTTGGCGCAGAACATGTTCCAGGACTCGCGGTAGTTCACCGCCGACCAGTAGGCGTACACCTTGGCGCAGGCGTACGGGCTGCGCGGGTGGAACGGGGTCTCCTCGCGTTGCGGGGGTGGGGTCGAGCCGAATATCTCCGACGAGGACGCCTGGTAGAACCGGCAGCCGATGTCGGCGGAGCGGGCCGCCTCCATCATGCGCAGCGCCCCGAGGCCGGTGACGTCCGCCGTGTACGTGGGGATGTCGAAGGACACCCGGACGTGGCTCTGGGCGCCCAGGTTGTAGATCTCGTGAGGGCGGATGTCCCGGATCAGCGCCGTCAGCGAGGCCGGGTCGGAGAGGTCGCTGTAGTGGAGGAAGAGGCGGGCGTCGCCGCTGCGCGGATGGACGTCCACGTGGTCGATCCGCTCGGTGTTGAAAGAGGACGATCGCCGTTTGATGCCGTGCACCGTGTATCCCTTGTCGAGCAGGAACTCCGACAGGTAACTGCCGTCCTGCCCGGTGATACCGGATATGAGCGCCGTTCGTGACATGAAGTCCCTCTCCTGCTGGGCCAATTTCCCCCGCGCTTCCTTATATCGCTCGCGACGTCGGCGTAACTCGGGTTTCAGGTAACTGGCGGAATTTATTCTTCCCGTCCAACCTCCCAGCTCAGTGGAGAGAAGGATCAGTCACGTATCGAGCTTTCGATCGTTGGGTGAATTGATCCTGTGGCACGAGCGAGGAGTGCGGATGGTTGGCGACCCCACCCCCGCGGCGGACGCCCAGGAACGCTTCGCATCGGCTAACGCAAACAAATTCCGCGTTCTTGTCACCGCCGGCTATTTCGCTCCGGGATGGCGGGCCGGAGGGCCGGTCCGGTCCATTGGCGAAGTGCTCGCTCTGGCCAGCGACGACATCGAGACGTCGATGTTGACCCGCGACCGCGACCTCGGATGCCGCGACCCCTATCCGGGGCTCTCCGGGCGTTGGGTCCGGGTCGGCCGGACGAACGTCTTCTATCTCGGTGTGCGTCGGCCGGAGCAGTGGCGGTCGCTCTGGCGCTCGCTGCGCGCCGACCGCTTCGACCTGCTGTACGTCAACAGCGTCTGGTCGACCTTCTCCATCCTGCCCATGGCGGCGGCCCGGCTCGGGTTGCTACGGGCGGGCCGCATCCTGGTCGCCCCCCGAGGTGAGTTCGGCGCGGCCGCGCTTCGGGTGCACCGATTCCGTAAGCGGATCTTCCTGGCCGCCTGGCGGTGGATGCTGCTCGACCGTCGGGTGCTCTGGCACGCCACCACGCCGGTCGAGGCCAACGACATCAAGCGGGTGCTGCCCCGGGCGCGGATCGGTGTCGTCGCGGTCAGTCGTGGCCCCGAGCCGCAGACGGAGCCGGTCGAGATGCTCTCGACCCACCACGCGCGGCTGGTCTTCATCGGGCGGATCTCGCCCATGAAGAACCTCGACCTGGTGCTTGCCGCGCTCGCCTTCGTGCCGGTGCCGGTGCGGCTGGACATCTACGGCCCGGTGGAGGACCCGGCGTACTGGCGACGGTGCCGGGAGCGCCTGGCCGAGCTGCCCGACTCGGTCGCCGTCAGCTACCGGGGTGAGCTGCCGCCCGAGCAGGTCTGTCCGACCTTCTCCCGCTACGACGCCTTCGTCATGCCGACCCGCGGGGAGAACTACGGCAACGCCATCGCCGAGAGCCTCTCCGCAAGCTGCCCGGTGGTCTGCTCCGACCGGACACCGTGGACGGGCGTGCTGCGCGACGGCGGCGGACTGGTCCTGACCGAGCTGACCGCGGCCGCGCTGGGCGCCCTCGTCACGCAGGTGGCGACCGCCACCCCGGAGCAGCGACACGCGGCCCGGATCGAGGCGGGCGCCGCCTATCGCCGGTGGCGGGCGAGCAGGGCGCCGATAAGCGTCCTCGATCAGGCCCGGCGGGTGATCCACGACCCGGCGCATCGGGAGCCCTGTCCACTGCCCGCCCAGCGGGCCGAATCCGTCCAACTGCCACCAGGAGGCGTCAAGTGACCCGCGTGATGACCGTCGTCGGGACCAGGCCGGAGATCATCCGGCTGGCCCGGGTGATTGACGCGCTCGACCGGACCGTGGACCACACCCTGGTGCACACCGGGCAGAATTGGGATCCCTCGCTCTCCGACGTCTTCTTCAGCGAACTGGGGGTCCGCGCGCCGGACGTCTTTCTGCGGGCCGACACCCAGTCTCTCGGCAGCCTCCTGGGTGCCGTCCTGGTCGGTACGGAGAAGGCGATCACCGAGCTACGCCCGGACGCCCTGCTGGTGCTCGGCGACACCAACAGTGCGATCTCGGCGCTGATGGCCCGGCGGATGAACGTGCCGGTGTACCACATGGAGGCTGGCAACCGCTGCTTCGACCTGAACGTGCCGGAGGAGACCAACCGGTGCATGGTCGACCACATCGCCGACTTCAATCTGGTCTACTCGGAGCACGCCCGGCGCAACCTGCTCGCCGAAGGGCTGCACCCGCGTCGCATCCTGCACACCGGCTCACCCATGCGGGAGGTGCTCGACCACTACCGGCGGCAGATCGAGGGGTCCACCGTGCTGGCCCAACTCGAACTCGAACCAGGCGGCTACTTCGTCGTCAGCGCGCACCGGCAGGAGAACGTCGACCACCCGGACCGACTCCGTCGACTGCTGGAATGCCTGCGGGCGGTCCGCGACCAGTGGCGGCTGCCGCTGTTGGTCTCCACGCATCCGCGTACGCGCAAGCGGCTGGAGGCGCTCGCCGGTGACGGCCTGCACCTCGACGGTGTGGCGTTCCACGAGCCGTTCGGCTTCTTCGACTACGTGACCCTGCAACGCAACGCCCGATGCGCCCTCTCGGACAGTGGCACCGTCAGCGAGGAGGCCGCGATTCTCGGATTCCCGGCGGTGACCCTTCGCGAGTCCATCGAACGGCCGGAGGCGCTGGACAGCGGGGCGATCGTGATGACCGGCCTCGATCCGGACGGGGTCGTCGAGGCCATCCGGGTGGTGGTGGCGCAGGTGGCCGAGGGCTCGGTCGCCTGCCCGCTCGACTACCAGGTCCCCGATACGTCACGCCGGGTCGTCGACTTCATCCTGTCGACCGTGCGCCGCCATCACGACTGGGCGGGCATCCGCCGCTGACCGCTCCACCGGTCGGGCCGGCACACCCGTCACGACGACGCCCGGCGGTACGTCGCGGGTCACGCAGGCGCCGGCGCCCACGGTGGCGTCCCGGCCGACGGTCAGCTTCGGCAGGATCGCGGCAGTGGTACCCACCAGCACGCCGTCCTCCAGCCGGCAGTACCCGGAAACCGCGGCGAGCGGATTGACCGAGACGTAGTCGCCGAGCACCGTGTCGTGCCCGACCGTGCAGTTCTGGTTGAGGTGCACGTGCCGCCCCACCAGCACGTTCGTGGTGACCCGGGCGCCACCGGCGGCGAACAGTCCCTGCTGGTGGACGCAGTCGGGGGCGATCTCCGCGGCCGGATGCACCACCGTGGCCGCCGGCAGGCCGTACCGGGAGATGGTCTGGTCGGTCTCGCGGCGCAGCCGGGGGTGCCCGACGCCGAGCACCACGTGGGTGCTGGCCGGTTGGGCGGCCAGCCAACGGGTCGGACCGAGAAAGGCGACGCCGAGGCGGTGTACCGACTCGACGTTTCTCTCGGTGGGGTAGTCGTCGACGAAGCCCAGCACCCGCCAGGATGCCCTAGCGCCCGAAACGGTATTCAAAAGGCGAATTACCCCATATACCTCTCGGCCCATCCCGCCGGTGCCTACGATCACTACGTCGGTCGTCAACCGCGGCTCTCCCTCGGCTACGGAGAACGCTGGCCGCTCTCCGTCATCTGAACCGGTTACCGGTGCCGATGGTGACGGGGTGAGCGGCGGCGCCCTGGCCGATCCTCGCGCGTTCCAGGTGCGCAGACGTGCCCGCACCGACGCCGGAACAGGATTTCGGAAGGTGAGCCCAAGGTGAACGAGCTGGCAATGACGCGTGCGCCCGACAGCACCGGAACGCCGAGGAACACGGCGCGATCCACGACCACGACGGGGTACCGGGTGCTCGCCACCGCCCGCGTGTTCGAGCCGGGCTTTCGTGGCGGCGGGCCGATCCGCTCGCTGCGGTTCATCCTCGACACCCTGCCGGACGACCTCGACGTCACCCTGGTCACCGCGGACCGGGACCTCTGCTCGTCCACACCGTACCCGGGCCTGTCCGGGCGGTTGGTGCGCCGCGACGACCGCTGCGCCATTTTCTATCTCGGCGCGTTCGCGCTGCGGCACTGGGTGCGACTGGCGCGGCACGTCCGGTCCCGCCCACTCGACCTGGTCTACGTCAACAGCCTCTGGTCGCTCTTCTCGGTGCTGCCGATCCTGGCGGTGGCGCTGCGGCTGGTGCGGGTCCGCTCGATCATGCTGGCCCCGCGCGGCGAGCTCTCGCCCGGCGCGCTCGCCATCAAGGCCCGCAAGAAGCGGCTCTTCCTCGCGGTCTGGGCCCCGTTGCTGCGCCGGCTCGACGTGCGGTGGCAGGCCTGCAGCCGGCTGGAGGAGGACCAGATCCGCGCGAACATGCCATGGGCGCAGATCATGGTTAACGGCAACGAGTGCCCCATCCCGGAACAGCCGGCACCCCGAGCCGTCGCGCACGACGGGCCGTTGCGGCTGGTGTTCGTCGGCCGGATCTCCCCGATGAAGAACCTGACCAGGGCGTTGGAGGCGGTCGCTGGCGCCACCCGCCCGCTGGAGTTCGACATCTACGGTCCGCGGGAGGACGAGCAGTACTGGGCGTGCTGCCGGCGACTCATCGACGCGATGCCCGATCATGTGCGGGTCCGCTACCTCGGGGAACTGGCGGCGGACGAGGTGATGGCGACCTTCAGCCGGTACGACGCGTTCCTCTTTCCGACACTTGGCGAGAATTACGGGCACGTCATCCTGGAGAGCCTCGCATCCGGCTGCCCGGTGGTCTGCTCCGACGCGACGCCGTTCAGCGACCTGATCGCGGCCGGTGGGGGAGCGGTGGTCCGGCCGGCGTCGGCGGCGGGCCTGAGCGAGACCCTCGACCGGCTCGCTGACCGGTCCGCCGGGGAGCGCGCCGAGGCGAAGGAGATCGCGGGCCGGCGATACCGACTCTGGCGACAGCAGCTCCGCGAACCCAACGTGCTGGACCACGCCCGACAGTTCTGCGGCTGATCCGGCGGGCCGCGCCCCTGCGGCTGGCCGGGACCGCGTCACCCCGGCCGGAGCTGGTTCGTTGCAGTGGCGGGTCCGCGTGGGCGGGTCCGTCGTCCGCCACCCCGGCCGGCTCCGATGAGCGAGGACAGCAGGTGCCCAGTCGCGTTCGCACGATGGTCCGACGAGTCGCGGACCACCTGGCCGCCACCCGGAATCCCGAGGCCTTCGCGCGGTCCCTGGGGGTGAAGCTGAACGGACGGGTCCGGTTCTACGGGATCAGCCGGGCGATGTTCGGCTCGGAGCCGTGGCTGATCACCATCGGAGACAACGTCTACATCACCTCTGAGGTGCAGTTCGTCACCCACGACGGCGGCACGCTGATCCTGCGCAAGGACCACCCCGACCTGGACTGGACCGCGCCGATCACGATCGGCGACGACGTGTACATCGGTATGCGGTCGATGATCCTGGCCGGTGTCACCATCGGAAACCGGTGCGTCATCGGGGCAGGTTCGATCGTGACGCGCGACATCCCCGACAACACGGTGGCGGCCGGTGTCCCGGCACGCCCGCTGCGGACCACCGACGAGTACCTCGAACGGTTGCAGGCCAAGTCGCTGGGCATCGGGCACCTTCCCGTCCCGGAGAAGCACGAGGCGATGAAGAAGATCTACGGGGTGACGACGGTCTGAGTCCCGCCGGCCCGCTCAGGCACGCCGGTAGGCGACCCGCGGTGGCGGCAGTTGGTGCACTCCGGCGATGGTGATGGCCCCCAGTGCGCCGGTCGTCCCGGTCACCTCGTAACCGAACCGGTCGCCGGTCATCGCCGCCGAACTGGTGCCGAGATTGAGGCCGGTGGCCGCGCCGGTGCTGCTGGCCCGCAACGTGGGCGGGGTGACACCGCTGGTCTGCCACACATGCCCGTACCAGTGCCAGCCGGCGGGCAGCAGCACGGGGACACTCAGCACCGACTCCCGGACCCCGACGGAGGTGACGGCGACGTTGCCGAAGTCGGCGATCGGGCCGAGCAGGGCGGGACGACCGGTGGTCGGATCGTGGGCGTACACGCCGTGCCGCAGCACCCCCGATCCCGCGACGGTCACCTCGACGCACACCCGGTCGACCGGGGTGGGCTCCGCCAGGTACACCGGGTGCAGCAGGAGCGACTGGTAGGCGCCGGCGTAGGTCACGTTTTGGGTCGGGCCGGCGAGGGCCAGGAAGTAACTGCCGCGCGGGCAGGTCGTCCCGGGCAGTGGCCCCACCTGCGCCGGGCCGGGCTCCGCGCGCCACATGCCGTACCCGGTGGGCACCGCCATGGCGTACGAGATGCCGGCCACCGCGACCCGGTCCGGCACGGTGAGATTCGTCGGCCCCGCCGGGACCAGTAGCCGGTGGAACAGCTGCGGCGCCGCCATCTGGGTCTGGGCGACCGCCTCGACCCGTTCGATCATCACGAAGTCGTTGGCGGAGTCCGACACGACGATCTCGGTGGCCGCCGAGGGCGGCGCGAGGTAGCGCCGGTAGGCGGTGCCGGTCACTGATTCGCCGGCGTCGAGGGTGCGACCCCACACCAGCTGCGGGTAGTTCTTCTTCAGGCTGGAGGTGATGAACCAGCCCTTGGCCGTGGTGTGCCGGGACCGGATCTCCGGCACGCCGTCGGCGACCGGCAGCAGACCGACGGCGATGCCCCACTGCTGGACCTGGCCGCTGTTGACCACCCACTGGGTCATGCTGCTCGCCGGCATCAGCCGGTTCGTGAGGGTCGCCGGGGTGAAGTCGGTGAGGGCCGCGAGCGTGTCGATGTTGGCCCACACCGACCAGTTCAGACCGCCGGCCGTGCCCACGTTCGGCATGAACTGCCGGCGGGTGCCGCCGGCCACCGGGGTCAACGGACCGCACTGGGTCACCCCGGCGTTCAGCGCGAAGCGTTCCAACGCGGCCACCGTCTGCCGGACCAGCAGACCCCCCTGCGACCAGCGGTAGACGTTCGAGATGCGGCACAGGGACGGGATCCGCGACATGATCGTGGCGATGGGCGTGCCGACGTTCGCCCGAGCGGTGTCGATCATCCCCTGGTAGGACGGGATCACGTAGGACTCCCGGATGGTCAGCTCCTGCCCCGTGAACCGGCCGTCCGGCACCGGCCGTCCGTCGAGCTCGACGGTCACCGTGTGCGAGTGGGTGGCCGGACGGATCTGCACGTCGGGCGTCAGACCCGTGATCGGCACGGTCGCCGTGTGGGTCGCCCCCGAGAGGTGGGTGAGCGGCGCGGCCGGCTTGACCCGGGCGCCCTGCGCGATGCCGTCGACGATCGTGTACGGGTTGCCGAAGAGCAGGCTGTCCGCGTTGGTGATGGCCAGCAGGGTGAAGGTGCGCGTCCCGTCGGTCCACTGCGAGCCCACGTCGACTGTCGTCTTGCCGTGATTGGCGACGGCGATCTGGTTGCCGACGTTGTAGCCGTGGTTGCCGCCGACGTACGACCAGCCGGTGTTGATCGGGCAGTTGTCGTCGGCGGTGTCGTGGATCTTCGTCCCGATCGCGGACATCACCGGCCACACCTGGGCGTCGGTCGCGGTCGAAGGCACGAGGGTGACCTGGGGTAGACCCGAGTGCCACATGCCGACCATCGCCTCGGCGTACGCCAGGTTGGCCGGCATCACCAGGTCCCGCGTGCCGTCGAAGCGGGACCTGACGGACATCAGGGCGTTGGATCGGTAGACGATCAACTCGGGCATGGTCGGCACCTCCGCCGCGAACGCATGACGATGAACTTCACTGTGCGCCGCCGCGGCGAGGCTGGCCGTTTTCGGTCAGCACCCGGACAGGGTGAATTTCCCGCTGTCGCCGTCACGTGTCCCGTGTTCACTCGATGAACAGGTGATCGGCGTAAACGGGGGTTTTCATGCGCATTCTGATCACCGGCGGAGCCGGTTTCATCGGGTCCAATCTGGCTCGCGCCGCGATGGTCGAGCCCACCATCGGCGGGGTGACCGTCCTCGACGACCTCTCGGTCGGACTGCGGACCAACCTCGACGGTCTGCACGTCGAGCTGATCGAGGGCTCGATCCTGGACCCGGCCGCCCTGGACGCCGCGATGACGGGCCGCGACGCGGTGGTCCACCTGGCCGCGTTGCCCAGCGTTCCCCGGTCGCTGAGTGACCCGCTGGCCTCCCACCACGCGAACGCCACCGGCACCCTCATGGTGTTGGAGGCGGCGCGACGACACCGGGTCGCGCACGTCATCGTCGCCTCCTCCTCGTCGGTGTACGGCATGAACCCGGCCCTGCCCAAGACCGAGCTGACCTGGACCCGCCCGATGAGCCCGTACGCGGCCAGCAAGCTCGCCACCGAGGCGTACGCCCTGGCCCACCAGGCGTCGTTCGGGCTGCCGACAGTGGCTTTCCGCTTCTTCAACGTGTTCGGCCCGGGGCAGCGACACGACCACGCGTACGCGGCTGTCATCCCCCGCTTCGTGCACGCCGCGCTGCGCGACGAACCCGCGGTGGTGCACGGCGACGGGACGCAGTCGCGTGACTTCACCTACGTCGGTACGGTCTGCGACGTCATCCTGGACGCCGTCCGCCGCCGGGTACACCACCCGCACCCGGTGAACCTCGCCTTTGGCGCGCGCGCGAGCCTGCTGCGGGTCCTCGACGAGCTTGAGTGGTTGTGCGGCCGGCCGATCGTCCGCGAGTACGCGCCGCCACGCACCGGCGATGTCGCGCACTCCCTCGCCGACAACGCCGCGCTGCGTCAGCTCTTTCCGAACGTCGCACCTGTCGCCCGTGCCCAGGGCCTGCGGGCGACGGTCGAGTGGATGGCCGGTCGGTTGGACGCCGAGCGTGCCGTAGCCGCCGCGCCTCGGTGACCCGGGCAGCGAGTCGGGCCGTACCGGAGCCGCTGGCCCGGGTGCCGGCGGCCGCGCCACCGACCGGCAGCACGCTCGCGCCCGGCGAGCGGCCCTCGGCGGCGTCGAAGGATCGGGATCGCTCCGTCACGGTGGGCATCGCCGCCGCGATGGTGGCGAAGGGCATCGGCCTGGGCGCCCCGCTGGTCATCACCCCGGCCTGCTTCCGATTCCTCGGCGACCAACGGTACGGCCTCTGGATGGCGGTCACCGCCCTCACCGGGATGGCCTGGTTCGCCGATCTGGGACTGGGCAACGGGCTGCTCACCCGGCTCAGTCACCTGGCCGACGACCCCCGGCAACAGGCCCGGGAGGTCTCCAGCGCGTTCGCCACCCTCGGTGTGGTCGCGCTGGCGCTGCTCGCGGGCCTCGTGCTTGTCGTACCCGTGGTGTCCTGGGCCGCGCTGTTCAACGTCACCGACCCGGGCGTCGCCGCGGAGGCGCCCGCGCTGGTCCTGCTCTGCTTCGGCGCCTTCGCGGTCAACATTCCGCTCTCGCTGGTCCAGCGGGTGCAATACGCCCGTGGCCAGGTGGTGCAGAGCAACATCTGGCAGTCGGCCGGCGCGCTGTTGGGCATGGCGGCCGTGCTCGGCGCCATCGCCGCCGGGTGGCGACCACTGGCGGTCATCGCCTGCGCGGTGCTGGCCGTGCCGGTGACCAACCTGCTCAACTGCGTGACGTACTTCTGGTTGCAGGATCGCGGACGGCGGCCGGGCCCGAAGCTCGTGCACCGGGCCACCGCGGTCGGCCTGCTCCGGCTGGGTCTGCGGTTCTTCGCGCTCACCACGATGTCGGCGATCGCGCTGAACGTGGACAGCCCGCTCGTCGCGAACGTCCTCGGGGCGACCACGGCGGCGCACTACGCGGTGGTGGGGAAGCTGTTCGGCGTCCTCTCGATCTTCGTCGGGCTGGTCGGTATGACGGTCTGGCCGGTCAACGGCGCGGCTCTGGCGCGGGGCGAGGTTGCCTGGGTGCGTCGCAACACGCGCCGCATGGTGCTGCTCTACGGGGGAATCGTGGGGGCGGTCGGGGTCGTGCTGGTCGGCTACGGCCACCGGCTGATCGACCTGTGGGTGGGCGGCATCGACCGCAGCGAGATCCCGGTCGCGGTCCTGGTCGGTTTGGCGAGCTGGTCCCTGCTGATCGCGGTCACCTCACCGCTGATCCTGGTGCAGAACAGCATCGGGTTGCTCCGGCCGCAGTTCGTCGGCTGGGCCGCGTTCCTGCTGTTGGCGACCGCGCTCAAGGTCTGGGCGCTGCGACGGTTCGGGCTCGCCGGCCTGCCGGTGGCCGCCTGTGTCGCGTACGTGCTCACCATGTGGCCGGCCGTGTTCGTGGGGTACCGGCGGGCGGTCACCAGGGGAGCGTCGACGTGACCGGGGAGTGCCGGGTGCTGCGGGTCGTCGGCGAGCTGAACTTCGGCGGCACCGAGATGCGTACCGCCGAACTGCTGCCCCGGCTCTGGGCCGCCGGCGTCCAGGTGCACCTCGCGACGCTCAGCGACCACATCGGGCCCGGCCCGCTGGCCGGTGTGGTCCGCCGGCACGGCGGCACGGTCACCCCGATCCCGCTCGATTTCCGCTTCGCCGCCCGCTTCCTCGGACTGCTGCGGCGGCTACGCCCCGATGTGGTGCACGTCGACTGCGCCAACTTCTCCGGGGTGCTGCTCGCGCTCGCCGCCCTCCGGGGTGTGCCCGTCCGCGTCGCCCACTTCCGCGGCGACGACAACCAGCATCGCGATCTACGCCGACGTGTCTACCGCCGGGCCTTCAGACGGTTGCTGCGGGTCTTCGCCACCGACATCCTGGGCGTCTCGCCCAGCTCGCTCGCCGTCGCCTACGACCCGCGCTGGTACGACGATCCCCGCTGCCGGGTGGTGCTCAACGGACTTGACCTGGACCGGCTGCGTCGCCCCAGTCGGGACGACCTACGCGAGTTGATCGGCGCGCGCCCGGCCGATCTGGTCTGCGTCAGCGTCGGCCGGGCCTCGCCGGAGAAGCGGCGCTGGCTCCTGCCGCCGATCCTCGCCGAGTTGCGGGCCCGGGGAGTGCGGGCCCACGCGGTCCTCGTCGGGCCGGGCGACGACGTCGACGACGAGCGCGTCCGGGCGGCGGCGGTCGCCGCCGGTCTGGCCGAGCGGGTGCACCTGTTGGGCCCGCGCGACGACGTGGGCGGCCTGTTGAGCCAGGCCGACGTGGTCGTCCACCCGTCCTGCCTGGAGGGCCTGCCCGGGGGCGTGCTGGAGCCGGTCGCCCTCGGCATCGGCACGGTGGCCGCCGACCTGCCGGGGGTGCGCTTCATCAACGAGCATCTGCCCGGCGTGACCATCGTCGACACCGAGGCGGCACCGGGGCAGTGGGCGCACGCGGTGTGCGTGGCGGCGACGTACACCGAGCAGACCTCGGCCTCGACGGCGGCGGAACGGTTCGCGCGCAGCGTCTTCGCCATCGACACGGCGGTCACCACCCACCTGGCGATCTACCGCCGGTGGGTGTCGCGCCGCCCGGCGCGGCCCCAGCCGCCCGCCTTCTCGACACGGGGAGAGAGATGAACGATCAGACAACGGTGCTCGGCCGGCAGCCGCGACCGGCGGCGGGGTCGACCGCCCGCACCGCCCGGCCGCGTCCACTGCTGGTGGGCGCGTACGCGTTCCCGTACGGGGACGCCACCTCGAACCGGCTGCTGCAACTCGCCCGTTGCGCCGCGCCCGAGGGTGCGCGCACGCTCGTCGTCAACGACTGGCCGTGCGAGGTGGCCTTCCCGGCCGGGCAGCTCGGCGCGGCCGGGATCGACCTGGTCACTCTGCGGATCCGAGGTCGACACCACCTCACCCGCGCGTCGGCCCGGCTCGCCCGGCCGCTGCGGGTCCTGCGGGCCGTCCGCCGGGCGCGGGTGGGTCGCGGGGACGTGAGCGTCGTGCTGTTGCCGATGGCCCTGCTGACCCTCGGCAACTGGGCGACCCTGCGCCTCGTGCTGCGCTGCCCGGTGGTGGTGGACGCCAGCGAGCGCCACGACCGACGGCAGTTCCGCCGCGGCTGGCTCACCCCGTACTTCGTCCGGCACCGCTGGTCGACGTTCCTGGCGACCCGGCTCGTGGATCGGGCCACGGCGGTCTCCACCACGCTGGCCGACTACCTGACGGGCCACGGCCTGGACGTGCTGGTGGTGCCGCCGCAGGTGGACTGCGACGAGTTCCGGGCGCCGCAACCACCCCCGATCAGCGCGGGCCTGCGCCTGCTCTACGCCGGCACGCCCGGGCGTAAGGACATGCTCGACGTGATCCTGCGGGGGCTCAGCCGGCTCACTCCGGAGCAGCAGCGGCGGGTCAGCCTTACGATCGCCGGGGTGAGCGCGCGGGACGCCGCCGCCCACTCCGACCTGGACCTGACGGTGCTGGACGCCGTCTCGGCCGACGTGCGGTTCCTCGGCCGCGTTCCGCGCGAGACCGTGCTGACCCTCCTGTCGGAGTCGCACTTCTCGATGCTGGTCCGCCCCACCGGCGGGTACGCGGCCAACGGGTTTCCGTCCAAGGTGCCGGAGAGCCTCGCCGCCGGGTGCCCGGTGCTGCTCAACCACACGAGTGACCTGGCCGCCTACGTCCACGACGGGATCGAGGGTCTGGTGCTCGACGGCAACGGCCCGGACGACGTCCGGGTGGCCATCGAGCGGGCGTTGCGGCTGCGCGACGAGGAGTGGACGGCGATGAGCGGAGCTGCCCGTTCGCGGGCCCGGGAGTCGTTCGACCACCGTTCCTGGCGGGACCGGGTCAGCGCCTTCGTGACGGCGGGCCGGGGCGACTGAGGCGACGCCCGCCCGCCGAAGGCACGCGCCAGGGCATCCCGGGGCGGCCGTCGGCGCTGCCGGCGGGCACTCAGCGCAGCAGGACGATGGGTCGGCGCGGTGTGGCGTCGTCGAACATGCCGGCCCGTTGCCGGCGCGCCTCCGCGTGGGGCGGGTTGGCCTGAGCGGCGTCCCGGCCGGCGGGGGCCCGATCCTTCGGCAGGTGCAGCAGCGCGGCGGCGACCACGGTCCAGAACACGTACGGATAGGTCTGGCCCGTGCCGAACATGGCCGACTCGGTGACCTGGATCAGCAGGCCGGTGACGACGAGCCAGACCAGCCCCGCGTCGGCCCGCCGCACCGGGGCCCGCACCGCGACCCGCCCGGCGGCCACCAGCAACACCACCAGCGGTGGCACCGCGACGAGCCCCAACTCCAGCAGCAGCTGGAGGTAGCTGTTGTGCACCACGCTGACGCCGGCGGTCCCGAAGAACTCGTCGGCGCTGGCCAGCTCGAACAGGTGATTCCGCGATGCGTACCCGAAGCCCAGCGTGGGCCGGTTCTGCCACCACAGGTCGATGGTCGTCTGCCACATCTGGGTCCGCCCGTTGGACAGGTCGCCGCCGGTGGGGTCGGTGAAGCGCATGACGAACTGGCGCATCCAGGGTGCGGCGAAGATGGTGGGCAGCAGGTTGAGCAGGTATGCCACCAGCAGCAGGGCGGTCGCCCCGGCGGCCAGCCGGACCACCCGGCCGAGACCGTGGCGCACCACGAGCCAGAGCGCGCCGACGAGCACGGCGATCAGCGCGGTACGCGACTGGGACAACAGGAGGCTGGCGGCGGCCGGCGCCAGGCCGAGGAGCGTGACGGGCCGCCGGGACTGCCGGTGGACGGCCCAGCCCAGCGGGATCGTCAGGGCGCAGACGATGCCGAGCATGTTCGGGTTGTTGTAGAGGCCCTGGAACCGGGCGACGCTGGAGGTCGCCGCGACGAGCGTGCCGTCGACGAACCCGATGCCGAGGCTGACCACGATGGACGCGGTGAGGACCAGGTAGACCACGCGCAGGTCGGCCATCATGACCGCACGATCGGGCCATCGACGCCGGACGAGTACGTGCACCAGGGCGGCCAGGAGCAGCAGCGCGACGCCCCGCTGGAGGGTCTCCATCGGAACCACCGACCAGGCGAAGCTCACCGTGGCGAGACCGGCCATCGCCCAGAGCGCGCCGACGAACACGCTGGTCCAGGCATCGCTGCGGGCCGGCGTCCGGACCGGGAGGCAGAGGCCCCAGAGGACCAGGCCGCTGACCGCCGCGTACCGAGGGTAGAAGCTGGCGTCGACGAGCGCCGGCACGTTGGACGAGGCGCACACCAGTAGCCCCATGGTCAGGGTCAGCATCCACCGCCAGCCGTCGACCCGCCGGCTGAAGGCGAGCAGCAGCACCAGCGCGACCAACCCGGTCGCGACAAGCGGGGCGGTGATGGCGGCGACGGTGGTGACCACCACCAGACACGTCGCGACGACGAGCAGGCCCAGTTGGCCCATCCGGTTTCCCACGTGATGTCCTTTGAAGTCCGGCCGCCGGCGTTGCCCGCGGTCGTTGGGTGGACCGCCCTCAGCGAGGCAGGTCCTGTAGGCCCGGTTGGGCCGTTTCGGCAGCCCAGCGGGCCCTGGCGGCGTGCATCGCCCGGATCATGTCCGGCCAGTGCGGCGGTCGGTACCCGGTGGCCTTGGCGAGGGCGTCCGCGTTCATCGACCGGTCGCAGGTGAACTCGTCGTCCGGGACGATGTCACCGGGCCACCCGTAGACCTCGGCGACCAGGCGGAGCAGGTCGTACTTGGAGATCGGTTCGGCGGCGACGTGGTAGAGCCCGGCCAGCTCCGTCCGGGGCAGGATCACCGTCCGGAGCAGTCGGGCGAACTCGACGGTCGTCACGCCGCTGTAGATGGCCCTCGTGAAACCGCGTACCTGGCCTCGCTGGGAGAGGAACCAGTCCACGAGGGAGCGGTTCGTGTCCAGCTCGTGCCCGATGATCGAGGTGCGGAGCGTGAGCGCGGAGACCCCGCGCGCCTCACCCAGCAGCTTCGACCGCCCGTACAGGTCCGGCGGGTCCGGCAGGTCGTCCTCGACGTAGCCACCCCGCCGGCCGGAGAAGACACAGTCGGTGCTGACGTGGATCAGGCGACTGCCGAGGGGCCCGCAGGCCTCGGCGAGCAGATGGGGGAAGAGCGCGTTGAGGGTGACCGTCTGCACCGCGTCCTGCACGTCCGGCCGTTGCTTGATCACACCCACGCAGTTCACGACG
This sequence comes from Micromonospora sp. NPDC049359, assembly GCF_044466585.1. Taxonomy (NCBI): domain Bacteria; kingdom Bacillati; phylum Actinomycetota; class Actinomycetes; order Micromonosporales; family Micromonosporaceae; genus Micromonospora; species Micromonospora sp. NPDC049359. Next base: position 308,549 of record NZ_JBITMW010000002.1, on the reverse strand, counting down.
ACGTCCGGCCGCAGGTCGTCGACGATCTGCCGGACCTCGTCGAAGCGGGTCGCGTCGACGGCCGGGGTGATCCGGTCGAGCAGACGCGGCGGGTACCACCCCGCGCGGTCCTCGATGCTCCGGGCGACGCCGTGGACGTCGAGGTCCGCGTCGTCGCTCAGCTCCCGCAGGACAGCGTGGCCGAGCATGCCGGTGACGCCGACGACGAGGACCCGTCGCGTCGGGCGCGGCTCGTCCGCGCCGGGGCCGCTGCGTCGGCGGGGGACGAACTCCGGTCGCCGGCCACCGGTGCCGGTGCTCATGCCGTTACGACCGCCGCCGCCGCGGCCTCGACCTGCGCCCGTACCTCGGGCAGCGTCAGCAGCAGCGCCTCGATCTCCGGTACGGACAACCGCCGGGCGTTGTGCGAGTGGAAGTCGGCCATGTTGCCGCTCTCGACGTCGCCCTCCTCGAAGTAGAGGGAGTAGTTGAGGTCACGACTGTCCACCGGCACCCGAAGGAACTCGCCAAGATCCTCGACGTGGGCGAGTTCCTCGCGGCTGGCCAGCGTCTCGTACAGCTTCTCCCCGTGCCGGATGCCGAGCACGTTGAACTTCGCCGGGACGCGGAACAGGTTGCACAGCGCGGTGGCCAGGTCGCCGATGGTGCAGGCGTCGGCCTTGCGGATGAAGACGTCGCCTGGCTGGCCGTACCGGAAGGCGTGCTCCACCAGGTCGACCGACTGCGGCAGGGACATCAGGAACCGGGTCATCGACGGCTCGGTCACCGTCGGCAGGCCACCGCGCAGGATCTGGTCGATGAACAGCGGGATCACCGATCCGCGCGAGTACATGACGTTGCCGTAGCGCACGCAGCAGACCCGGGTACGCGCTTCCGGATTGTTGCGGGAGTGCGCCTGCGCGACCTTCTCCATCAGCGCTTTGGTCATGCCCATCGCGTTTACCGGATAGACGGCCTTGTCGGTGCTCAACAGCACCAGCGCCTCGACGCCGACGCGTTCGCAGGCGTCCACCACGTTCGCGCTGCCGAGCACATTGGTGCGGACGGCCTCCAGTGGGAAGAACTCGCACGAGGGGACCTGCTTCAGGGCTGCGGCGTGAAAGACGAACTCCATTCCCCGCGCGGCCTTGAGCACACTGTCGTAGTCGCGGACGTCGCCGACGTAGTAGCGGACCCGGTCGTCGCCGAGGCGGTGCCGCATCGCGTCCTGCTTCGACTCGTCCCGGCTGAGTACGCGCACCTCGGCGGCCCCGGCGTCGAGCAGTCGGGAGACCATCGTCTGACCGAAGGATCCCGTGCCACCGGTGATCAGGAATCGCCGGTCCGAAAGCGAGGAAACCACATCTTCTCCTGCCTGTTTCCCGAAGGCCATCCTCGGGATTCGGATTCTCGTCGAACGCGACCCTACGCTGGCCTTGGAGGTGTCGTGACCGCTTCCGCCAAAAGCAATTCGAGTCGCGTTCACCTCTAATGGAGCCGACAAATACGCGAGCAGGGCTCGGCGCGCCGAAGTGGTCGCCGCGCTCCATTGTCGACGCGCCGGAGCGCCCTATCGTGAAAGTCGGAAGTGGTGCTCGAAATGGTGGTATGCGTTGTCCATGGCAAAAGTTGCTCTCCATGCGGCACATACGCGCGCCGGCACCTCCGGCCCGACGACCGGTCGGGAGACACCTCGGGACGGCACCACGACGCGCCGACCGTACGATCGCTGGAAGCGGCTTCTCGACGTCATCGGCGCTCTCCTCGTCCTGTCGCTCGGCGCCCCCGTACTGGCCGTGGTGGCCCTGGTGGTGCTGGTGGCGCACGGGCGGCCGGTGCTGTTCCGGCACACCCGCCCGGGGTTGCACGGCGAACTGTTCGAGGTGGTCAAGTTCCGGACCATGCGCCACCCCGATCCGGATCGAGGGCTGGTGAGCGACGCGGATCGGCTGACCCGGGTGGGCCGCTGGCTGCGGGCCAGCAGCCTCGACGAGCTGCCGGAGTTCTGGAACGTGCTGCGGGGCGAGATGAGCGTGGTCGGTCCCCGCCCGCACCTCGTGCGCTACCTCAGCCTCTACAACCCGGAACAGGCCCGACGACACGACGTGCGACCGGGCATCACCGGGCTGGCCCAGGTGCGTGGCCGAAACGCGCTGGACTGGGACGCGAAGTTCACCTACGACGTCGAGTACGTCGACCGCCGCTCCTTCCTGCTGGACCTGCGGATCGTCCTGGCCACGATCTGGGTGGTGCTCAGTCGCCAGGGCATCTCCGCGCCGGGCGCGGCCACCTGGCACGAGTTCACCGGTAACCCACCCGCGCAGCCGACCGTCGACCACGACTCCGCCCACCGGCGATGAACCGGGTCCTGCTCCTGGGGGCCGGTGGATTCCTCGGCCGGCACATCCGGACGGCGCTGGCCGCCCACGCCACCGTCCGGTCGATCACCCGCGCCGAGTGTGACCTGGTCCGGGTCGAGCTGCGCGACCTGACCGCGCTCATCGCCCGGGAGCGACCGGACACGGTGGTGACGGCGGCCGGACGGATCGTCGGCTCCGGCCACGACTTCGTGCAGGCGCACGTGGTGGCGACCGCGAAGCTGATCGAAGCGGTGGCCGCCGCCGCCCCCGGGGCCCGCCTGATCCGGATCGGCTCGGCCGCCGAGTACGGCGCCGTGCCGCACGGCCTCGCCGTCACTGAGGAGTACCAGGGCACGCCCGTCAGCGAGTACGGGCTCAGCCACCTGGCCGCCACGCGGTTGGCGGAGCTGGCCGGCGGGGCGGGCCGACTCGACACGATGGTGCTGCGCATCTTCAACCCGGTCGGGCCCGGCATGCCGGCGGGCAACGTGCTCACCCGGGTGACCGCGATGGTGAGGTCGGCGGTCGCTACCGGATCGGAGGACATCGCCGTGGGCCTGCACGACACGTACCGGGACTTCGTCGACGTCCGGGACGTCGCCTCGGCGGTCCTCGCCGCGGCGAGCTGCCGCCCGGGGCCCGCCCGGGTCTTCAACGTGGGCAGCGGTAGGGCGGTGGCGACGCGCGACGTCGTCCGGTTGTTGGCGGAGGTGTCGGGCTTCACCGGTGACATCCGGGACGGCAGCTTCGCGCCGGACGCCGATCGCTCAGCCGCCGTGCCGTGGATGTGCGCCGACATCGAGCGCGCGAACCGGGTGCTCGGGTGGACGCCCGCACACGACCTCGGTGATTCGCTGGCAACACTGTGGCAGGCCGACGGCGACCAGCCCGCCCGTCCGGTCGCCGGCTCGGCAGCGCGGTGAAGCCCATGCGGATCGGCATGCTCAGCCAGTGGTTCGACCCGGAGCCGGGCGCGGCGGCGCTCCCCGGGATGCTCGCTCGGGCTCTCGTCCGCCGAGGACACGAGGTCCAGGTCCTCACCGGGTTCCCCAATTACCCGACCGGCGAGTTGGCGCCCGGCTACCGGGTGACCCGTCGGCTCGACGAGGTCGACGGGACGACCCGGATCCGCCGGGTGGCCCTCTATCCCAGCCATGACCGCTCCGCGCTGCGCCGGCTGGCGAACTACGGCTCCTTCGCCGCCTCGGCGCTGGTGTCCGGCACGTCGGCGCTGCGCGGCGTGGACGCCCTCTGGGTCGGCAACTCGCCGATCAGCGTCGCCCTGCCGATGTGGTTCACCCGGTACGTCCAGCGGGTGCCGGTGCTGCTGCACGTGCTGGACCTGTGGCCCGACAGCGCGGTGGCCAGCGGCTTCATCGGCACCGACCGGGTGTCCCGGATGATCGAGCGGGGGATGAGCGGCTGGTGCGGTGGGATGTACCGCAGCGCCGGCCGGGTCGCCTACGTCTCGCCCAGCGCCGCCGACCTGCTCGCCAGCCGAGGCGTACCTCGGAAGAAGCTCGTCCACATTCCGGTGTGGGCCGACGAGACGCCGAGGACGGGCGTCGCGGACCTGCGCGCCGAGTTCGGGCTCCGCGAGGACCAGGTGGTGCTGGTGTACGCGGGCACGCTCGGTGAGGCGCAGGGGCTCGACTCGCTCATCGACGCCTGCGCCCGGATCAACGATCCGCGACTGGTCTGCCTGATCGCCGGCTCCGGCACCACCGAGGAGCGGCTGCGCCGTCGGGCCGAAGAGCTGAACGCGACACACGTGCGGTTCCTGGGGCGGCTGCCCCGGGAGCGGATGCCCGCGTTGATGGCCACCGGTGACGCGCACTACGTGAGCCTGCGACCCGGCGGCATGTCGGCGTACACGATGCCCAGCAAGGTGCAGGCCACCCTCGCTGCCGGGCGGGCCCTGCTGGTCGCCGCGCAGGGGGACGCCGCAGCCGTCGCGCACGACAGCGGCGCGGGTATCACCGCCCGACCCGGTGACCCCGACTCGATCGCCGACGCGCTACGGGAACTCTGCGACCTGGGCCGGGAGAAGCTCGAGCTGCTCGGTCAGGCCGGCCGGGCGCACTACGACCGGGTCTTCTCCGTCGCCGCCGGCGCCGAGCGGGTCGAGCAGGCGCTGGGCGAGGCGGTGGAGAGCCACCGACGGCGCTGACCCGCTGCAGCACGTTTCAAAGTGGGCGGCTCGTCCAGACTGGTGGCGCGCGCGGCCACCGTCCGAGCGGGGTGAGTCGATCGCGGTCTCCGACCAGGCCGAGGCTCCCGTTGTGGCCTCGGCCTTGTGCAGCTCCCGGCCTCGACGGGGCGAGCTGTAGAGTCGCGACGGCCGGTCGGGCGAGGGAAGCACCGACCGGACCGGCGAGGGGATGGCGCGTGCTGCACCTGAGGGTGATCACCCCGGAGAGCAGGACGACGGATGTCGTCGACCTGCTCTCCGCAGAGGCAGGAGTGACTCACCTCGCCGTGCTGCCGGGTGCCGCCCGGCAACCGCGGGGTGATCTCATCCTCTGCGACGTGGTGCGGGAGAGCGCGGACCGTGTGCTGCGGGAGTTGCGGCGACTCGGCGTGGACACCAGCGGCGGCATCGCGGCCGAGGACATCGAGCTGACCATCTCCGCGGCGGCGGACCGGGCGGCGGACCGGGCGCCGGGCAGTGGCGCGGACGCGGTGGTCTGGGACGAGATTGCCGCGAAGACCGGTGAGCAGACGGAACTGTCCGGCACGTACCTCGTACTGATCGTGGTGGCCACCATGATCGCCGGCATCGGGGTGCTGCTGGACCAGCCGATTCTCATCGTCGGGGCGATGGTCGTCGGTCCGGAGTTCGGCCCCCTCGCCGCGCTGTGCGTGGCGTTGCTGCGCCGCCGGCTCGGGGTGATCGGCCGCTCGGTGCAGGCTCTCGTGGTCGGCTTCGTGGCGGCCATGGTGGCGACCGTGCTGAGCACCTGGGCGCTGACCGCCGCCGGCCTGGTCAGTCGGGAGATGCTGCTCGCCGAACGCCCACTCACCGATTTCATCTGGCGGCCGGACGCGCTGTCCTGGGTGGTCGGTCTCCTCGCCGGCGTGGCCGGGATGCTCTCGTTGACGTCGAAGAAGTCAGGCAGCCTGGTCGGGGTGCTGATCTCGGTGACGACGGTCCCGGCAGCGGCGAACGTGGCGGTGGCTGCCGCCTACGGAGTATGGGACGAAGCGGGCGGCTCGGCACTCCAACTGGTCATCAACCTGAGTGCGATCGTCCTGGCCGGCCTGCTCACCCTCGTGGTGCAGCAGGCCTGGTGGTGGGGTCTGGCTCGCCGGTCCCGTCGTCCAGCAACCGGGTGAGCAGCGTCCGCAACGGGATCGACTCGCCGTCTCGTCCACCGGACCCGACCACCAACGGTGCCGGGCTGGGTTCCGGGTCGGCGCCGAACAGCCGGGCCCGCAGACCTCCGGGCACGGTCAGCAGGTGGAACCGGCCGGCCACATCCACCGCCCGGGTCTCGGCCCGGTCGACGTACCAGCCGGTCAGCCTGGTCCGGTAGCGCCCGCGCCCGTCGTAACCCCGGGCGACCAGCCGGGTGGTGCGCAGCCCCCGCCGGGTCGCCTCGGCCACGAACCAGGCCACCAGCTTCGCCGCCTCGGCCTGCTCGGCGGCCCGCCGCCGCGCGTCCGCGTCGGCATGCGCGCGCACCGCCTGCCGCTGCTGCTCCCGCCACGTCCGGCCGTCCGGCTCATTCACGACGCCGACGGTACGCACGGGGCTCAGTCGAGCGGCCCGCAGGGTGCCCCGGGCGATCGCGGCCATCACCACGTTGGTCTAGACGTAGTACGGCAGCGCGTTGATCGCCTGCTGTAGCCCCGCGCTCGCCCCGCCTCGCCCCGCCCCGCCCTCGCCCCGCCTCCGCCTGCGTCGATCTTGCAGTTTCGGTCGTCGGAATAGGCGGAATGCCGGCTATGCCGGCGCAGAAAGTGCAAGATCGCGGCCAGGCCCGGTCGATCATGGAGTTGTGGTGCCTGGCTTGGCGTTATGCGGGCGGTTTGTCACCCACCACAACTCCATGATCGACGGGGCCGCGCGGGGTCGAGGTGGTGAACGGGTTAGGCCAGGCCGGCGCGGCGTAGGGCTTCGGCCATCGCGTCGTTGGCCGGCGCCGGTGCGCCCTGCCGCTGCTGCCCGCCGCGACCACCCTGCCCGCCACCACGACTGCCCTGGCCTTCGCGACCACCCTGCCCGCCGCCGCGACTGTCCTGCCCGCCGCGACTGTCCTGCCCGCCACGACTGCCCTGCCCGCCGCGACTGTCCTGCCCGCCGCGACCCTGCTGTCCGGCACCGCGACCGCCCTGGCCGTCGCGACCGCCCTGCGGTCCGCGCTGCGCCGGGCCGCCACGCCCCTCCTGACTCGTCCGACCACCGGCGGCCGGCTCATCCTCCAGCCGCAGGGTCAGCGAGATGCGCTTTCGGGGTACGTCCACGTCGAGCACCCTGACCTTGACCACGTCGCCGGACTTCACCACCTCACGGGGGTCCTTCACGAACGTCCGGGACATCGCCGAGACGTGCACCAGGCCGTCCTGGTGCACCCCGACGTCCACGAACGCGCCGAAGGCGGCCACGTTGGTGACCACGCCCTCCAGCACCATGCCCGGCGTCAGGTCGCCGATCTTCTCCACGCCCTCGACGAAGGTGGCGGTGCGGAACTCCGGCCGGGGGTCACGGCCCGGCTTCTCCAGCTCGGCGAGGATGTCGGTGACGGTGGGCAGGCCGAACCGGTCGTCGACGAAGTCGGTGGCCCGCAGCCCGCGCAGGATCGCGCTTCGGCCGATCACGGCGCGCAGGTCCTGCCCGGTGCTGGCGAGGATCCGCCGCACCACCGGGTACGCCTCGGGGTGCACGCTCGACGAGTCCAGCGGGTCGTCCCCGCCGGGGATCCGCAGGAAGCCGGCGCACTGCTCGAACGCCTTCGGCCCGAGCCGGGCGACCTTCTTCAGCTCGGTCCGCGACCGGAACGGCCCGTTGGCGTCCCGGTGCAGCACGATGTTCTCGGCCAGCCCGGCCCCGATCCCGGAGACCCGGGTCAGCAGGGGCGCGGACGCGGTGTTGACGTCCACCCCGACCGCGTTCACGCAGTCCTCCACGACGGCGTCCAGCGACCGGGAGAGCTTCACCTCGGACAGGTCGTGCTGATACTGGCCGACCCCGATCGAGCGAGGGTCGATCTTGACCAGCTCGGCGAGCGGGTCCTGGAGACGACGGGCGATGGAGACCGCGCCGCGCAGCGACACGTCCATTCCGGGCAGCTCCTGCGCGGCGTACGCGGAGGCGGAGTAGACCGACGCGCCGGCCTCGGAAACCATGACCTTGGTCAGGTTGAGCTGCGGGTGGCGCTTGATCAGGTCAGCGGCCAGCTTGTCGGTCTCGCGCGAGGCGGTGCCGTTGCCGATCGCGATCAGCTCCACGTCGTGCGCGCCGGCCAGCCGGGCCAGGGTCTCGATCGACGCGTCCCACTGTCGGCGTGGCTCGTGCGGATAGATCGTGTCGGTGGCGAGGACCTTGCCGGTGGCGTCGACTACGGCCACCTTCACGCCGGTTCGCAGGCCCGGGTCCAGGCCCATCGTCGGCCGGGTGCCGGCCGGCGCGGCGAGCAGCAGGTCGCGCAGGTTGGTGGCGAAGACCCGTACGGCCTCCTCCTCGGCGGCCTGCCACAGCCGCATCCGCAGGTCGGCCCCGAGGTGGATGAGGATGCGCGTACGCCAGGCCCAGCGGACCGTGTCGGTCAACCACCGGTCCGCGGGGCGCCCGGCGTCGGACACTCCGAACCGGCCGGCGATCATCGCCTCGTACCGGGTCGGACCGGTCGGTACGGCGTCGGCCTCGCCGGCCTCCTCCGACTCCATGGTCAGGTCGAGCACGCCCTCCTTCTCGCCCCGGAACATGGCCAGGATGCGGTGCGACGGCAGCTTCGGGTACGGCTCGGAGAAGTCGAAGTAGTCGGCGAACTTCGCGCCGGCCGTCTCCTGACCGTCGCGTACCCGGGAGGCCAGGCGGCCCCGCGACCACATCTGCTCGCGCAGCGTGCCGATCAGGTCGGCGTCCTCGGCGAATGTCTCGATGAGGATCGCCCGAGCGCCCTCCAGCGCGGCGGCGGCGTCGGCGACGCCCTTCTCGGCGTCGACGAATCCGGCGGCGGTGGCCTTCGGATCCTGGGACGGGTCGGCCAGCAGCGTCTCCGCCAGCGGCGCGAGGCCGGCCTCGCGGGCGATCTGCGCCCGGGTCCGCCGCTTCGGCTTGTACGGCAGGTAGATGTCCTCCAGCCGCGACTTCGAGTCGGCGGCCATGATCTGTGCTTCCAGCGCCTCGTCCAGCTTGCCCTGGCCGCGGATCGACTCCAGCACGGCGGCCCGCCGCTCGTCCAGCTCCCGCAGGTAGCGCAGCCGCTCCTCCAGGGTGCGTAGCTGGGTGTCGTCGAGCAGGCCGGTGGCCTCCTTGCGGTAGCGGGCGATGAACGGCACGGTGGCGCCGCCGTCGAGCAGCTCCACGGCCGCCCGCACCTGACGCTCGGCCACGCCGAGCTCGTCGGCGATCCGCTGATGAACAGACTGGGTCACGATCTCGATCCGCCTTCGACTCGATCCGCCCTCAAAGAGCGGGTACCGCCTGCATTCTGCCGGTCGGCCCCGACCACTGTCGCCGCGCCCGGCCGGTCGCGCCCCCGCGCCGTCCCCCCCCGCCCCCGCGTCACCGCGCCGTCCTGCCTCCGCGCCCGGGCCGGGTCGATCCCTCGACCGCCCCGGCCGGGCCTGCGCTAGCGTGGCGATCATGGAATCACCTGCGGAGCCGCGCGCCCGACGGCTCTTCGGCGGCAGCGCCCGGGCCCTCGGCGACCTCACGGCCAACCCGTTCCGTGCCGACCGGGACCGGATCGTCGGGTCGCCGTTCTTCGCCCGGCTCGGCGGGGTCACCCAGGTGATCAGCCCGGTCGGCTCCGGGCTGCTGGTGCACAACCGGCTCACCCACAGCCTCAAGGTCGCCCAGGTGGCCCGGGCCATCGCCGAGCGGTTGACGGCCGACGGCAGGTGGCGTGACCTGCTGGACAAGCTCGGCGGCTGTGACCCCGACGTGGTGGAGGCCGCCGCGCTCGCGCACGACCTCGGCCACCCGCCGTTCGGCCACCTGGGGGAGCGGGTGCTCGACCGGCTGGCCCGCCAGCGTCTCGGCCTCGCCGACGGCTTCGAGGGCAACGCGCAGTCGTACCGGATCGTCACGAGCACCGAGATCCGGGGCGCCGCCACCACCGGGTTGGACCTGACCGCCGCCGTCCGCGCGGCGATGCTGAAGTACCCGTGGACCCGGCTGGACTACCCCGACCCGCACCCGCGCCTGCTGGACCCGCCGCCGCGGGGCGCCACCCCGCCGCCGGACGACCCGGAGAGCGGCTCGTTGAAGTTCGGGGCGTACCGCACCGAGCTGGACGACCTGCGGCAGGCCCGGGAGCCGTTCGTCGGCCGCATTCCGGACTGGCAGCAGACCGTCGAGGCGTCCGTCATGGACACCGCCGACGACATCGCGTACGCCATCCACGACGTGGAGGACTTCTACCGGGTCGGGGTGCTCCAGCAGGGCGCGGTGTCCGCCGAGCTGATGGCCTGGCAGCGCGAGAGCGGGCACTTCCGGGCGATCACCGACGCGGCGCTGGCCACCTCCGCCCGACGACCCGGCGCGGCCATCGAGCGGCTGCGCCGGCAACTGCACCGCAAGGACGCCTGGGTCGCGGACGACGACGCGTTCGCCGCCGCCGTCGAGCATGTCCGCGAGGAGTTGGTGGACGGGCTGCTCGCGATGCCGTTCGACGGTTCGATCGAGGCGGAGCAGTACGTGGCGCGGTTCTCCGCCCGCTGGTCCACCCGCTTCGTCGAGGCCGTCACCGTGACCGACCAGCCGTCGGTGCGCTCCGGGCACGTGCTGCTCGGCTGCGCGCAGTGGCACGAGGTGCAGGTGCTCAAGTTCGTCCACCACCGGTTCGTGCTGGCCCGCCCCGACCTGGCCCTGCACCAGCGTGGTCAGGCCCGACTGCTGGGCACCCTGGTGGAGGCGCTGTGGGAGTGGCTGCTCGACCCGGAGGAGGAGTCCCGCCTACCTCGCCGGCTGCACGACCTGGTCGAGTTGGCCGAGGCCGAGCTGCACCCGCGTACGCCGCACCGGATCGGCCGCGCCCGGGGACGCGCGATCGTGGACTTCGTCGCGCAGCTCACCGACGGCCAGGCGGTCGCCATGCTGGACGCGCTCTCCGGTCGCTCCGGCGCGCTCTGGACCGACGCCTTCGTGCTCTGAGATGTAAGGAAGGGCACCTTGTTATACGCCAGGCGTTAACAAGGTGCCCTTCCTTACATCTCAGGCGACGGACTGCCACCAGCCGTCGACCGCCGGTGGGTCGTCGACGACCACCCGCTCGCCGGGGCGGGGTACGGCGAGCCGCACGTCCCGGGCCTTCGCCTCGGCCCACAGTCGGTTCACCGGCTCCGACCAGTCGTGCAGGGCCAGGTTGAACGTCGCCCAGTGCACCGGGATGAACAGCCCGCCGCGCAGGTCGAGGTGGGCGTCGACCGCCTCCTCGGGGAACATGTGGATGGTCGGCCAGGCCCGGTCGTACGCGCCGATCTGCATCAGCGTGACGTCGAAGGGCCCGTGCTCGGCGCCGATCGCCGCGTACCCGGCGAAGTAGCCGGAGTCACCGGTGTAGAAGACCTTGCGTCGTGCCCCGGCCACCACCCAGGAGCTCCAGAGCGTGCCGTCGCGGCGCAGCCCGCGACCGGAGAAGTGCTGGGCGGCGGTGGCGGTGATCTTCAACCCGTCGACCCGGTGCGACTCGGACCAGTCCAGCTCGATGATCCGCTCGGCGGGCACCCCCCAGCGATCCAGGTGGGCGCCCACCCCGAGCGGCACCACGAACGGCGCCGACTGCCCGGCGACCAGCGCCCGCACGGTGGGCATGTCCAGGTGGTCGTAGTGGTCGTGGGAGATCAGGATGGCGTCGAGCGGAGGCAGCTCGTCGATGCCCACCGGCGGCTCGTGCAGCCGACGCGGGCCGACCGCGCCGGACGGCGAGCAGCGGTCACTCCACACCGGGTCGAGCAGGACCCGCCGCCCCTCGATCTCGATCAGCGCCGAGGCATGGCCGTACCAGACGATGTTCAGCTCGTCGGCGGTGTCGGCGGCCGGCGACGCGCCGGGCCGCAGCAGCGGCACGGGCGCGGTGGGGCGGCGCTTCTGCTTGCCGAAGATCAGTTCCCGGACCAGGTTCCGACCCGGTTCGGCGGCGACCATCGTGCGGACGTCGGCCTGGTTGTGGAACGTGCCGTCGCGGAACTGCGGCGAGCGGGCCGCCTGCTCGGCCCGGGCCCCGGCGAGTCGCCCGCCCAGTGCCGCCGGGACGTCCCGTGCCATCCAGGCCAGGCCGGCCAGCGCGGCCAGTCCCGCCGTCGCCCGCATCCGTCGCCCGAGCGACCTCTGCCCGTCCGTGCGTTCCGTTGGCGTCATCGCCGTCCCTCCGCCGTGTCCCGCACTACACGGTAGTTCCCCCGTGCGGCTTCCGCCCCGGCGGTCGCCCGCACCGGGCCGGTCGTCCCCGACGACCGGCCCGGCAGCGGAGTCAGCCGCCGTTGCTGGGCCGCTGGAAGGTCGTCCGGTACGCGGTGCCCGCGCCCCCGAGGCGGTCCACCGCGGCGAGGACCTTCGGACCCATGGCGGCGCGCGCCCGCACCGCCGGATGGGTCGCACCGAAGTTGTCCGGGTCGGCCTGCCCGTCGGCGAACAGCGCGTAGGTGAGCACCGCAGCGCCGGACCGGTCGAAGATCACGCCGGCCTCGTGCCGGGCGTCGGCGAACCAGCCGGCCTTCGTGGCGATGCGGGCCCGATCGTCGGAGGACATGGTGCGACGGATCCCGTCGGTGAAGGCCACCGGGGAGCGCAGCAGCCCGAGCAGGTGCGCCGTCGAGGCCGGCGAGAGCAGCGTGCCGGCGACCAGGGCCCGCAGCAGGTCGTGCGTCTCCCGGGGAGTGCTGGTGCCGAGGAAGAACCGATTCGGGTTGGCGACCGGCTCGACCTGGGTGTTCGGGAAGCCCTTGGCGACCAGGATCGAGTTGATCTCGGCGGCCGGGGCGACCAGACCGCACAGTCGTACGGCGGTGTCGTCCGAGACGGTCAGCAGGTTCGCCAGCACGTGTCCCAGCGTCACGCTGCTCGGGTACGCGCCGTCCCGGCTGAAGATGCCGTCCCCACCCGGCACCACGATCGTCTCGGTCACCTCGACCCGCTGGTCCAGCGTCAGCAGCCCGCGGTCGACCTTGTCCAACACCGCCGTGGCCACCGCGATCTTGTTGACGCTGTACGCCTCGATCGTCCGGTCCTCGTCCGCCGCCACCGCGACGACCGGCGTGCCCGCCGGGTCGGCCACGCTGACGTAGGCCTGCCAGTTGCCGCCGGCCTCGGCGCTGTGACGCCCGAAGACCGTGGCGACCCGCCGGGCCGCCTGCGCGGGGGTGGTGGGTGTCGCCTCGGCGGCGCTGGCCGGAGTGGTCGCGGCGAGCACCGTACCGGCGGTGGCCACCGTACCCAGTCCGAGGGCGGTCCTGCGGTTCAGTCGGATGGTCAATCGTCTCTCCCGTCGTGGGGCGCCGGAGCGCCTGCCGGCCCCCCACGCTAGGCGAGTTGATCTATTCATAATGCCCCCGGAGAGAGTCCCGAACAGTCCCGAACAGTCTTACCCGGGCCGTCGGCGCAGCGCCGCGCCGATCGCGCCGGCCGCCGTCCCACGGAGCTGTGCCGCCGGCCCGGACACGGCCCGGGCGAGCTGCCGCAGGTCGGGCAGGTGACCGCCACGGACCGCCTCGCCGGCCGGGTTCGGGGCGAAGACCGAGCCGTCGTGCGCCGCGAGCGGCCGGCCACTGAGGCCCGCGAGCCGCATCAACGGGCCGACGAGGACGTCGTAGACGCCGGGCAGCAGCGTGAAGCCGGCTCGCAGCAGCACGTTCAGCCGCCCCACCGACACCTCCCGACGCGGACTGTCCACACAGTCGACGATGGCCCGGGCCACCCGCTGCGGCCCGGCGACCGGCGGTGGAGGGCGGCCGACGCGACCCAGGTAGTTGGCCGCCTGCTGGTAGACGGGTGTGTCCACACTGCCCGGGTTGACCAGGCACAGCCGGATTCCCGGGCTGTCCCGCAGCTCCTGCTGGAGCGTCCGGGCCAGCCCCTGCAAACCCCACTTGCTGGTCACGTACGCGCTCATGTAGGGGGCGGTGATGTGCCCGAGCACCGACCCGGTGAGGATCAACGTCCCGGCGCCGGTGGCCCGGAAGTGCCGCAGCGCCACCCGGGCCGCGCCGGCGGCGGCCAGCAGGTCCGTCCGCACCACGTGGTCGAACACCCGCTCCGGCAGCTCGTCGAAGCGCCCGTAGGCCATCACCGCCGCGGTGTGCACCCAGACGTCGATGCGGCCGAACCGTTCGATCGCCGCCTGCGCCAGCGCGTCCAGCGCGCCCGCCTCGGTGACGTCGGTCGCCACGGTCAGCACCTCGACGTCCGCGCACTCCTCGCGTACCTCGGCGAGGGTCTGCGGCGCACGGGCCGCGAGGACCAGGCGGTCGCCGCGCTCGGCGAACGCCCGCGCCGTCGCCCGACCGATCCCGCTGGTCGCGCCCGCGACCACCACGACCCGACTCATGGAGCGAGCACGACCTTGATGCAGCCGTCCTCCTTCTGCTGGAACATCTCGTACGCGCGCGGCGCGTCGCTCAGCGGCAGCCGGTGGGTACGCAGATCCTCCACGCCCAGCGGGTCGTCGTCGCCGGAGAGCAGCGGCATGATCTCGTCGACCCAGCGGCGAACGTGACACTGCCCCATCCGCAGTTGGACGCCCCGGTCGAACATCTCCATCATCGGCATCGGGTCGGCCTCGCCGCCGTAGACGCCGGATATCGAGACGGTGCCGCCGCGCCGGACCGCCTTGAGCGCGGCGTGCAGGACGGCGAGCCGGTCGATGGCGACCCGGTCCGTCATCGTCTGGGCGAGCTTGTCCGGCAGCAGGCCGACGGCCGCGTGGGCGAGCTTGCCGACCGGCGAGCCGTGCGCCTCCATGCCGACCGCGTCGATGACCGCGTCCGGGCCACGCCCGTCGACCAGGTCGATCAGCGCGCCCGGTACGTCGGACAGCTCGCGTACGTCGAGCACCTCGATGCCGTGCCGGCGGGCCAGCTCCAGCCGCTCGGGCACCAGGTCCAGCCCGATGACCCGCCCCGCGCCGAGGTGGCGGCCGATCCGGGCGCAGAACTGGCCGACCGGGCCCAGCCCGAAGACGGCGAGCGTGCCGCCGGGCGGGGTGTCCGCGTACTTCACCGCCTGCCAGGCGGTGGGCAGGATGTCGGAGAGGTAGAGGTAGCGCTCGTCCGCGCCGGTCTGCGGGATCTTGATCGGCCCGAAGTGGGCCTGGGGAACGCGCAGGTACTCGGCCTGGCCGCCGGGCACCGACCCGTAGAGGGACGTGTAGCCGAACAGCGCCGCGCCCTTGCCCTCGCTGGTCACCTGGGTCGTCTCGCACTGGGCGTAGAGCTGGCGTCGGCACATCCAGCAGTCGCCGCAGGAGATGTTGAACGGCACCACCACCCGGTCGCCGGGCTTCAGGCCGGTCACCTCCGGGCCGACCTCCTCGACGATGCCCATCGGCTCGTGTCCCAGGATGTCCCCGGGCTTCAGGTACGGCCCCAGCACCTCGTACAGGTGCAGATCCGAGCCGCAGATCGCCGTCGATGTGATCTTGACGATCGCGTCGGTCGGCTCCTCGATCCGGGGGTCGGGTACCTCCTCGACCCGTACGTCCCGCTTGCCCTGCCAGGTCAACGCCTTCATGTCCGGTTGCCCTCCCTCGGTCCTGTCTGACTGCTACCCCGGGAGAGGGGGTTGAACCGGCTTGCCGAGGGGTGTGCCTGCTTGCCGGCTCGCCGAGCCCGTCGTGGTGCCGTGATCGACTCGGGTTCCAGGAAGTCGCGGTGTGGTGGGCGCCCGGACCAGCCGACTTCCGGTATGCCGAGTTGATCTTCCCCGGGCCAGTCGCGGGCCGGGCCAGTCGCGGGCCGGGCCGGACTGGCGCGTTCGGTGGACGCCCTCAACGCCGGACCGCCGCGCCCGACGATCGGGGGCGCAGCGGTCCGGGGGTTGCCTGGGCCGGAGGGTTCAGGAGCCGGGGGTGTTGCCGCCCTTGGTGGTGGCCGACAGGTAGTCGCGGTTGAGCCGGCCGATGGTGTTCAGCGGGATGCCCTTCGGGCAGGCCACCGTGCACTCACCGGCGTTGGTGCAGCCGCCGAAGCCGGCCTCGTCGTGCGCGTCGACCATGCCGATCACCCGGGTGTAGCGCTCCGGCTGGCCTTGGGGCAGCAGCGAGAGCTGGGTGAGCTTGGCGGCGGTGAAGAGCATGCCGGAGCCGTTCGGGCAGGCCGCCACGCACGCGCCGCAGCCGATGCAGGCCGCCGACTCGAAGGCGGCGTCCGCGTTGGCCTTGGCGACCGGGGTGGAGTGCGCCTCGGGCGCGCTTCCCGTCGGTGCGGTGATGTAGCCGCCGGCGGCGATGATCTTGTCGAAGGCGCTCCGGTTGACCACCAGGTCCTTGACGACCGGGAAGGCGCTGGCCCGCCACGGCTCGATGTCGATCGTGTCGCCGTCCTTGAACTGCCGCATGTGCAGCTGGCACGCCGTGGTGCCGCGCTGCGGCCCGTGCGCGTCGCCGTTGATCATGAGGCCGCACATGCCGCAGATGCCCTCGCGGCAGTCGTGGTCGAACGCCACCGGGTCCTCGCCGGAGAGGATCAGCCGCTCGTTGAGCACGTCGAGCATCTCCAGGAACGACATGTCCGGGGACACGTCGTCGACCGGGTAGGTCACCATCCGACCCTTGTCCTCAGGGCCCTTCTGGCGCCAGATGCGCAGGGTCAGGTTCACTTGTAACTCCGCTGCGTGGGGTGGACGTATTCGAACTTCAGGTCTTCCTTGTGCAGCACCGAGGGCTCACCGGTGGCGGTGAACTCCCAGGCCGCCACGTACGCGAACTTCTCGTCGTCGCGCTGCGCCTCCCCGTCGGGGGTCTGGTGCTCGGCCCGGAAGTGACCGCCGCAGGACTCCTCGCGGTGCAGGGCGTCGATGCACATCAGCTCGGCCAGCTCGAAGAAGTCGGCCACCCGGCCGGCCTTCTCCAGCGACTGGTTCAGCTCCTCACCGGTGCCGGACACCTTGACCCGCTGCCAGAACTGCTCGCGCAGGTCGCGGATCTCGCCGATCGCCTTGCGCAGTCCGGCCTCGGAGCGCTCCATGCCGCAGTGCTCCCACATGATCTGGCCCAGCTCCCGGTGGAACGAGTCCACGGTCCGGTCGCCGTCGACCGCCAGCAGCCGCTGGATCCGGTCCTCGACGTCGGTACGCGCCTCGACCGCCGCGGGATGGCTGGCGTCGACCTTCTCGAGGGGCCCCGAGGCCAGGTAGTTGGCGATGGTGGTGGGCAGCACGAAGTAGCCGTCGGCGAGGCCCTGCATCAGCGCCGAGGCGCCGAGGCGGTTCGCGCCGTGGTCGGAGAAGTTCGCCTCGCCGATCACGAACAGGCCCGGGATGCTGGACTGGAGGTCGTAGTCGACCCAGAGCCCGCCCATCGTGTAGTGCACGGCGGGGTAGATCCGCATCGGCACCTCGTACGGGTCCTCGCCGGTGATCCGCTCGTACATCTCGAAGAGGTTGCCGTACTTGGCCTCGATGGCCTTGCGGCCCAACCGGTCGATCGCGTCGCCGAAGTCGAGGTAGACGCCGAGCTTGGTCGGACCGACGCCGCGGCCCTCGTCGCAGACGTTCTTGGCGGCGCGGGAGGCGATGTCGCGGGGGACCAGGTTGCCGAAGGACGGGTAGATCCGCTCCAGGTAGTAGTCCCGCTCGTCCTCGGGGATGTCCTTCGGGCTGCGGTCGTCGCCCTTGCGCTTGGGCACCCACACCCGGCCGTCGTTGCGCAGCGACTCGCTCATCAGGGTCAGCTTCGACTGGTGGTCGCCGGAGACTGGGATGCAGGTCGGGTGGATCTGCGTGTAGCAGGGGTTGGCGAAGTACGCCCCCTTGCGGTGCGCCCGCCAGGTGGCGGTGACGTTGCAGCCCTTGGCGTTGGTGGAGAGGTAGAAGACGTTGCCGTAACCGCCGGAGGCGAGCACGACGGCGTCGGCCATCTCGGTGGTGATCTCGCCGGTGACCAGGTCCCGGACCACGATGCCGCGGGCCTTGCCGTCGACGATGACCAGCTCCAGCATCTCGTGCCGGGCGTTCATCTCCACGTTGCCGAGGCCGATCTGCCGCTCCAGGGCCTGGTACGCGCCGAGCAGCAGCTGCTGGCCCGTCTGGCCCCGGGCGTAGAAGGTGCGCTGCACCTGCGCGCCGCCGAAGGAGCGGGTGTCCAGCAGGCCGCCGTACTCGCGGGCGAACGGCACGCCCTGGGCGACGCACTGGTCGATGATGTTGACCGAGACCTCGGCGAGCCGGTGCACGTTCGACTCCCGGGAGCGGAAGTCGCCGCCCTTGACGGTGTCGTAGAACAGCCGGTGCACGGAGTCGCCGTCGTTGCGGTAGTTCTTCGCGGCGTTGATGCCGCCCTGCGCCGCGATGGAGTGGGCCCGGCGCGGGCTGTCCTGGTAGCAGTAGGACTTGACGTGGTAGCCCTGCTCGGCCAGCGTCGCCGCGGCGGAGCCGCCGGCCAGGCCGGTGCCGACCACGATCACCGTCATCTTGCGGCGGTTGGCCGGGTTGACCAGCTTGGCCTCGAAGCGCCGCGTCTCCCAGCGCTTCTCGACCGGGCCGGCGGGCGCCTTCGTGTCGGCGATCGGGTCGCCCTCGGTGAAGAGTTCCATGTCAGGACACCAATCCGGTGAGTACGGCGAACGGGACCACCAGGTATCCGGCGCAGAGCGCCACGGCGAAGACCAGCGCGGCGGCGCGCGCCCGGCGCTCGCCCCGGGGCGTCTGCTGCCCGAGGCTGCGGAACGCGCTGAAGGCGCCGTGGCGCAGGTGGAAGCCGAGCGTGACGATCGCCAGGGTGTAGAAGAGGGTGACGTACCAGCGCTCCGGCGCGAAGTCGGCGACGACGTTGCCGTACGGCTTGCCCTCGGTCCCGACCGGGTTGAGCGTGCCGGTGGTCAGGTCCAGCAGGTGGTAGATCACGAAGAGCAGGATGATCACGCCACCCCAGCGCATGGTGCGCGCCGCGTAGCTGCCCCGGACCTTCTTGCGGTGGGCGTACTTCACCGGGCGGGCGGCGCGGGCGCGCAGCGCCAGCACGGTGGCGGCCACGATGTGGGCGACGACGGCGACCGTGAGGACGGTGCGCAGGATCCACAGGAACCAGACACCGGGCAGCAGTGGCTTGCCGATGTCGCGCAGCCAGTGCGCGTAGTGGTCGAACGAGGTCTCCCCCGTGAACACCTTCAGGTTCCCGAGCATGTGCGCGATCAGGAAGAGCACCAGCAGGATGCCCGTCACCGCCATGACGGCCTTGAGGCCGACGTTCGAGCGGATGGGCGACCGAGTTTTCGTCATTACCACGGGATCGACGCTAGGAGCACTTTGATCAGTCGTCCAATGCATCGAACTCGCAGCGTTGATAGCCATAAGCTATGTAGATGCAGCTCCATCAGCTCCGGTACTTCGTCGCGGTGGCCGAAGTACGACATTTCACCCAAGCCGCCGACATCGTTGGCATAACCCAGCCTTCGTTGAGTAAGCAAATTCACGCCCTCGAGACCGACCTCGGGGCCCCGCTGTTCGAGCGGGTAAGGGGCAACATCGCCCTCACCGCGGCCGGGGAGGTGCTCCTGCCGTTGGCGACCCGGATCCTCGCCGACGTGGAGACCGCGACCCGGGAGGTGCAGGAGCTGGTCGGCCTGCGCCGAGGGCGCGTACGCCTGGGCGCGACCCCGAGCCTGGCCACCTCGCTCGCCCCGCCGGTGCTGCGCCGGTTCCGCGACGCGCACCCCACCGTCGACCTCCGCGTCGAGGAGAGCGGTTCCCAGGACCTCGTCCGTGACCTGCTGCGCGGCGACCTGGACCTGGCGCTGATCATCATGCCGTCGCAGGGCGCCGACCCGGGCCTGCGCGTCGACCCGATCCTGCGCGAGAGCCTGGTGGTGGCCTCGGTGGACGAGGTGCCGACGGGCTCGGGGACGGGCGAGCTGCGCATCACCGATCTGCGTGACCAGCCGATGGTGATGTTCCGGGAGGGCTACGACCTGCGTGACGCCACCATCGCGGCGTGTCGGGAGGCGGGCTTCGAGCCCACGTTCGCGGTGGACGGCGGCGAGATGGACGCCGTCCTCAGTTTTGTCGAGGCGGGACTCGGCATCGCGCTGGTGCCGGGGATCGTGCTGGCCCGCCGGCCCGGGGTGCGCGGCACGCCGCTGGCGTCTCCCGGGGTGACGCGGACCATCGCGGTGGCCCGTCGCCGTGACGTGGTGCCGACGCACGCCGGCCGCGAGCTGCGGCGGATCCTGCTCGACTACGTCCAGTCCGCGATCGACCGGGGCGAGCTGCCGCCGGGTGTCGAGCCGCTGGGCTGACCCGGCCGGGGCCGCCGCCGCGAAGGGGCCGGCGGCGGCCGGGCCGGCGGGCTCAGCGGCCCTCGGCGTCGTCCATCGCGCGGTAGATCCGCTGCTCCGAGACGGGGTACGGGGTGCCCAGCGCCTGGGCGAACACGTTCACCCGCAACTCCTCGATCATCCAGCGGATCTGCCGGACAGCCGCCTCCTGCCGGCGCGCGGGCGGCAGAGCGGCGAGCAGGTCGTCGTACTCCTTGCGCACCGCCGCGATCCGGTCCTGCTGTTGGCGGTCGCGCTGCGGGTTGCCGCCGAGCCGGTCCAGCCGACGTTCGATGGCGGTGAGGTAGCGCAGCAGGTCGGGCAGGCGGGCGTACCCGGTCTCGGTGATGAAGCCGGCGTGCACCAGCCCGGCGAGCTGCTTGCGGATGTCGGCCAGCGCCGCCACCACGGCCAGGTTGCGGGTCGCGCCGAGCCGCTGCTCGACCGCGTACGCGGCGGCGAGCACCTTGCGGACCCGGTCCATCACCTCGACGACGGTGTCGACCAGGTCGGCGCGGACCTTCTCGCGCAGGGCGGCGAAGCCCTCGGCGTCCCACGCCGGGCCACCGGCGGCGTCGATCAGGCGGTCGATGGCCGCGCCGGCCGCGTCCTCGATCAGCTCCTGCACGCCGCCGTGCGGGTTGCGACTCAACGCCAGCTTCGCCTCGTTGCTCAACCGACCCTGCAGGAACCGGGCCGGGGACGGCACGGTGAGCCGCAGCAGCCGGCGGGTGCCGGCCCAGTGCGCGGCCTCCGCCTCGGCGGGGGAGTCGAACACCTTCACCCCGACCGTCGTGCCCTCGTCGACCAGAGCCGGGTACGCGGTCACCCCGTAGCCGGCGCGGACCTGCTCGATGGTCCGGGGCAGCGTGCCGAGGCTCCACTCGCGCAGGCCGGTCCGGGCGACCTCCGGCGCGGCGGCCGCCACGACCTGGCGTACCTCCTGGCGCAGTTGACGTTGCAGGGCCGGCAGGTCCTTGCCCTCGGCGACCGGCTTGTCGTCGTCGCCGAGCACCCGGAACGTCACCCGCAGGTGGGCGGGGAGCTTGCCGGGCTCCCAGGCGTCGCGGGGCACGGTGACACCGGTCATCCGGCGCAGCTCACGGGTGAGCGCGTCCAGCAGCGACGTCTCGCCGGGGGTGATCGCCGCGAGGGCGGCGCGGGCGTAGTCCGGCACCGGCACGAAGTTGCGCCGGATCGCCTTGGGCAGCGAGCGGATCAGCGCGATCACCGTCTCCTCGCGCAGCCCCGGCACCTGCCAGTCGAAGCCCTCCGCCGGTACCTGGTTGAGCAGCGGCAGCGGGATGTCCACGGTGACGCCGTCGGTCGCCGTGCCCGGCTCGAACCGGTAGGTCAGCGGCAGGGTCACCCCCTGGGTCTGCCACTCGTCGGGGTAGTCGCTCTCGTCGACACCGCCGCGACCGTCGTTGACCAGCAGGTCGCGGGTGAAGGTCAGCAGGTCGGGACGCTCGTGGCGGGTCTTCTTCCACCAGGTGTCGAAGTGCCGGCCGGAGACCACGTCGGCGGGGATCCGCTGGTCGTAGAAGCCGAAGATGGTCTCGTCGTCGACCAGGATGTCCCGGCGGCGGGCCCGGCTCTCCAACTCCTCGATCTCGCCCAGCAGTCGCTTGTTGTCGGCCCAGAACCGGTGGTGGGTCTGCCAGTCGCCCTCGACGAGCGCGTGCCGGATGAACAGCTCCCGGCTCAACGTCGGGTCGATCCGCCCGAAGTTGACCTTGCGGGAGGCGACCAGCGGCATGCCGTACAGGGTGACCTTCTCGTAGGCCATCACCGCGGCCTGCTTCTTCTCCCAGTGCGGCTCGCTGTAGCTGCGCTTGACCAGGTGCTGCGCCAGCGGCTCGACCCACTCCGGCTCGACCCGCCCGGCGATGCGCCCCCACAGCCGGGACGTCTCCACCAACTCGGCGGCCATCACCCAGCGCGGCGGCTTCCTGAACAGCGCCGAGCCGGGGAACAGCGCGAACTTCGCGCCCCGCGCCCCCAGGTACTCGTGTTTCTGGGCGTCCTTGAGGCCGATGTGCGACAGCAGGCCGGGCAGCAGCGACTGGTGCACCTTCGGGGTGTCGATCTCCTCCGGCAGGTCCGCGCCGCCCCGGCGGCCCGCGCCCCGGCCGGCGTCCGCCTCGGCCGGGGTGTCCCGCGCCGCCCGCCCGCCGCGCCGGTCGTTCTCGGCGGGGGTACGCAGCACCTGGCGCAACTGGCTGACGATGTCCTGCCACTCGCGGATCCGCAGGTAGTTCAGGTACTCCGCCTTGCACATCCGGCGGAACGCGCTGGACGACAGCTCCCGCTGCTGCTCCCGCAGGTACCGCCACAGGTTCAGGTAAGCCACGAAGTCGGACTCTTTGTCGGCGAACCGGGCGTGTGCCTGGTCGGCCTGGGCCTGCTTCTCGGCCGGGCGCTCGCGGGGGTCCTGAATGGAGAGCGCGGCGGCGATCACCAGGATCTCGGTGGCACAGCCGTTGCGCTCGCCCTCGACCACCATCCGGGCCAGCCGCGGGTCGACCGGGAGCTGGGCGAGCCGGCGGCCCAGCGCGGTGAGCCGCTTCGCCGGGTCGGTCTCGGTCGGGTCCAACGCGCCCAGCTCGTGCAGCAGGTTGACGCCGTCGGTGATGTTGCGCTTGTCCGGCGGGTCGATGAACGGAAACGCGGCCAGGTCGCCCAGCCCGATCGCGGTCATCTGGAGGATGACCGACGCCAGGTTGGTGCGCAGGATCTCCGGGTCGGTGAACTCGGGGCGGGACAGGAAGTCCTGCTCGTCGTAGAGGCGGATGCAGATACCGTCCGACGTCCGACCGCAGCGGCCCTTGCGCTGGTTGGCCGACGCCTGCGAGACGGGCTCGATCGGCAGCCGCTGCACCTTGAGCCGGCTGGAGTAACGGGAGATGCGGGCGGTGCCCGGGTCCACCACGTACTTGATTCCCGGCACGGTCAGCGAGGTCTCCGCGACGTTGGTGGCGAGCACCACGCGTCGTGAGCTGTGCGCGGCGAAGACGCGGTGCTGCTCGGCGGCGGAGAGCCGGGCGTACAGCGGCAGGATCTCGGTGCCCAGCAGGGACCGCTTCTTCTGCACCAGCTTGCCCAGCGCGTCGGCGGTGTCGCGGATCTCCCGTTCGCCGCTGAGGAAGACCAGGATGTCGCCCGGACCCTCGGCGGCCAGCTCCTCGACGGCGTCGCCGATCGCCTGGATCTGGTCGCGGACGTTCTCCTCGTCGGCGTCGCCCTCCTCGTCGCTCTCGGCGACCTCGACCAGCGGCCGGTAGCGGACCTCCACGGGATAGGTGCGTCCGGAGACCTCGACGACCGGCGCCGGACTGCCCTGGGCGTCGGCGAAGTGCTTGGCGAAGCGGTCGGTTTCGATGGTCGCCGAGGTGATGATCACCTTGAGGTCGGGCCGGCGGGGCAGCAGTTCGCGCAGGTAGCCGAGGATGAAGTCGATGTTGAGGCTGCGCTCGTGCGCCTCGTCGATGATCAACGTGTCGTACTGGCGCAGCATCCGGTCGGTCTGCAACTCGGCCAGCAGGATGCCGTCGGTCATCAGCTTGACCAGGCTGCGGTCGCTGACCTGGTCGGTGAAGCGCACCTTGTAGCCGACCACGTCGCCCAGCTCGGTACCCAGCTCGTCGGCGATCCGGTCGGCCACCGTCCGGGCGGCCAGCCGCCGGGGCTGGGTGTGCCCGATCAGGCCGTTGATGCCGCGCCCCAGCTCCAGACAGATCTTCGGCAGCTGGGTCGTCTTACCGGAGCCGGTCTCGCCGGCCACGATCACCACCTGGTGATCGCGGATGGCGGCGGCGATGTCGTCCTTGCGCTCGCTGACCGGCAACCCCACGGGGTACGCGATCGTCGGCACCGCCGCCCGCCGGTCGGCCAGCCGCTGCTCGGCCCGCGCCAGCTCGGCGGTGATCTCGGTCAGGGCCGCCTCCCGGCGCTGCGGGTCGCGCAGCTTGCGGGCGCCGTCCAGGCGTCGCTGGAGCCGGCGCTGGTCGCGGAACATCAGGGGACTGAGGCGGCGGTGCAGGTCGCGGACGGGATCGGTCGCGGCGGAGGAGGCTGGATTCTGCATGTCGTGCCCAAGGATAGGCAGCCCGGCGGCGGACCGCCCCTGGGTTACCGCGCGTGGGTGCTTCGGCGCGGGGACGGCGGTCTACAGTTGCGGCCGACGTCGAGCGCTGGGGGGCCGGGATGGAGCTGCGGGACACCGATCGAGCGCTGGTGCAGGCCGCCACGGCGGTCGCCAAACTTCGGTGCCGCAGCCGCCACCACACCGGCGCGTCGGCCGCCCGTACCGCCGACGGGCGGGTGTTCTCCGGGGTGAACCTGCACCACGACAGCGGGGACACCTGCGCGGAGTTGGTCGTCATCGGCACCGCCGCCACGCAGGGCGTGACCGAGCTGGAGACCATCGTCTCGGTCGCCGACCGGGGTCGTACGGTCGTCGGGCCCTGCGACAGGTGCCGGCCGGTGCTCAGCGCGTACTTCCCGGCGCTGCGGGTAATCGTGGGCGAGCCGGACGACCTGCGGGTGCTGCCGATCGCGGACCTGCCGGGCTGACCGCGTCAGTCGCCCGCCGCCGCCTCCAGCATCGACGCGGGGATCGGCACGCCCTCGTACCGCACGTTGCCCTCGGGCACCATCCAGCTCGCCACCCGCGCGACGAGCAGGCCGGCACGGACGGCCGGGTCGTCGGCGTAGAGCCCGCGTACCTCGTCCGGGGCGATGGAGAAGACGACGAAGCCCCGCATCCGGTCGTCGTCGGCGTGCAGGAGCGGGCCGGCCGCGAGCACCAGTCCCTGCTCCACGAGCCCTGCCTGGTGGGCCAGATGGGCGTCGCGTAGCCGGTCGATCGCCTCCGGTGGCAGCTCCGGCGGATCCGACGGTCGGGTCAGCAGGACGACCGTGTGCTGGTCGAATCGCATGCCCCACACCCTATGGTGCTCGCTGTCCCTCTTACGGGTGTTATCCGCCATCCGCCCCACTTGCCACCGTCCGCGAAACTCATTCTCTTATCGAGGTCCGATACGAGTGGAGGTGCGGCATGGTCAGCAGACGACAGGTGCTCGTGGCCGGTGCCGCCGGGGGCGCCGCGGTTCTGGTCCCGGCCGGCTCGACGGCCGCGGGCCGCACGCGCGCCGCGGCGACGGTGCTGCGCGCCGCCGACATCCCGAAGTACGTCGCGCCGCTGCGCATCCCCCTGGCCATGCCCCGGGTGGCGAACGACCCCGAGCGGGACACCTACGTCGTCGGGGTGCGGCAGTTCCGCCAGCAGATCCTGCCGCTGTCCTGGCCGCGTACGACCGTGTGGGGTTACGGCTCCACCGCCCACCCCGACAGCTTCGGCTACCCGGCGCACAGCATCGTCGCGCGGGTGAACCGCCCGGTACGGGTGACCTGGGTCAACGAACTCGTCGACCACCGGGGCGACTACCTGCCCCACCTGCTGCCCGTCGATGAGACCCTGCACTGGGCCAACCCGGCCGGTGGCCGGAACGGCCGGGACGGGCACGGCCGCTCGGACGGCAGCCGCCGTGGCTACCGGGGGCCGGTGCCCCAGGTGGTCCACCTGCACGGCGGGCACAGCACGCAGGAGAGCGACGGGCACGCCGAGGCGTGGTACCTGCCGGTGGCCCGCGACCTGCCGGCCGACTTCGCCGTCACGGGCAGCGCGTACGGCGAGTTCCGGTCCCGCTTCGCCGAGGGGTCCGGCCTGCGCTGGGCGGCGGGTTCGGCCACCTTCGAGTACGCCAACGACCAGCGGCCCTGCACCCTCTGGTACCACGACCACACGCTGGGCCTCACCAGGGAGAACGTCTACGCCGGGCCGGCCGGTTTCTACCTGCTGGGCGGCGACGACCTGCCCGACGGGGTGCTGCCCGGCCCGACGCCGGGTCACGACGATCCGCCGGACACCGACTACCACGACATCCCGCTGCTCATCCAGGACCGCAGTTTCAGCGCCGACGGCGAGCTGGTCTACCCCGGGGGTCACCACGAGGGTCCGGCGTGGACGTCGGCGTTCTCCGGCACCACCATCGTGGTCAACGGCCGGACCTGGCCCAGCCTTACCGTGCAGCGTCGGCGCTACCGGTTCCGGTTGCTCAACGGCTGCAACAGCCGCTTCCTGATGCTCAGCGTCGCCGCCCACGCCACCGCACGGCCGGCCCGTCCGGTGCTGCCGGTCTGGCAGATCGGCAGCGACAGCGGCTTCCTGCCCGAGCCGGTGGCGCACGACCGCGTCACCCTCGGCCCCGCCCAACGGGCCGACGTGATCGTCGACTTCACCGGCGTGCCCGCCGGCACCGAGCTCTTCCTCGTCAACGAGGGGCCCGAGTGGGCGTACCGGGGCGGCCGGCCCGGGGTGGACTTCGCGCCGTCCGACCCGCGGACCACCGGGCAGGTGATGCGGTTCGTGGTCACCGAGGCCACCGGCGCGGACTCCAGCGTGCCGCCGGAGCACCTGCAACTGCCCGCCCACCCCCGGCTCGGTGCGGCGGAGCGGGTCCGGCGGCTGTCGCTCAACGAGCGGATGTCCGGCCGGTCGATGGTGATGCTGCTCGGCACCCTCGACGAGCGCGGCCGGGGTCGGCCGATGCGCTGGAGCGATCCCGCGACCGAACAGCCCCTCGTCGGCGCGACCGAGGTGTGGGAGGTGCGCAACTTCACCCGCAACGTCCACCCCGTCCACCTGCACCAGGCCCAGTTCGAGCTGCTGGGCCGTGGACGGTCGGGCCGGGCGGAGCCGGAGCCGGGGGAGCGGGGATGGATGGACACCGTGCTCGCGTACCCGTGGGAGGTGACGCGGATCAAGGCCCGCTTCGACCTGCCGGGCCGCTTCTCCTGGCACTGCCACCTGCTCGAGCACGAGGACAACGAGATGATGCGGCCCCTCAACGTGCTGCCGCGCGGCGCGGCGGCGGCCGGGGACGGCGGCTCGGTGCAGGTGCCGCAGGCTGAGTCGGCGGCATCGACCGACGCCAGTTAGGTCACTTTCCGCAGGTCGGCTAAGGTTAGGCGAACCTAAGCTCGAACGTGCAGGAGTTTCGTGACCACCCTCGCCGCCCGGCCGACGCCGGCCCGCAACTCCTCCGGTGCCCGCACCGGTCGGCGGGTCGCCGTCACCGTCGGCGCCGCGCTGGTGTTGCTGCTCGCCGTACTGGCCAGTTTTGCGCTGGGCAGCCGGCAACTCGGAGTCGGCGCGGTCTGGCACGCCCTCGTCGCGCCGGACGGCAGCGACGCGAGCACCATCGTCCGGGAACTACGTATGCCGCGTACCGCGCTCGGGCTCGCCGTCGGGCTGGCCCTCGCCGTGGCCGGCGTGCTGTTCCAGGCGCTCACCCGCAACCCGCTCGCCGAGCCGCGCATCCTCGGCATCAGCGCCGGCGCGTCGTTCGGCGTGGTCCTCGCCATCTCCGTCTTCGGCATCGGCACGCTCGCCGGGTACGTCTGGTTCGGCATCGCCGGCGCGCTCGCCGCCGGCCTGCTGGTCTTCGCCATCGCCAGCCGGGCCCGCGAGGGCGCGAGCCCGGTCACCCTCGCGCTGGTCGGCGCGGCGCTCGACGCCAGTCTCGCCTCCGGGGTGTACGCGCTGCTCAGCATCGACGCCCGCACCTTCGAGGAGTACCGGTTCTGGGTGGTGGGCGGACTGGCCGGGCGGGACCTCGGCGTCACCGCCCAGGTGCTGCCGTTCGTCCTCGTCGGGCTGCTGCTCGCCGCGCTGGTGGCCCGGGGCCTGGACGCCCTCGCTCTCGGCGACGACGTGGCCCGTGGCCTGGGCCACCGCATCGGCCTGGTCCGCCTCGGCGGTGGAATCGCCGCCGTGCTGCTCACCGGCGCCGCGGTGGCCGCCGCCGGCCCGGTCGCCTTCGTCGGGCTGGCCGTGCCGCACCTCGCCCGTGCCCTGGTCGGCGCGGACCACCGCTGGACCCTCGCCGTCTCCGCCCTGCTCGGGCCCGCGCTGCTGCTCGGGGCCGACGTCGTCGGCCGACTCGTCGCCCCGCCCGGCGAGATACCCGCCGGCATCGTCACCGCCCTGATCGGCGCGCCGCTGCTGGCCGTGCTGGTCCGCCGTGCCCGGGTGGTGACCGCGTGACCGCCGGTCGTCCCGCCGAAGCGTCCGGCACCGCCGGCCCGGACCCTGCCGCTGACCCGGTCGCTGGTCCGACCCGCGCCGCGTCCGGCGCTGCTGGTCCGGCCCGCGCTGCTGCCCCGGCCGCTGGTCCGGCTCGCGTCGCGTCCGGCGCTGCTGGTCCGGCCCGCGCCGCCGATGCGTCTGGCGCGGCTGGTGCGGCCCGCGTCGCCGATGCGTCCGGCGCGGCTGGTGCGGCCCGCGTCGCCGATGCGTCCGGCGCGGCTGGGCTCGCAGCCGCGGCCGGGCTGCCCGGTGCGCCCGGCGGCACGTCCCGGCTGCCCGGCCGGTCGTTGCTGCGGGTCGGTCCGGTCAGCCTGCTGATCCGTCGCCGCGCGACGCTGGTCGCCGCCGTGCTGACCGTGCTGCTCCTGCTGGCCGTCGTGCTCAGCCTCTCGCTGGGCACCCCGTACGTCGCCCCGGCCGACGTGCTCCGGGCGCTCTCCGGCGCGGGCACCCCGTACGACCTCGTGGTTCTTGATCTTCGCCTGCCCCGGGTCGTGCTGGCGGCGGTGGCCGGCGCGGCCTTCGGCGTGGCCGGCACGCTGATCCAGAGCGTGGCGCGCAACCCGCTCGCCAGCCCGGACGTCATCGGCATCACCCAGGGCGCCGGCCTCGCCGCGACCGTGGCGTTGACCAGCGGCGCGGCGGCGGTGCTGGTGGCGCCCAGCGCGCTGGTCGGCGGTCTGCTGGCGGCGGTGCTGCTGTTCGCCCTCGGTGCCCGGCACGGGCTGGCCGCGCAACGGTTCGTCCTCGCCGGGGTGGCGGTCGCGTTCGCCTTCCGGGCGCTGACCGAGGTGGTCATGCTCACCGCCGACCCGATCGACGGCCTGCGGGCGCAGATCTGGCTGATCGGCACCCTCGCCGGCAAGGGCTGGACCGAGGCAGCCTGGATCGCCGGCACACTCGCGGTGCTGCTCCCGGTGCTGGCGTGGGCCGGCTGGGCCCTGAACAGCACCGCCCTCGACGACGACACCGCGCGCGGCGTCGGGCTACGCCCGGTGGCCCGCCGGATCGGGCTCGCCGGCACCGGCGTGCTCGTCGCCGCGATGGTCACCGCCCAGGTCGGCGCCGTCGACTTCGTGGCGCTCGTCGCACCGCAGTTGGCCCGCCGGCTGGTCCGCGCCGAACGGCCCCCGCTCGTCTGCGCCGCGCTGCTCGGCGCGCTCCTGCTCGTCCTCGCCGACCTGGCCGGCCGTCGACTGTTCGCGCCCACCCAACTGCCGGCGGGCGTGCTGACCGCCGCGATCGGCGGCCCGTACCTGATCTTCCTGTTGCTTCGTGGACGGCCACGGTCGTCGTGACGCCTGTGAGGAGTCGTGTGATGCTCTCCACCCGCGACCTGGTCGTCGGCTACGACGAGCGGACCGTGCTCGACGGGCTGACCCTGGACCTGCCCACCGACGCGTTCACGGTGATCGTCGGCCCCAACGCGTGCGGCAAGTCCACCCTGCTGCGCACGATGGCCCGACTGCTCGCTCCGCGACAGGGCACCGTCCTGCTGGACGGCACCGCCATCCGTGACCTGCCCACCCGCGACGTGGCCCGCCGGCTCGGCGTCCTGCCGCAGAGCCCGCTGGTGCCCGAGGGCGTCACCGTGGCCGACCTGGTCGGACGCGGCCGGCAGCCGTACCAGCGGTGGTGGCGGCAGTGGTCGTCGTCCGACGCCGCGGCGGTCGACGAGGCGATGGCCCTGGCCGACGTGGCCGACCTCGCCGACCGGCCGGTGGACAGCCTCTCCGGTGGCCAGCGGCAACGGGTGTGGATCGCCATGACGCTCGCCCAGGACACCGAGGCGCTGCTGCTGGACGAGCCGACGACCTTCCTCGACCTGGCCCACCAGGTGGAGGTGCTGGACCTGCTGCACCGGCTCCGCGCCGAGCGTGGCCGCACCGTGGTCGCCGTCCTGCACGACCTCAACCAGGCCGCCCGCTACGCCGACCACCTGGTCGCGATGCGCGCCGGCGCGGTGGTGGCCGCCGGCCCACCCCGGGAGATCCTCACCGCCGAGCTGGTCCGGGACGTCTTCGGGCTGGCCTGCGTCGTCGTGCCCTGCCCGGTGACCGGCGCACCCCTGGTGGTTCCCGCGCGCACCGGCGGCCCGGCCCTTCCCACCGGCTCTACTGGCGTGGGCAACTCTGCCGGCTCTGTTGCGGCCGCCGAGTCTGCTGGCGTGGGCGGCCCGGAGGCCCCTGCCGCTGTCGGGTCCGCTGCGCCGGCCGCTGACGCTGCGCCGGCCGCTGACGCTGCGCCGGCCGCTGACGCTGCGCCGGCCGCTGCTGCTGGGCCTGCTGCGCCGGCCGCTGCTGCTGGGCCTGCTGCGCCGGCCGCTGCTGCCGGGTTCGCTGCGCCGGCCGCTGGCCCTGGCGGCGCTGATTCGTCGACGGCGTCCGTACCGGACGCCCGATCCGCCGATGGCGACGCGGCCACCCCGCTCGCCGGCACGTACCCCTCGAAAGGACACTGATGCGTCGTCTCGTCGCCGCTCTCGCCGCGGCCGTCGCCCTCGGGGTCGGCCTCACCGCCTGCGGTGAGAGCGACCCGGTCGCCGGCTCCGCTACCGGGGAGACCCGGGAGATCACCCACGCCATGGGCACCACCAAGGTCCCGGCCGAACCCAAGCGCGTCGTCGTGCTCGACACCGACAAGATCGACACGGCGCTCTCGTTGGGCATCACGCCCGTCGGCGCGGCCACCGCCGGCGAGGCCAAGAGTTGGCCCACGTACTTCGGCGCGGACAAGCTCGCCGGCATCAAGGAGGTCGGGGTGCTCACCGAGCCTGACCTGGAGGCGATCAACGCCCTCAAGCCGGACCTGATCCTCGGTAGCAAGTTCCGCCAGGAGAAGTTCTACGACGAGCTGGCCGCCATCGCGCCGACCGTGTTCACCGACAAGGTGGGCATCACCTGGAAGGAGAACTTCCTCCTCGACGGCAAGGCGCTCGGCCGCGAACAGCAGGCCAAGGACCTGCTCGGCGCGTACGAGAAGCGGGCCAAGGACTTCGGCGCGACCCTCGGCGACGCCGCCGCCCGCAAGGTGTCCATCGTGCGGTTCATCCCGGGCAACATCCGGGTGTACGGCCCGGACTCCTTCTCCGGCATCGTCATCGGTGACACCGGCCTGGGCCGCCCCCAGCGGCAGTTGCTCGCCAACAAGGAGGACAAGCGCTTCGACCTGGTCAGCCCCGAGCGGATCAACGAGGTCGACGGCGACGTCATCTTCGTGACCGCGTACGGCGACAAGGCCGCCGCCGAGCAGAGCAAGGTGGCCGGCGGAACCCTCTGGAAGGGCCTCGGCGCGGTCAAGGCCGGCAAGGCGTACCCGGTCTCCGACGAGATCTGGATGACCGGCATCGGCGTCGGCGCCGCCAACAAGATCCTCGACGACCTGGCCAAGTACCTCCCCGCCACCTGACCCACCCGGGCCGCACGCCCATGATCGCGCTCGATGCAGGATGTAGTGGCTTCCCACACGAAGGGAGGCCACTACATCCATGTTCGAGCGCGATCATCGGGGCTCGCGGGAGCCTGAGCGTGATCGTAGGGCGGCCCGGACCTCAGCGAGGAACCCGTCGAAGTCGTCCCGGAGGCGCTTGGCGGTCACGTGCAGCACGATCCAGTCGCCGCCGAGCAGTCGGTTGAGCCGTCGACGGTCCCGGTGGAACTGCTCCGGGTCGTCGTGCCACAGCCCGTCGTACTCCACGGCCACCTTGAACTGCGGCCAGGCCAGGTCCAGCCGGGCCACGAACCGGCCCTGATCGGCCACGACCCACTGCGTCTCCGGCCGGGGCAGGCCGGCGAGCACCAGCCGCACCCGGGTGCGCGACTCCTGCGGGGACTCCGCGCCCGCGTCGACCAGGTCGATCGACCGCAGCAGGGATCGCCAGCCGCGTCGCCCTGCTCGACTCAACGCGTACTCGCGCAGAGCCGGCACGGTGGTCAGCCGCAGGGCCAGCAGAGCGTCGATGACGACCACCGCCTCCACCACGTCGAGCCAACGGGCCACGTCCCAGCAGGTCCGCGCCGGGCTGGTCACCGTTATCCCGGCCCGGTCCAGGATGTCGCCGGGGTCGATCTGCCCGTGGTGGACGCGGATGCCGTTGGTTGGACCGATTCGGGAGTCGGTGGACACCAGGACGTCGATTGGCGCGCCCGCGCTCGTGCTCGGACAGCCGTACAGGACCGCGGCGGCCAGTCCGGCGATGGCCGCGCCGGGCGGGACCAGCCATCGTCCGACGGCGGCGCATCTGATGGCGTGTGTGACGGTGAGCTGCGAGTCGGCGTAGACGTCGCGGAAGAGCGGTCGCCACGCCGAGCTGCGCAGGTCGTTACGGGTCAGCAGACCGCGCGACACGGCGGTGGAGCCACGGAAGACCCGACCCCGCAACTGCGGCGGCCGACGAGGAGTTCTGGGCATGGTTTCAGGCTGGCCGAAGCCCGTGGCGTCACGCTGCCCCTGTGGAAAACCACCGTCACCACGGCGGCGTCGGTGCGCGCGGTTGTCCCCATGATCGTGCTCGAACATGGATGTAGTGGCCTCCCGAGAAGCGGAGACCACTACATCTTGGATCGAGTGCGATCTTGCGGTGTGGTTAGGCGGCGGTGGACCAGATGGCGCGGAAGGCGGCGGCTTCGCCGGCCAGCCAGCGTTCGATCTGTTCGGGCTTGGCGTCGGTGGGCATGCGGTGGGCCTGACCGCGCCGGACGTCGACCAGGACCGGCTCGGCGTGCGGGAGGACCGCGTCCATGTGGCGGGCCATCAGGTGCAGCGTGGCGAGCATCGACTCCTCGCTCGGCGGCGCCTCGTCGAAGTGCAGTCGGACCGCGTCGGCGTGACCGTCGGGGTGACGTACGCCGAAGTGGGGGTTGATCTTGACGGGTAGGTCGCCGAGCATGGCCAGGGCGTCGCGGGTCTGGGCCAGGTCGAGGGTGGCCGGATCGCCGAGGGAGTGCAGCCAGGCCGTCGCGCCGGGCACCAGCGCCTGGTAGAGCGGGCGCCAGCGCGGCTTGACGACGTCGACCACACCGGCCAGGTGGGTGCCGCCGGTGTGGAAGGCGATGTCGGCCTTGAGCGCCTTGACGAACTGGCCGTGCGGGTTGAAGCCGGAGCGGCTGGCGCGCTGCTTGCGCAGACCGCCCACGAAGGTCGCCTTGGTGGGGCCGGTGCGGTCGACGTAGCGGGTGAAGCCGAGCAGGGTGGTGTAGGGCGTCAGGGGCATGGAGGTGGGCGCGGTCACGGGCGTCCTCCCAGTTCAGAAGCGCTATTAGTACATACATTCTAATCGACACCCCTGACATCGCCCAGTGAAAACGGGGCGGCGGAAGACGCGACAAAGGGGGCCGTCCGGCAACCCGGACGACCCCCTCGCGGCGACCGCTAAAGCTGACCGACGTCCGTGATCCGGACGACCGCCGCGCCGACCTCGTCCGAGGCGGCGAGGTCGACTTCGGCGCTGATGCCCCAGTCGTGGTCGCCGTCCGGGTCGTCGAAGATCTGCCGGACGGTCCACTTCTCCCGGCCCTGCTCGATCATGAGCAGCGCCGGGCCGCGGGCGTCCGGACCCACCCCGATCGAGTCGTACGCCTCGAAGTAGGGCGTCAGGGCGTCGGCCCACGCGTCGTAGTCCCAGCCGTCGGCGGAGTCCAGCTCGGCGAGCAGGTCCCAGCGGCGCAGCGCGGCCAGCTCCACCCGACGGAACAGCGCGTTGCGCACCAGCACCCGGAACGCCCGCGCGTTGCGGGTCACCGCCGGTGGCCGGTCGGTCAGGGCGGCGTGCGCCTGGGCCACCTCGGCCACGTCGGACGGGTTGCGCAGCCGCTCCCACTCGTCGATGAGGCTGGAGTCGACCTGGCGGACCAGCTCGCCCAGCCACTCGATGAGGTCGATCAGCTCCTCGGTCTTGGCGTCCTCGGGGACGGTCTGGCGCAGCGTCTTGTACGCGTCGGCCAGGTAGCGCAGGACCAGGCCCTCCGAGCGGGTCAGCCCGTAGAACTGCACGTACTCGGTGAAGGTCATGGCCCGCTCGTACATGTCGCGGACGACGGCCTTGGGGGAGAGCTGGTGGTCGGCGACCCACGGGTGACCCTGCCGGTACATCTCGTACGCGGCCTCCAGCAGCTCGGCGAGCGGCTTTGGGTGGGTCACCTCGTCCAGTAGTTCGAGGCGGGCCTCGTACTCGATGCCCTCGGCCTTCATCGCGGCGACCGCCTCGCCGCGCGCCTTGAACTGCTGCGCGGACAGGATCTGGCGAGGGTCGTCGAGGATCGACTCGATGACGCTCAACACGTCGAGGGCGTACGAGGGGGACTCGGCGTCGAGCAGCTCGATGGTGGCCAGGGCGAGGGGGGAGAGCGGCTGGTTGAGCGCGAAGTCGAGCTGGAGGTCGACGGTGAGCCGGATCCGGCGACCGGTTTCGTCCGGCTCGGGCAGCTCCTCGACGACCCCACCGGCCCGCAGCGCCCGGTAGATGGCGATGGCCCGGCGGATGTGCCGGCGCTGGGCGGCGGGCTCCTCGTGGTTGTCGGTGAGCAGGTGCCGCATCGCCGCGAACGCGTCCCCGGGGCGGCCGATGACGTTCAGCAGCATCGAGTGGCTGACCTGGAAGCTGGACGTCAGCGGCTCCGGCTCGGCCTCGACGAGGCGGTCGAAGGTGGGCTGCCCCCAGCCGATCGAGCCCTCCGGCGGCTTCTTGCGGACGACCTTGCGGCGTTTCTTCGGGTCGTCGCCGGCCTTGGCGAGGGCCTTCTCGTTGTCGATGACGTGCTCGGGGGCCTGCACGACGACCCGGCCGATGGTGTCGTACCCGGCCCGGCCGGCCCGCCCGGCGATCTGGTGGAACTCCCGGTTCTTGAGCAGGCGGGTACGGACCCCGTCGTACTTGCTCAGGCCGGTGAACAGCACCGTGCGGATCGGCACGTTGATGCCGACGCCGAGCGTGTCGGTGCCACAGATGACCTTGAGCAGACCGGCCTGGGCCAGGGTCTCGACCAGGCGGCGGTACTTGGGCAGCATGCCGGCGTGGTGCACGCCGATGCCGTGCCGGACCAGCCGGGACAGCGTCTTGCCGAAGCCCGAGGTGAACCGGAAGCCGCCGATCGCCTGGGCGATCATGTCCTTCTCGGCGCGGGTGCAGACGTTGACGCTCATCAGCGCCTGGGCGCGTTCCAGCGCGGCGGCCTGGGTGAAGTGCACGACGTACACCGGAGCCTGTTTGGTCTCCAGCAGCTCCTCGAGCGTCTCGTGCAGCGGCGTCATCGCGTACGAGAAGATCAGCGGGACCGGCCGCTCGGCCGAGCGCACGACGGCGGTCGGCCGCCCGGTACGCCGGGTCAGGTCGTCGACGAAGCGGGTGGTGTCCCCCAGGGTGGCGGACATCAGGATGAACTGGGCCTGCGGTAGCTCGATGATCGGCACCTGCCACGCCCAACCACGGTCGGGTTCGGCGTAGAAGTGGAACTCATCCATGATCACCTGGCCGACGTCGGCCTTGGCGCCCTCGCGCAGCGCCAGGTTGGCCAGGATCTCCGCCGTGCAGCAGATGATCGGGGCGTCGGCGTTGACGCTGGCGTCGCCGGTGAGCATGCCGACGTTCTCGGCGCCGAAGACCTCGCAGAGCGCGAAGAACTTCTCCGACACCAGCGCCTTGATCGGCGCGGTGTAGAACGTCGTCCGGCTGTCGGCCAGGGCCGCGAAGTGCGCGGCGACGGCCACCAGGCTCTTACCCGAGCCGGTGGGCGTGTTCATGATCAGGTTGGCGCCGGAGACGATCTCGATGACCGCCTCCTCCTGATGGGGGTAGAGGTCGAGGCCGCGCTCCTTCGCCCAACCGGCGAACGCGTCGAAGAGGGTGTCGGGGTCGGCGCTTCTCGGCAGCGCGGCGGTGAGCGTCATAGCGTGTCCATGGTGCCTGGATCATGCCCTCCGGCGCCAACCAGGTTGTCGCGTGACCCGCTCAAGGCGTTAGGAAGGGCCCCTTTTACAACGCCAGGCGTTAACAGGGGGCCCTTCCTTACCGTCGGCGGTAGATGAGATCGGCGACCGGACGGCCCGCCGTGATCGCCCGCCGCTCGAACTTCGTCACCGGGCGGTGCGCCGGACGGGGCGCGTAGCCGCCGTACGCGTCGACCAGCTCCGGGTCCGCGTCCAGGGTCTCCCGCATCGCCTCGGCGTACTCGGCCCAGTCCGTCGCGCAGTGCAGCACGCCGCCGGGGGCCAACCGGGACCGCAGCAGGGCCACGTGCGACGGCTGGATGATCCGCCGCTTGTGGTGCCGGGCCTTCGGCCACGGATCCGGAAAGAACACGTGTACGGCGTCCAGCGCGCCCTCCGGCAGGCCGCCGACCAACTCCAGTGCGTCACCGCGAGCAACCCGGACATTCCCCAGGTCAGCGCGGTCCACCAGGTCGAGCAGGTTGGCGATTCCCGGCGTGTGCACCTCGACCGCCAGATAATCTCGGTCCGGGTCGGCGGCGGCCATCGCGGCCGTACTGTCGCCCATGCCCGAGCCGATCTCCAGCACCACTGGGGCCCGGCGGCCGAAGATGGCGGCCAGGTCGACGGGCTCGTCCGACACGTCCAGACCGTAGGAGGACCAGAGCCGGTCCAACGCGTCGGTCTGCCGGCCGCTCATCCGCCCCCGACGGGGGTGGAAGGTGCGGATCGGCCGGCCGGTGGGCGGGACGGCGGCGGGGTCAGGGTCGGTGATGGTCACAGCGACCCGAGCGTACGCGACTTCGTCTGCGGATCGGATGTGATGTGCGACCGGGAATGAGAGGATCCGATTGGTACGGCAGGCCGGGCGGTCCGCTGCCCGGCGCGGTTCGACGGCGTCGAAGAGGGGGCATCGTGACAGTGACCCGCGGCGGCGTGCTCCTGTCGGTGGCGGCCATGCTCGCCATCCCTCTGTTGACCACCGCTCCCGCGCTCGCCGCCCCGGCGACGCTGGCCACGCCGCCGGCCCTCGCCACTGCGCCCGGCGGGCCGTCCGACGCCCTGTCGACCGCCTCCGACTGGCCGCTCGATCCTCTGTCGGCCGTCGCCGCACCCGCCCGGCCGCTCGACGTCCTGCCGGTTGCCGCGTCCGCGCCGCTCGACGTCCTGCCGGCTGCCGCGCCCGCGCCGCAGCCCGGAGGCGTGCCGGGTGGCGCGCCACAGCCCGCTCCCGTGGTGGACGTCTTCGTCGAGGTGAGCCCCAGCACGGTGCAGCCCGGCTACCTGGTTGGCATTCGGGCCAGTTGCCGGGACAACTCGATCGGCGCCACCGTCGTCTCGGACGCGTTCGGCGCCGTCGGCGTGCAACCGCAGGGCGGCGTGCTCACCGCCGCGCCGATGGTGCGCGAGCGCACCCGCCCCGGCAACTACCGGGTCAAGCTGGAGTGCCGCGACGGCGAGACGGCGTCGACCATGTTGCAGGTGGTGAAGACGGTGCCCTCCCCTCACCCCAGTCGAGGCCCGGCGACCGGCTTCGGTGGCAGTGCCGGGGGAGTTACCGGCAAGCTGCTGCTGCCCGGCGGTGCCGCCTTCACGGTCGCCGGCCTGGTCCTCGCCGTGGTGGCCCTGCGCCGGCCCCGTAGCGTCGCGCGCCGCTGAGCCCGCCATGGAAATCTTCCGCCCCACACCGCCGCCGGCCGGATCCCGTCCGCCCACGGGTTCGCGCCCGTCCGCCGGCTCGTGGCTGCCCGGCGATGCCCGCCCGCCCGCTGTCGCACGCCCGTCCGGCGATGCCCGGCAATCCGCTGCTGCCCAGCAGGCCGGCAGTTCGCGCCCGTCCGATGGCGCGAAGCCCTCGCCGATGTCCCGCGCGTCGCGTGTCGCCGGCGAGCGGCCGGCGGTGGCCGCCCGTCCGCCGACCGTCGTCGCTCCCCGGCGCAGCCGTCCGACGCGGCGTAGCCCCTGGTCGGTGCCGCTGGCCGTGATGCTGGTGCTGGTGGGCGTCTTCGCCACCGGCGCGGGACTGGGTCGTTCGGTCGGCCCGCTCGACCTGACCCCGGCCGGCGGCGAACGCCCGCCGCGCAGCGAGACGGTCGGGTTGTCGGCGAGCCGCCCGGTGCGCCTCACCGTCCCGGCGATCAAGGTGGAGGCGCCGGTGGCTCCGGTCGGGCAGGCGTCGGACGGCACGATCGCCGTACCGCCGCTGGAGAAGCACAACGAGACCGGCTGGTACGACCGGGGGCCGACCCCCGGTGAGCCCGGTCCGGCCGTCATCGTCGGGCACGTGGACACCAAGAGCGGCCCGTCGGTCTTCTACGACCTGGGCAAGCTGAAGCCCGGTGACCTGATCGAGGTGGCCCGCGCGGACCGGTCGACGGTGGTGTTCAAGGTCGACACGGTCGAGCGCTTCCCGAAGGACCAACTGCCCGCCGAGCGCATCTACGGGCACGAGGGCCCCGCCGGTCTCCGGCTCATCACCTGCGGCGGCCAGTTCATCGGCGGTCGCGCCGGCTACGCCGACAACGTGATCGCGTTCGCCACCCTCCAGTCGTCCCGCAAGCCCTGAGCCCGGCCGGGCTCGGCTTGATCCACACGACGTCGGTGATGTCGGGGTGTCCAGGTGGCGCTGACACCCCGATTTCGCCGAAGTCGAGTCGATCAAGCCCGGCGGTCAGGGCGTCAGGGGAACCCGCCTGGCGCGGATCGTGCGGGCGGGCGCTGGTCACCGCCCCGGCCCGACCCGGGCGAGCTGGTAGCCCGGCCGGGCGTCAGCGCAGGAAGTCCAGAAGTCGGTGGGCCGTCTCGTCGGGCGCTTCCTCGGGGATGAAGTGCCCGGCCGGTACGGGGCCGCCTCGTACGTCGTCGGCCCACTGCCGCCAGATCGCCATCGGGTCGTCGTAGAGCTTGGCGACCTGGCCGTGTTGGCTCCAGAGGAACAACAGCGGGCAGGCGATCTTCCGGCTCCCACGGTCTGCCCGGTCCTGGTCGTAGTCCAGGCTGGCCGCCGCGCGGAACTCCTCGCAGATCGCGTGCACGGTCTCGGGGTGCGTGAACTGCTCGACGTAGGCCGCCCGTACCTCGGGTGGGAAGGAGTCCTTCACCTCCGGCCAGTTCTCCAGCATGTAGTCGACGAGCACCTCGGGCGCGGCGGCGATGAACCGCTCGGGCACCGGCTCCGGCGCGGCCAGGAAGGACCAGACCCAGTAGGACAGGCTGAACGCCTTGTCGGCGCGGTCGTACACGTCGCCGATCGGCACGACGTCCAGGACGGCCAACCGGGTGACGACGTCCGGCGCGTCGAGCGCGAGTCGGTACGCGC
This sequence comes from Micromonospora sp. NPDC049359, assembly GCF_044466585.1. NCBI lineage: Bacteria > Bacillati > Actinomycetota > Actinomycetes > Micromonosporales > Micromonosporaceae > Micromonospora > Micromonospora sp. NPDC049359. The sequence continues at coordinate 269,182 of NZ_JBITMW010000002.1, read as the reverse complement.
ACCGCGCCCCGCGATCGTGGCCGACCAGGTGGAACCGGTCGTACCCGAGGCTCCGCATCACCTCGATCTGGTCGCGGGCGATGGCGCGCATGCTGTACGGCTCGTGGTCGGCGCTGCTCGGCGGTGTGCCGCTGTCTCCCCAGCCCCGCAGGTCGGTGGCGACGACGGTGAAGTGCTCGGCGAGCCGGGGCGCGACCCGGTGCCACATGAGGTGCGTCTCGGGTATGCCGTGCAGCAGCAGAACGGGCGGCCCGTCACCGCCACGCCGTCCGTGGATCGTCGCGCCGGACGTGGCGATGTCGAACTCTTCGAAGCCGTCGAACATGGCCGGACGCTATCAGCGCAGATCGCCGTCGGGGCGGGGTTACGTCGAGCCCGGCAGGCCGGCAGGTGGTCAGGGCTGGGGGACCCGCAACGCCACCTCGAACTCCAGCAGGGTCGCGCCGCTGGAGACCGGCGGGCGGGGCGTCTCCCCGGGGGCGGTGGCGTGGGCGGCGCGGGCGGACCCCGAAGCCCAGGCCTGGTACGCCTCCTCGCTCTCCCACCGCGTATAGACGAAGTAGCGGGTCTCGCCGGCCACCGGGCGCAGCAGTTCGAAGCCGAGGAAGCCGGGGGAGCCCTCCACCGCGCCGGCCCGTGCCGCGAACCGCTTCTCCAGCTCGGGGCCGGCGTTCGGGGGAACCTCGATTGCGTTGATCTTCACGACTGCCATCTGCCCACCCTAGCCAGCCCCGGCGGCCGTGCGGCGGGAGCGCCGGAGGTCAGAGCCCCTCGACCGCCGGAACGAGGTCCGCGTCGACCACGATCGGCGCGTGGTCGGAGGGGCCCTTGCCCTTGCGGGCCTCCCGGTCGACGTACGCCGAGCGGACCGCGCGGCTGAACGGCGCGGAGGCGTACACCAGGTCGATTCTCATGCCCTTGTTCTGGTGGAACATCCCGGCGCGGTAGTCCCAGTACGTGAAGGGGTGCGGCCCCTTCATGGGCGTCGGCACCACGTCGTTGAGGCCCAGGTCGCGCAGCGCGGCGAGGGCGGCCCGTTCGGCCGGGGTGACGTGCGTGGAGTGGGTGAACACCGCCGGGTCCCAGACGTCGGCGTCGGTCGGGGCGACGTTGAAGTCACCGCAGACGGCCAGCGGCCGGCCGCCGGCCAGCTCCGCCTCCAGCGCGTCGCGCAGCGCCGCGAACCAGGCGAGCTTGTACGCGTAGTGCGGGTCGTCGGGCGCGCGCCCGTTGGGGACGTACACCGACCAGACCCGCACCCCGTCGCAGGTGGCGGAGATGGCCCGAGCCTCCGGCTCGGGAAAGCCCGGCTCGCCCGCGAAGCCGACGCGGACGTCGTCGAGGCCGACCCGGGACAGGATCGCGACCCCGTTCCAGCGGCCGTCACTGTGGCTGGCCACCGTGTAGCCCAGCTCGCCCACCTCGGCCACCGGGAACGCGCCGTCGGGGCACTTCGTCTCCTGCAGGCAGACGACGTCGGGACCGGTGTCAGCCAGCCATTCCAGCAGCCGGGGGAGCCGGGCCTTCACCGAGTTCACGTTCCAGGTCGCCAGGCGCATACGTCCACCCTGCCGTATCCGCCGCCCCGACGCCGCCTCACACAGGTGCCGGGTCGCCGGCACGCCGCCGGATCAGCTCCCGGGAGTGTCGCCGGGGCGGGTCTGTTCGGCCAGGAACCGTTCCAGCTCCGCGCCGAGTTCGTCGGCGGTGGGTAGCGGGCCGGCGTCCGGGGCGAGAAGGCTCCGCTCGCCGCGTCCTCGGGCGAACGCGTCGTACTGCTCCTCCAGGGCCTGGACCAGCGCGGCGGCGTCCTCGGTCTGGGCGACCTGCCGGTCGATCTCCACCCGGACCACCTCGGCGGCCGAGCGCAGGCCGTCGCCGGGCAGCAGCAGCCCGGTGCTGCGGGACACGGCGCTCAGCAGCACCTCGGCGGCGGCCGGGTACTCGGTCTGCGCCACGTAGTGCGGCACGTGGGCGGCGAAGCCGAGCGCGTCGCGGCCCTGCTCGCCGAGGCGGAACTCCAGCAGATGGCCGACGCTGCCGGGCACCTGAACCCGTTGCAGCCACGGCTCGTACCCGCTGATCAGCTCGGGACGGGTGGCGTGGGCCGTCACCCCGGTCGGCCGGGTGTGCGGGACCGCCATCGGGATCGAGTTGAGCCCGACGGTGAGCCGTACGTCGAGCCGGGCGGCGAGCCCCGCGACGGCGGCGGTGAACCGCTCCCACTGCAGGTCCGGCTCGGGGCCGGTGAGCAGCAGGAAGGGCGTCTCGTCGTCGTCGTGCAGCAGGTGCAGCTCCAGCTCCGGCGCGTCGAAGCTCTCCCAGTGGTCCTCGTTGAAGGTCATCACCGGTCGCCGGGAGCGGTAGTCGAAGAGCTGGTCCACGTCGAAGGTGGCGATCGGCCGACCCTCGAGCGAGGTGAGCAGTTGCTCGCGGGCCAGCCGGCTGGCGTTGCCGGCGTCCACGAACCCGGTGAGGGCCTGAATCAGGACCGGCTGCCCGAGGTCGGGCAGATCGTCGGTGAGCTGGTAGAGCTCGTGTGGGTCGAGCACCGGTGCGGACCTCCCTGGAATGTGCCTGTTCGGGTGCCGTCGCGACGGACAGCACTCGGTTCGGGCAACGTACCCGCCATCCTGGCGCATTCCTGCGTCGGGCGATCCGTCGCCCGCCCGGTGGGCACGATCGGACGAACCACCCGATTCCGCCGATCGGCCGATGGGCGGTTCGGCCCAAAGGCCGAGTTTGTCGATCATGTCGGGTCGCGCGGACCGATGTCCATCTCTGTCGCGGTCCGTGCCGGCCTGTACGCCCCGCCGCTTTCCTCCGGTACGCGAGGTTCGTTCCTCGGGCGGGTCGAGCGGCATCGCTCGTCCACCGGTGGCGCCTGTTTGTGTGGCGATGACCACGTGATCACCGTGCGTGATCGGGGCTTCGGTCTGCCTAGCCTCGGCTGATGCGTGACGACGGCACCCTCGACGACCCGTACGCCCCGAGTAGCCCCACTGCCGAAACAGCGGAAGGCACCTCAGCCGAACGGACAACCGCCGCGAGTCGGCTTCGGGCGTACGCCCGCGACCTGAGCGGCCGACGCCGCGCCCAGGTGGCGCTCGCCACCGGCGTGGTCTGCTGCCTCGGTCTGGCCACCGCCGTGCAGGTCCGGGACCAGGACGCCGGCGCGCAGTCGCGCGAGAAGACCGCCGGCGTCGAGCTGGCGGAGCGCGCCGAGCAGCAGACCGCATCCCGCGGGCTCGACCGATCGGCGGCCCCGTCCGCCACCCCGTCGACGTCCACCACCCCGGCCGACCCGGACGCCACCCCCCGCGCCCGCAAGGTCGCCCCGGCGAAGCCGACCCGCCCGGCGCCGGTCGCCGGTCTGGACGAGGACCAGATGGAGAACGCCGAGGCGATCGTCCGCGCCGGCCGCAAGATGGGCATTCCGCGCCGTGGCCTGGTCATCGCGGTGGCGACCGCCATGCAGGAGAGCAACCTCTACAACGTCGCCAGCGGCGTCCTGCCGGAGTCGCAGGACTACCCGCACCAGGGCGTCGGCTGGGACCACGACTCGGTCGGGCTGTTCCAGCAGCGCTCCAGCAGCGGCTGGGGTCCGGTCGGTCGGTTGATGGACCCGGAGTTCGCGACCCGGCAGTTCCTCACGGCACTCGAACAGGTGCCCGGCTGGCAGCAGATGCGCCTCACCGATGCCGCGCAGGCGGTGCAGGTCTCCGCGTACCCGGAGTACTACCAGCAGCACGAATGGCGGGCCACCCGGGTCGTCGACGCCATCGTGCCGACGGGGCGGTAGCCTACCGACCACTATGGACGGTGAGGGTTGAGCCTGTCGCGTCCCGGGTACATCCGTTGCGGGTTCGGGGTACACATGACTGAGGGATCACCGACAGGAGGACGTTATGTCTCTGATGCAGCGGATCAGCACTTTCCTGAGATCGCCCAAGGGCCAGCAACTGGTGGACCGGGGTCGGCGCGAGCTGGCCAAGCCGGAGAACCAGCAGAAGCTCAAGGGGTTGGCCACCCGCCTGTCCAACCGCCGTCGCTGACCGCGCCACCGGCCGTCCTGCCCGTACCCACCCCTGGGGAGACCCGGTGACCGACACCCCGCCCACCGGCGGTCAACCCGCCGCGCCCACCCCCGAGCCGTCGGCCGACCTGCCGGTCGCGCCGCCGGTCACGCCCGAAGGCCCGCCTGCGCGGCTGTGGGACCGGATGCGTGACGATCCGCAGTACGCCCCGGAGCACCTCGCGCTGGAGGCGGTACGCCGACTCGGGCCGGAGGCCGCGCAGTGGGCCGCCCGGGCCCGCAACGACCACCCCGGTGTCTCGTCCGACGTCCTGGCCGACCAGGCGGTCCGCAAGTTCGTCAACCTGGCCCGCCTGTCCGGGGCGGTCTCCGGCGCGGCCGGGCTGCCCGGCGCGGTCCTCGACGTCGGCGTGCTGGCCTGGACCCAGGCGCGGATGGTCCTGCACGTCGCCGCCGCGTACGAGGTCGACCCGCTGCACAGCGACCGGGCCACCGATCTGCTCGTGCTCCAGCGGGTGCACAAGGTCGCCGAGAGCGCCCGCCTGGCGCTCGGGGTGGCCGCCGGCCGGGAACGCGCCGACGCGCTCTTCGGCCTGGGCGGTCAGCGTCCGCTGGGCCGGGTCATGTTGCAGCTCGGCGTCCGGCTCGCCCAGATGGCCGGTGTGCGGGCGGCCAAACGCGTCATCGCGAAGATCGTCCCCGGGGCGGCAATCGTGCTCGGCACCTGGGCCAACTCGTCCGCCACTAAGGACCTGGCCGAGCGCTCGCGGGCGCTCTACGGTCGCCGCGGCACCGCCGTTCCGGAGCCCCGCCACCCCTGATCGGTCCGCTCGCGCGGGCGGACTCAGTCGGCCAGTCCGGAGGCGCGCCAGGTCACCTCGGCCAGGCGGTCCTGACCGCTGGCGTTGGGGTGGAACCAGTCCAGCGAGTTGAGCAGGTCCAGGGTGAAGCGCACCCGGTGCGCCGCGCCGCCGTCGTGCCGGCAGCGCGAGCCGTACGCCCGGCAGGCCGCCACCAACTGCACGTTGTACGCGTCGATCCGCTCCCGGACGGCGGCCCGGCGGGCCTTGTCGGCGGCCGCGTTCGACGTCGCGTTGGCCAGCAGCGCCGGACAGATGCCCCGCTTCCACGCGCGCGTCGCCCGACCGTCGGTGTGCCCGACCTCCCAGAGTCGGTACAGGTCGGGGATGCTCACCACCAGCACCCGGGCCTTCGGTCGACCGGTGCGCAACGCCCGCAGGCCCCGGTCGACGTCGGTACGGAACGTGGTCACCGGGGTCATCGCGTCCACCCCGCCCCGGCAGATGTCGTTGGCGCCGATCAGCACGGTGACGTAGTCGGCGCGGTCGCGTACCGCTGCCTGGGCCTGGCCTTCCAGGGCGTCGGCGCGGGCGCCGGGCCGTGCGTGGTTGTACGCCCGGCCACGGATCGCGGAGTCCTGATCGAGCAGTCGCCGGTAGTGACTGTGTACCCGCAGACCGTCCCCGGTGGACCACGAGTTGCGTTCGCAGGAGGTGAGGACCAGGCAGGAGGCGAAGCCGGTGCTGATCGAGTCGCCGAGCGCGGCGATGCCGCCGGGGCCGCCGGACGACGGCGCGCTCTTGGTGGGGCGCGGTGCCGCCGATGTGCCACCCTCGCAGGCCAGCGCCACCAGTGCGGCGAGGCAGGCCAGGGCGGCGATCCAGCGTCGAGGCATGACATCCCCTGTCTCGCAGCACAGAGCGACAGCGCGGTAACTCTATGCGCTGGACCCGGTTGGGCGGGAAGTTGCTGTCGGGTATGCGGCGAAGAGGCCTCGGACCTGCCGTCGGGATGCTACAAGTGCCGCCGCGCGTGGAGTCGTCGGCCACCGGTTAACACCCCCGATCGCGGGTAGATCGTGGGGTATGACGAGATCGCAGCCCCGGCGCGCCCGTGGCACGGTCGGGCACGCGTACAGCGCCCTCAACCTGCGGCTCACCCTCGCCAGCTTCGGACTGGTGATCATGGTGATCTTCGCGGTGCTGGCGTTCTGGGTCGGGATCGCCTGGCTCGGCGTGCTCTGCGCGATCCTCGCGGTGGTCGCCGTGGTCGATCTGGTCGTGATCCAACGCCGCCGCGCCGCCCGCCGCCGCGAGGAGCCGGGCGTACGACACTCGCTGTTCGAGTGACAGGAGAAGCGAAATGCCGCACATCGCCACCACCAACCCCGCCACCGGTCAGGTGCTCAAGACCTACGAGGCGATGTCCACCGAACAGCTCGACGCCGCCATCGAGCGCACCGATCTCGCGTACCGGCAGCTGCGCGGCACAGGCGTCGAGGAGCGCGCCCGGTGGATGAACGCCGCCGCCGACCTCCTCGACGCCGAGCGGGACGAGATCGCCCGGATCATGACCACGGAGATGGGCAAGACGTACGCCGCCGCGCAGGCCGAGGTGACCAAGTGCGCCACGGCCGCCCGCTTCTACGCCGACAGGGCCCCGGCGTTCCTCGCCGACGAGCCGGCCGACGCCGCCGCCGTGAAGGCGACCAGGGCGTTCATCCGCTACCAGCCGATCGGCGTGGTGCTCGCCGTGATGCCGTGGAACTTCCCGCTCTGGCAGGTGATGCGCTTCGCCGCCCCGGCGTTGATGGCCGGCAACACCGGCCTGCTCAAGCACGCCTCGAACGTGCCGCAGACCGCGCTGCTGCTGGAGGACGTGTTCCGCCGCGCCGGCTTCCCGGAGGGCGCGTTCACCACCCTGCTGGTCGGCTCGGACGCCGTCGAGCGCATCCTCGCCGACCCCCGGGTACGCGCCGCGACGCTCACCGGCAGTGAGGCGGCCGGGCGGTCGATCGCGCAGATCGCCGGGCGGGAACTCAAGAAGACGGTGCTGGAGCTGGGCGGCAGCGACCCGTTCGTGGTGATGCCCTCGGCGGACCTGGACCGTGCCGCCGAGGTCGCCACCACCGCCCGCTGTCAGAACAACGGCCAGTCCTGCATCGCCGCCAAGCGTTTCATCGTGCACACCGACGTCTTCGACGCGTTCGCCGAGAAGTTCGCCGCGAACATGGCCGCGCTGCGCGTCGGCGACCCGATGGACGGCGACACCGACGTCGGTCCGCTGGCCAGCGAACACGGCCGCGACGAGGTGCACGCCCAGGTGCGCGACGCGGCGGAGAACGGCGCGACGGTGCTCTGCGGCGGTGAGCTGCCCACCGGCGACGGATGGTTCTATCCGCCGACCGTCGTCACCGACCTGACGCCGCAGATGCGGATGTGGTCCGAGGAGGTGTTCGGGCCGGTCGCCGGCCTGTACCGGGTGTCGTCCTACGACGAGGCCATCGAGGTGGCCAACGGCACGAGCTTCGGGCTCGGGTCGAACGCCTGGACCAGGGACGCGGCCGAGCAGGAGCGCTTCGCCACCGACCTGGACGCCGGCAACGTCTTCGTCAACGGCATGACCACCTCGTACCCGGAGCTGCCCTTCGGCGGCGTGAAGAACTCCGGCTACGGACGGGAGCTGTCCGAGCTGGGCATGCGGGAGTTCTGCAACACCAAGACGGTGTGGGTGGGCGAGGGGGCGGCGTCGGCCGGCGCCGGCGCGCACGCCGAGTAACACCTCCGCTTGAAAGGAAGGGCCCCTTATTAGACGCGGAGCGTTAATAAGGGGCCCTTCCTTTCAAGCATCAGCGGGCGTTGTCGTGGGTAGGAGATGCGCCCATGACGACGTTCGGGTTCCACGCCTCCCACGAGCAGATCAACCCCCGCGCCCTGCTGGAAGCGGTGATGCACGCCGAGCGGGCCGGCTTCGACGCCGCCATGTGCTCCGACCACTTCTCGCCGTGGAGCGAGCGGCAGGGTGAGTCCGGCTTCGCCTGGTCCTGGTTGGGCGCGGCCCTGCAGGCCACCGGCATGCCGTTCGGCGTCGTCAACGCCCCCGGCCAGCGGTACCACCCGGCGATCATCGCGCAGGCGATCGGCACCCTCGGCGCGATGTACCCGGGCCGGTTCTGGGCGGCCCTCGGCACCGGCGAGGCCAGCAACGAGCACATCACCGGTGACGTGTGGCCCCGCAAGGACGTCCGTTCCGCCCGGCTGCGCGAGTGCGTGGACGTGATCCGGGCACTGCTGGCCGGTGAGGAGGTCAGCCACGACGGCCTCGTCCGGGTCGACCGGGCCCGGCTGTGGACCCGTCCCGAGGAGCCGCCCGCGCTGGTCGGCGCCGCCGTCAGCGTCGCCACCGCCCGCTGGTGCGCCGAGTGGGCCGACGGCCTGATCACCGTGAACGCGCCCGTTGAGCACCTGCGGGCGATGATCGACGCGTACCGGGACGCCGGTGGCCGGGGACCGCTGCACCTCCAGGTGCACGTCTCCTGGGCGCGGGAGCAGGCACAGGCCGAGGCGATCGCGTACGACCAGTGGCGCAGCAACGTCTTCGCCCCTCCGGTCTGCTGGGACCTGGAGACCGTGGAGCACTTCGACGAGGTGTCCGCCGACGTACCCGCCCAGCGGGTCGCCCAGGTGGTGAACGTCTCGGCGGACCTGGGCCGGCACGTCGGCTGGTTGGAGGAGTACGTGGCGCTCGGCTTCGACCAGATCGCTCTGCACCACGTCGGGCAGGAGCAGCGCGGTTTCATCGACGCGTTCGGCGCCGAGGTGCTGCCGAAGTTGCGTCCGGCCGGCTGATCGGGCGTCGACCACCCGCCCCCTAGGCTCGTACCCCATGGAAAGCCTGTTTCCGGTCGTCGTCTTCCTGGCGATCGCCACCCTGGGCGCGGCCTTGGCCCGCCGGCTGGGCCTGCTCGCGCCGATCCTGCTTGTCGTACTCGGATTGGCCCTGTCCTTCCTTCCGGGCTTCCCGCAGATCCACCTCGAGCCGGAGTTGGTGCTGATCGGCATCCTGCCGCCGTTGCTGTACGTCGCGGCGCTGGAGACGTCGGTGCCGGCGTTCAAGAACAACATCCGGCCGATCCTGCTGCTCGCCGTGGGCCTGGTGCTGTTCACCGCGTTCGCGGTGGGCGTCGTGCTGCATCTGCTGCTGCCGCAGGTGCCGTTCGCGATCTGCCTGGCCCTCGGCGCGGTGGTCGCGCCGCCGGACGCGGTGGCCGCCACCGCGGTCGCCCGCCGCGTCGGGCTGCCCCGCCGGGTGGTCACCATCCTGGAGGGGGAGAGCCTCGTCAACGACGCGACCGCGCTGGTGCTGCTGCGGGTCGCGACCATGGCCACCATCGGTTCGACCGTCGGCACGGCGGACGTGGCCGTGGAGGTGCTGCGCGCGACCGGCGGCGGCATCCTGATCGGCGCGCTCGGGGCGGTCGTCTTCGGCTTCCTGCACCGGCGGATCAGCGACCCGCTGCTGGACAACGCGCTGTCGTTGATCATCCCGTTCGCGGTGGTGTTCACCGCCGAGCACGTGCACGCCTCAGGTGTGGTCGCCGTGGTCGTCACCGGGCTGGCCCTCGGCCACAAGCTGCCGCAACTGCTGTCGGCGGCGTCCCGGTTGCAGACCGGGGCGTTCTGGCGGCTGGTGCGGTTTCTTCTCGAAGGGCTGGTCTTCCTCCTGGTCGGGCTGCAACTGCGGGACGTGCTGCGGAACCTCGACGAGCCGGCCGGCTCCCTCGTCCTGATCACCGTGGCGGTGTTGGCCACCGTCTTCCTGACCCGCTTCGTCTGGCTCTTCCCGGCCACCTACCTGGCCCGGCTGGTCCCTCGGATCCGCCGCCGCGACGCGGCCCCCTCCCCGAAGATCCCGATCATCATCGGCTGGGCCGGGATGCGCGGCGTGGTGACGCTCGCTGCCGCCCTGGCCCTGCCGTTGACGCTGGCCGAGGAGGAGCCGTACCCGCGGGCCCTGTTCATCTGGCTGGCCTTCGCGGTGATCGTGGTCACCCTGGTCGGGCAGGGGGCCACCCTCCCGCTGGTCGCCCGCCGCCTGAAACTGCCCCAGGATGACCCCATGCAGGACGCGTTGTCCGCCGCTGGTGTACAGCAGCAGGCCAGCCGGGCAGCGCGGGACCGCCTGGAGGAGCTGGCCGACAGCGCGCCCGCCCCCGTGGTGGACCGGCTGCGCCGGGTGCTGGAGGACCGCACCAACATGGCCTGGGAACGGCTCGGCGGCGACGAGCGGGAAACCCCTTCACAGGCGTACGGTCGGCTGCGACAAGAGATGATCGACGCCGAGCGGGACGTCTTCCGAGCTGCCCGGGACTCCGGTCGCATTCCCGAGGAGGTACTGGTGCAGGCCTACCGTGACCTGGACCTGGAAGAGTCGCTGCTGCGGCAGGAGGTGGAACAGTGAGCTGTCAGCATCTGACCGAGGCCGGCACCGCCGAGCCGCTAACCCCCGACGAGTGCGCCGACTGCGTCGCCATCGGCAACACCTACTGGGTGCACCTGCGTACCTGCCTGAGCTGCGGGCAGGTCGGCTGCTGCGACTCGTCGCCGAACCAGCACGCGAGCAAGCACTTCGCGTCCACCGGTCACCCGGTGATCCGCTCGGCGCAGCCGGGCGAGGCGTGGCGCTGGTGCTTCGTCGACGAGGAGATCGGCTGACGTTCAGTCGAGCCGGCGCACGAGCAACTGCCCCGGCCACGGCTCACGCCCCGACCGGACCACGGTGAACGGTTCGGTCGGGGTGAAGCCGCAGCCCTCGTAGAACCGGACGAGTGCCCGGTCGTCGCCGCCATAGCAGTCCACCCGCAACAATCCCAGCCCGCGTGCCCGCGCCACCTCGGCGGCGTGCTCCAGCAGTCGGGCCCCGATCCTCAGCCCGGCGTGCGCCCGGTCGGTGACCAGCAGCCGGACGTACAGCTCCGGCTCGGTGGCCGGGGGCACGTGTTCGGTGGCGTCACCCACCACCAGCGCGCCGACGACACGGTTGCCCCGCATCGCCAGGTGCAGGCCGCCACTCGTGGCCCACTGATCGGCCCGGGCGATCTGGCCGGGATCGGTGGAGGGCTGCCGCGTGCCCCACTGCCCGGTCCGGCCGCGCTCCACCAGCCAGGCGGTGGCCACGTCGAGCAGCCGCAGCACGGCCGGGGCGTCGTCGGGGCCGCCGGGGCGGATGGTGATGATCGACTGATCGTTCATGCCCGGCATCCTGCTACACCCGGCGGGTGTTCAGCGCCCACCGGGTCAGCGCCGGGATGATCAGACCCGTCACGGCGAACAGCCCGGCGACGGCCAGCCAGCCGGCCGCCCCGCCGTCGATGATGACCAGGGTCAGCAGGGCCGGGGCGACGGCTCGGGCCAGGCCGGCGAGCATCCCGTCCACCCCCTGGTACGCGCCGACGGCTCCCGATGGGGCGAGATCGTAGGCCAGCCCGGCTCCCGCAGCGGCGTGCCACAGGTCTCCGGCGGTGTAGACGGCCGTGGCGAGCAGGAGGAGTGCGACCGCCGCCGTGGTGGGCAGGGCGACCGTGGTGGCGTACAGCAGCATCGCGGACGCCAGTACCAGGCCGGCGCGGCGCATCGTCGCCGCCGCGGGGACGGCGGTGTCCGCGCCCCGGCTCAGCCGCACCGCCAGCACGACGGTCAGCAGCGTGTTGGTCAGCAGCACCGCCGACACGACGGGCGGCGGCGCTCCGGCCACGGTCACCGCCCACAGTGGCACGACGAGCGTGAGAACTGTCTGGTGCATAGCGAGCAGCGCCGACGCGCCGCTCACCACGAGGAACCGGCCGTCGCGCAGCGCTCCTCCCCGGCCCAGGACAGCACCGGTCGCGACACGTGGCATCGGCGGGTAGGCCGGCAGTCGCAGCAACAGCGCCGCCGACACCAGGTAGGTGACCGCGTTGCCGACCACCAACAGTTGGTACGCCCGGTGCGTGTCGACGGCCAACGCGAACCCGGCCAGCCCGGCCCCGACGGCGATGCCCAGGTTCGCCACGGCGCGCAGCGTGGCGAAGGCGTGTACCCGCCGCTGCGGACCAGTGACGGCCGCGACCAACGCGGCGCGGACCGCGAGGTTGCCCGAGGCCAACAGCAGTTCGAGCACCGCGACGGCCAGGAAGACCGTGAACGAGTCGACCAGCAGGTACGTCGCCCCCACCGCCGCCTGGAGGACCTGCAGCGCGGCTCGCAGCGTGCGCGGGTCGCGCCGATCCGCCAGGGCGCCGAGCGGCACGCTGGCGGTCAGCCCGACCAGTCCGGCGACGCTGAGCCCGGCACCCACCTGAACGGGGGACAGCCCCACATCCCGGGTGAGATAGAGAGCCGCCCCGGTCAGCCACAGGCCCGCGCCGACCGAGTTCGCCAGGGTCGCGAGCGCGAGAGTGCGCAGTCGCCCCGCCGGTGGTGACGGCGCGACGCCGGTGTCGCCGATGACCGTCATGGTGGCGACGTTAGGCAGGACCTGCGGAGTCGGCAGTCCCGGACGACGCGAGGCTGGTCACACCAGCAGCCCGAGAGCACTTGTCACCACGGCCTGCCGCGGTCGGCCCGGCGCGCCTCGGCCTCCAGGGCTGCCCTGGCGGCAGCTTCGGCAAGCTCCGGGGCGACCTGGTCGAGGACCCGGGTGCCCAGCTTGCGCAGCACGGTCGGCTCGAACTTGCCGGCCCACTCGATGAGGACGCCGACCGCCTTGTCGGCCGTCTCGGCGTCAGCGGCCGTGTGCACCGTCAGGACGGTCTCGCCGATGACCCGCGCCTGCTCGACAGTGATGTCTCCGTTGGCCAGCGCGGCGCGCACCCCGGGCGCTCCGGCATCGAGCGCCCCAGCGACATTGACCAGTCGGCGCGCGGTGGAACCGTCGAGCCGCAGCCGGTCCCGCAACCACACTGCCGTCGACGACGCGCCCTGCGCCCGGGGCGTGCCGCGGCCGTCCACCTCACGCACCAGCGCCAGTTGCACGGCCGCCAAGCGTTGCGCGAGCCGGTGCGCGGCGTCGAGGGCCGCGACGAGATCGTGCTCGGGGAGGGTCCACACCGCCGCGTCGAGGCAGTCGGCAACCGCCGCCTCCGCCCGCGCCAACCCTTCCACCACGGGCCGAGGTTAGAACAGGTGTACGACAATTCGGGGCTGGGTCGTGCGTCGAATGCGCCTATGATCATCGATGATCGCAGCGGGACGGGAGAGATGGGTTGATCAAGGCGGTCTTCTTCGATGTGGGCGGGGTGATTCTCGACGAGTCCCGCGAGTTCGCGGCCTGGGCGGACTGGTTCGGCGTCCCGCGGCACACGTTGTCTGCGGTCTTCGGCGCGGTCGTCGCGAGGGGCCTGGACTACCGGGAGACGTTCCGGACCTTCCGGCCCGACTTCGACCTGGAGGTCGAGCTTGCCCGTCGAGCCGCCGCCGGGCAGCCGGAGACGTTCGGCGCGGAGGATCTCTATCCGGACGCGCAAGGGTGCCTCGCCGCCCTGCGCGATCAGGGTCTGCTGGTGGGCCTGGCCGGTAACCAGCCGGCCCATGCCGAGGCGACCCTTCGCTCTCTCGACCTCGAGGTGGACGTGATCGGCACGTCGCACTCCTGGGGCGTGGCGAAGCCGGCGCCGGCCTTCTTCGACCGGGTGGTGGCCGAAGGCGGCGGCGATCCGGCCTCGATCCTGTACGTCGGCGACCGGCCCGACAACGACGCCCGTCCGGCTCAGGAGGCCGGTGTGAAGACGTGCCTGATCCGGCGCTCCCCGTGGGGGCACATCCTCGACATGCCAGCCGTGGCCGACCGGTGCCTGTTCCGCATCGACTCGCTGCACGAGCTGCCGGCCCTGATCGCCGCACACAACAGCCGAGCCGACTAGCCGCGCCCGACAGCCGAGCCGACTAGCCGTGCACACCGAGCCGTGCACACCGAGCCGCGCACACCGAGCCGCGCACACCAAGCCGCGCACACCGAGCCATGCACACCAAGCCGGAAACAGCAGGCCGAGAACAACAAGCCGAGCATGCCAGGTCGAGCGGATCAGGCGCCCGCCTCGCGCCGCTCGGCGCACGCCCACCGGGGCGCGGCCGTAGGGTTTTGCGGTGACCGTCAAGCGGATGCCCGCCGCGGAGATTCCCGTCTCTGTCGAACTGGTGCGCGGTCTGCTCGACCAGCAGCACCCCGATCTGGCGGACCTGCCGATCGAGATCCTCGCCAACGGCTGGGACAACCTCGTGTGTCGTCTTGGTGCGGAGTTGCTGGTCCGGTTGCCGCGCCGTGCCGTGGCCGCCGAGCTCATCGCGCACGAGCAGCGCTGGCTGCCGGAGCTGGCCGGCCGCCTGCCGTTGCCGGTGCCAGCGCCGGTGCGCGTCGGGCAGCCGACGACCCGCTACCCCTGGTCGTGGAGTGTCGTACCGTTCTTCCCGGGCCGGATCGTGGCGCTTTCGGCGCCCGGCGACCCCGGGGCGGCAGCGGCGACGCTCGGCGCCTTCCTGGACGCGCTGCACATGCCGGCTCCGCCGGAGGCTCCCGTCAACCCGATGCGTGGGATTCCCCTGCTCGGCCGCGCCCCGGGGGTCCTGAACGGGCTCGCGCATGTCGATCCGGCCGATCGCGCCGCCGCGCTGCGGGTCTGGGAGGTGGCCGTCGCCGCACCCGCGTGGGGTGGTCCGCCGCGGTGGCTGCACGGGGACCTGCATCCCGCCAACATCCTCGTCGACCGGGGCCGGATCAGCGCCGTGATCGACTTCGGCGACATCACCTCGGGCGATCCCGCGACCGATCTGTCCGTGGCCTGGATGCTGTTTCCGGTCGAGCCGCGTGCTGCTCTTCGGCGGGCGTACGGCCGCGCGGACGACGCGACCTGGGAGCGGGCGCGCGGCTGGGCGCTGGCCCTGTCCCTGGTGTTCCTGACGCACTCGCAGGACAACCCGCTGATGCGCGGCATCGGCGAGCGCGCCTTCCGCCTGGTGCTGGATTCGTGATGGCGGACGGGTGGTCCTGGTGGCCGCCCCCGGGGGGAAGGGCGGCCACCAGGGGTCGCGCTCAGGACAGCGAGCAGGCGTTCCCGTTGACGGTGACCAGCCCCGGGTTGGGGTTGGCGCCGCCGTTGGTCGTCGCGTTGAAGCCGAACGTCACCGTGCCACCGGGGACGATCTTGGCGTTGTACGACTCGTTCTTCGCGGTGACCGTCGCGCCGGACTGGGTGACCTTCGCCAGCCAGGCCTCCCGGACGCGCTGGTCACCCGTGAACGCGAACCGGGTGGTCCAGCCGTTGACGGCCGTGGACCCGGTGTTGCGGATGGTCAACTGCGCGGTGAACCCGGTGTTGCCCTGCCAAGCGCCGTAGTTGGCGTAGCTCACCGAGCAGGTGACGGCCGGTACGGCGCCCGCCTCGCCCTGGTCGGCCAGGAACGAGGAGATCCAGGCCAGCGCCGAGTTCCAGTTGATCGCCACCTCGTTCGTGGAGTACGAGTTGATGTCGTCGACGTAGCAGAACATCGGCTTGCAGCCGGCGAGCAACTGCGCCACGAACGGGTCCTGCAACGCCGCGTTCGCGCCACCGGCGAGGGAGCCGGCGGGCGGACGGGGCAGGTTGGCGTCGAGCTGGTGGCCGAAGATCCGGCTGTGCTGGTTCTGCGCGGCGTGCTCGCCCCAGCCGGTGACGTACGAGATGTTCAGGGCGTTGCGGCCCAGGATGTAGTCCATCGCCTGCACGGCGCCGTCGCGGTAACGGGCGTCGCGGGTCAGGTCGAAGGCGGTGGCCAGGACGATCGCGTTGTTGATGATGCTGCTGTTCGCGCCCCAGAAGTAGCTGTCGGCGTCCCCGGGCATCGGCAGCCCGTACGCCTGCCGGCGCAGCTCGGCGAGGTACGCGTCGGCGGCGGCGGTGACCGAGGCGCGAACCCGGGTCAGGTCGGCGGCGGGCAGCCCGTTCGGCACGGTGGCCAGATCGAGTCGACCCAGCGCGGCGACGCTCTGCCAGCCGAAGCCACGCGGCTCGAACACGTTGCCGGTGTGGTGCGGCGACGCGGTCAGGTCGGTCAGGTAGGTCTGCGAACCGGTGGTGAGGTACAGCTCGACCGCCGCCCAGTAGAACTCGTCGGTGACGTTCGAGTCGTCGTACGCGCCGCCGCCGGTGCCGTCGGTCGGGCTGGCGTACACCGCGGGGTGTGCCTTCGCGGCGGCGTAGGCCGTCTTCGCGGCGGTGCCGCAGCGGGACGCGAACGCCGCGTCGTACGGGGCGAAGAGTCGCGCGCACTGGGCGGCGGTCGCGGCCATGTTGAGGGTGGCGGCGGTCGACGGCGGGTGCAGCTCGCGCGGCTGCGGGTCGTCCTGCGGGGCGAGCGGCAGGCCGGTCCAGTTCTTGTCGTGGATCTTGTGGTGGACCATGCCGGCGAGCGGCTTGCCGGCCGGCACCTGCATGCGCAGCAGGAACTCCAGCTCCCAGCGGGCCTCGTCGAGGATGTCCGGGACGCCGTTGCCGCGCTCGGGCACCCGCAGGGTGCTGTCGGCCAGTCCGGCGCCGCCGTTGGCGGTGGCGGCCGTCTTGGTCCGCTCGAAGGTGTTGAGGAGCTGGTAGGTGGCGATGCCGCCGTTGACCACGTACTTGCCGTGGTCGCCGGCGTCGTACCAGCCGCCGCGCACGTCGAGGGAGTAGTCGCAGACGCCCGGCTGGCAGGGCACGCTGGTGTCGCCCTGGTTGGGGGCGACGCCGAGGTGGCCGGCCGGGCGGGCGTACTCGTCGCCGATCAGGTCACCGTCGATGGCGATGCCGCTGCGCTGGGCGTAGAAGAACTGCATCGAGTCGGAGCGCAGTTGGTTGTAGAGGGTGCCGGAGATGTCGAACGGGTGACTGGTCTCGCCGTCGACGGTGAGCGTCAGCCCCGCGCCCGGGGTGCGGTAGCTGGAGAAGTCGACGGTCTGCACGTTCTGCCCGGAGGCGGCGTCCACGCCACGCGTGGTGGTGGTGCCGCTGGCCAGGACGGCCCCGGCGGCCGAGTGGAGCTGCCAGGGCAGCGGCGTGGTCGCCTCGGTGACCACCGTGGCGTTCTTCGGCCCGCCGGGCAGGTAGCCGGCCTGGTTGACGCGGACGCGGGGCCCGGTGTCCGGCTCGTACGGCGCGGGGGGTTCGCCGCCGCGCAGCGACACGTCGTCGAGGCAGATGGTCTGCGCCTGCGCGCTGCCACCGACCTGGAAGATGAGCTGGGCGTTCTGGTTGTCGTCCGGGACGGTGAAGGTCGACTCGACGCGCTGGACGGTGCCGGTGGCGGCGGCGTCCACGGCCGCGTACGTGGTGTACGGGGCGCTGCCGAGCTGGAGCACGGCCTTGACGGCGGTGCCGGGGGTGGCGGTGATGTCGAAGCCGAGCGTGTACTCGGCGCCCGCGATCAGCGGCACGCCGTCCTGACCGATGCCGGCGTCCCACGGGTTGGCGAGTCCACCGGGGACGGCGGCGCAGAGCTGGCCGTCGGTGACCCCGAGTGAGTCGGTGCCGTAGGAGAACCACGGGCTCACGCCCGCGCTGAAGTCCCCGTTGTCGATCTGCTCGGGGGCGTCCGGTGGAGGGGCGGCGTAGGCCGCTCCGGCGCCCGCGCCGGTGAGGGCCAGGGCGGTCGCCGCGGCCAGGAGGAGGCGACGTTTGGATGGCGTCACGGGGTAGTCCTTCCGGGACGGGAGGTGAGGCAGGTGGCGGTGGCGACCTGGGAGCGCTCCCAGGTCGAAGCTCGATGTTTCCAGTGGTGGATCGTCCTGTCAATTGATCCGACTGGATGGGATCTGCCGTCCGACAAGGGCGGAGACGCGCGCCGCGGCCGAACGCGAGACGTGAGATTGGCCGCGCCACGCGCCGTCGTCCTGATCTCCTAGAGACAACTGCGCCCTTCGCCTGGCAGGCTGCCTCCCATGACCCTGAAGCTGCGCTCCGTGGGAACGAGCGACCGTGGGCTGATCCGCAGCGGAAACCAGGACGCCCTGCACGCCGGCACCTGGCTCGTCGCGGTCGCCGACGGCATGGGCGGAATGGCCGCCGGTGACCTCGCCAGCTCGCTCACCATCGACGCGGTCGCCCCGCTGGACGTGGAGACACCCGAGGACGCCCTGGTGGCCGCCCTCCAGGACGGCATCGCGTTGGCCACCGCCCGCATCCGGCAGGCGGTCGCCGACGACCCCGAGCGCCAGGGCATGGGCACCACGTTGACCGCCCTGCTCTTCGCCCGTACCGGTAGCTGCCTGGCCCTCGCCCACGTCGGTGACTCGCGGGCCTACCTGTTCCGCGAGGGTGTGCTCAAGCAGATCACCCGCGACGACACCTTCGTGCAGATGCTCGTCGACCAGGGCGTGATCACCCCGGACCAGGCCAGCAGCCATCCGCGCCGGGCCGTCGTGACCCAGGCGTTGCAGGGCGAGGACGTCTCCCCGTCGTACGCGACGATGGTGCCCCGGTCCGGCGACCGGTGGCTGCTGTGCAGCGACGGCCTCTCCAACGTCGTCCGCCCGGACACCCTGGCCGAGGTGCTCGCCGCCTACCCCGACCGGTCCGCCTGCGCCGGCAAGCTGATCGACCTGGCGCTGCACGCGGGCGCTCCGGACAATGTCACCGTCGTGGTGGCCGACGTCGTGGAGGAGTAACCCCTGCTCAGCGTCGTCGCGGCGCGGCCCGCCGGGTGGGCGTCGCCGTGTCCGGGTCTTCGGGCCACGGATGACGCGGATAGCGACCGCGTAGCTCGGCGCGGACCTGCGGATAGCCGGTACGCCAGAACGACGCGAGGTCCGCGGTGACCGCCACCGGCCGGCCGGCGGGGGAGAGCAGGTGCAGCAGCACCGGCACCCGGCCACCGGCGATGCGTGGGGCCACCGGCCAGCCGAACGTCTCCTGGAGCTTGACCGCGAGCACCGGCGCGGCCGGGTCGGCGTAGTCGACGCGGATACGTGAGCCGCTGGGCACCTCGATGCGCTCGGGCGCGAACTCGTCCAGGCGCGCGGCCTGCGCCCAGGGCAGCAGCCGACGCAGGGCCGAGGTCACGTCGACCCGGCTCAGGTCGGCCCGCCGCCGGCCGGCGGCCAGCTCCGGCCCCAGCCAGGTCGGGGCGGCGGCGAGCAGCGCCTCGTCGTCGACGTCGGGCCACTCGGCGTCGAGGTGCAGCCGGCAGAACGCCATCCGCTCGCGCAGCCCCCGCGCCGCCGGGGTCCACGGCAGCAGTCCCAGGCCCTCCTGACGCAGGCCGGTGAGCAGCGCCGCCGTGATCTCCGCCGGGTCCGGACGGTCCAGCCGCCGCGTCACCAGTTCGATCGCGCCCAGTCGGGTCACCTCCCGGGCCACCACGTCCCCGTCGGACCAGCCGACCTCCCGGCGCGTGGACAGCAGGGGGCCCGCCGCCTCCCGGGCGGTCGCCTCGTCCAGGCCGGTGGCGCGGCGGATCCGCGCCGAGGGCGCGCCGGGGCGGCGGTCCGCGACCGCCACCGCCAGCCAGTCGGCGCCGGCCAGGCCCGAACCGGCCGCCAGCTCCGCGGCGGTCCCGCCCGTCATGAGGTACGACGATCCGCCCGGCCGCCGCACCCGGGCCAACCGCTCGGGGTACGCCAGACCGACGACCAGCCCGGCGGCGAGGTCATCGGTCAGCCGCTCGCGGTCAGCGGGTACGCCGGGCCGAGAAGTCGCGGCGGCACCGGTCGGTGACGCGCTACCGGTCGGCGGTGCGGTGCCGGGCGCGGCGGTTGCCCGGACACGTCCAGAACCGGCATGGTCGCCGTCGGGGGAGCCGGCGGGCAGGGCGGCGCGCAGGCGGCGTACCTCGGCCCGCCAGCGGGCGGTGGCCCCCGCGTCGACGCCGGCGCGCAACCGACGCCAGCCGGCCACCAGGTCGTCGCCGGGGCCGGCCGCGCTCTCCTCGGCGAGGAGGGCGACCACCTCGGCCGCCCGGTCGCCGCCGACCCGGTCGGCGGCGTCGAGCAGCGCCCGGGCCAGCCGGGGGTGCGCACCGGCGGAGGCGATCGCCCGTCCCCGCCCGGTGATCCGACCCGTCGCGTCGACCGCGCCAAGTGTTTCGAGGGTGTCCCGGGCGACGGTCATCGCCGCGGCCGGTGGCGCGTCGGGCAGCGCGAGTCCGACGCCATCCGGGCTGCCCCAGGCGGCCAGCTCCAACGCGAACCCGGTCAGGTCGGCGGTGGCGATCTCCGGCTCCGGCCGGGCGGGCAGCCGCTCGTGGGTGGCCTCCGACCAGCAGCGGTAGACGCATCCGGGCGCCTCGCGGCCGGCCCGGCCGGCCCGCTGGGTGGCGGCGGCCCGGGAGACCGGCACGGTGACCAACGCGCCCAGTCCCCGGGCCAGGTCGATGCGGGGCACCCGGGACAGCCCGGCGTCCACCACCGTCCGTACGCCCGGCACGGTGAGGCTGGTCTCGGCGAGCGCGGTGGACAGCACCACGCGACGCCGGTCGTCGGTCCGGGGGCGCAGCGCCGCGTCCTGCTCGGCCCCGCGCTGACGGCCGTGCAACGGCAGCAGCGCGACGGTGTCCCGCAGGTCGGCGAGCCGCCCGGCGACCGACGCGATCTCACCGGCCCCGGGCAGGAAGACCAGCACGTCGCCGGCCTGCTCGCGCAGCGCCCGGCGGACGGTGGCGGCCACCTGGTCGAGCAGCGCGCGGTCGACCGGGCCGGCCCCGGGCGGCGCGACGGGCCGGGGCGGCGGCGTCCAGATCCGCCGCACCGGGTGCAGCGCCGACTCGGCCCGGACCACCGGGGCGGGGGTGGCCCCGCCGAGTAGCGCGGCGAACCGGTCGGTGTCCGGCGTGGCGGACATGGCGAGGAGCCACAGGTCGGGCCGGAGCGTGGCCCGGGCCTCCACCGTGAAGGCAAGCGCCAGGTCGGCGTCGAGCTGCCGCTCGTGGCACTCGTCGAGCAGTACCGCGCCCGTGCCGGGCAACTCCGGGTCGTGGTGCAGCCGGCGGACCAGCAGGCCGGTGGTGACCACCTCGATCCGGGTGGCCGGGGACACCCGCCGCTCGCCGCGTACGGCGTAACCGACCCGGTCGCCGACGCGCTCGCCCAGCAGGTCGGCCATCCGCCGCGCCGCGGCGCGCGCCGCCACCCGGCGGGGCTGGGCGATCACCACCCGGCCGTCGACCCGGTCGGCCACCGCCAGCGGCGCGAGGGTGGTCTTGCCGGTGCCCGGCGGCGCGACCAGAACCGCCGCGCCGGCCGCGTCGAGCGCGGTGAGCACCGCCGGCAGGGTGGGACGGACCGGCAGGTCCAGGGTCACGTCGGAGAGCACGGCCCAGTCTCGCACCGGGCCCCGGCGGGCTCGACGGGCCCGCCACCAACGCGAACGGCCGGGTCGCCGCCCCGAAGGGAAACGACCCGGCCGGTGTTCACACGATCGAGGACCGGGGCAACGCTGACCCGACCCTCGATCGTGAAGCCCCTAGTAGGTGCCGTCGAGCTGGCCCCGCAGCTTGGTCAGCGCCCGAGCGAGCAGTCGGGAGACGTGCATCTGCGAGACGCCGATCTGGTCGGCGATCTGCGACTGGGTCAGGTTGCCGTAGAACCGCAGGGTCAGGATCTTCTGCTCCCGCTCGTCGAGCGTGGCGAGCGCCGGGCCGAGGGCGACCCGCAGCTCGGCCAGCTCGAACTCGTTGTCCTCGCCGCCGAGCATGTCGCCCAGCTCGGTGGCCCGGTCACCGTCGCCGGTCGGCGTGGACAGCGACACCGCGTTGTACGCGCGGGCGCCTTCCAGGCCCTCCAGGACCTCTTCCTCGGTGATCTTGAGGTGGGCGGCGATGTCGGCGACCGTCGGCGAACGGCCGAGGGTCTGCAGCAGCGAGCTGTTGGCGTCGGAGATGGCGAGCCGCAGCTCCTGGAGACGACGGGGAACCCGGATGTCCCAGGTGCGGTCGCGGAAGTGGCGCTTGAGCTCGCCGATGATGGTGGGGATCGCGTAACCGGCGAAGTCGACGCCGCGCGACGGGTCGAACTTGTCGATGGCCTTGATCAGGCCGACGGCGGCGGTCTGCGCCAGGTCGTCGGTCGGCTCGCCCCGCCCGCTGTAGCGGTGGGCCAGGTGGTTGGCCAGCGGCAGCCAGGCCTCGATCGCGCGGTCCCGCAAGGCGGCGCGCGACGGGTGGTTGGCGGGCAGCGCGGCCATCGCGTTGAGGAGATCGGCGGCGCTGTCGGTGAGTGCGCGCGGGTCCAGCTTGGTGGTGCTCTTCTGCTCGGTAACCGTGGTGCTCGCCTGCTCGGTGATCGTTGACGCGGTCATGGTGGTCCTCCCTGCACCTCGTCCGCGGACAAAAATAAGGTGGCGCTTTGGTTTAGCTTCAGTTGGGCCGTTCGGGAGTCACCTTAACCTGATCGGCTCCCGGAAAGCTAGCCGAAAGGTTGATGTACTTAAGGTGTGTCGACCCACAAAACGCCCATAAGCGGCGACGATCGCGCAGGTGGCGAAGTCCCTTACCCGTTTTCGGGGCGATCCTGCGGTGTCCGATCAACCCGGCGGGTCCGACCGGTCGGTCCAGGAGCCTCCACCGACCGGTCAACATGAAATCCGACAACCGGGCAGGTGTGTCGACTATCCGTCGTTGTCCCGTCGGCGGGACCGGCCGTAGCGTCGCGGAGTAGACACCCGGTTCGGAGGCACCGTGCTAGATCCAACCGCTCCCCAGCTCGTCGTGAACAGCCACACCCTCTACTTCAGCTGGTTGCCGGCGGACCCCGACGCGGTCGCCGCCCTGGTGCCCACCGGGCTGTGCCCCCGTGCCGACCGACAGGTGTTCCTCAACCAGTACGTCGTCGAGGACGAGACGCAGACCTCCGGCTTCGGCGCTTACTCGCTGACGTACATCGGTGTCTCGCTGGCCGGCGTGGACGCTCCCGGCGGGCTCAGCCCCGGCGGCTGGTGGACCCACTACGTGGCCTCCAGTCGAATCGTCCGCGAGTACGCCACCGCGCGCGGCGCTCCCGTGCTGGCCGGCCTGACCACGATCAAGCTCAACGGCGAGGCGCTGCAATCCGAGACCGAGGCGGACGGGGTGCCGCTGATCCGCGCCCGGTGTCGGGTCGGGCAGACCGGGCACGTGATCAGCAGCGGGCACCACCGCTACTTCACCCAGCGTGACGGTCAACTGCTCAGCTCGGTCTACCCGTACGTGGCCGAGCCGGTCACGCCGTTCGAGATCGAGTCGGTGGAGTTCCTGCAGCCCCGACACCCGATGTACGCGCTGCGCCCCGCCAACCCGCTGATCATCGGCTTCGGCTACTTCTCACCGCGCTCGTCGTTCGCCTACCCGGGAGGGCTCAGCGTGCACCCGGGCGGGGCTGGCCTGCCCGAGCCGGCCCGGCCGGCTCACCAGGTGCCGGCCAGCCTCGCGCGCAGCGGCCTGCCGTCGGGGTCGTAGACCAGCCGGTACACCGGCAGCGCCCAGGCTCGCGTGAACCAGGGCAGCCGCTCCGGGCGGTGCGGGCGCAGCCGGCCGGGCGGACGCTCGCCGACCTGGCCGCCGTCGTACCACCGTTGCAGTTCGTCGGCCGCGGCCGTGATGGCCGCGACGGCGTCGGCCGGGTCGATCAGGTCGGCGTCGTCGGCGCCGTCGGGGTCGCGGTCCAGGTGCTCGCGCCAGAGCCGCAGCCGCAGGTCCCGGGCGTAGGCGCGGGCCCCGTCGCCGAGGCCCGCCGGGTCGGTGGGCGTCCGCTCGTCGCGCGTGTCGTCGAGTACGGCGCAGGACAGCTCGCTGTCGTGGGTCCAGGAGCGGCGGTTGAAGTTGTCGCTGCCGACGCTGGCCCACACGTCGTCGACCACGCAGACCTTCGCGTGGACGTAGACCGGGGTGCCGGCGTGGTTCTCCACGTCGAACACGTGCACCCGATCGGGCGCGGCGCGCTCGCACAGCGACAGCGCCTGCTCGCGGCCGACCATGTTGGGCGGCAGGGCGAGCCGGCCGTCCACGTCCGGGTGCCGGGGCACCACGGCGACCAGGTGCAGCTCCGGGTTCTCCCGCAGCGCCTGGGCGAACAGGTTCGCCACCTCGGTCGACCAGAGGTACTGGTCCTCCAGGTAGATGAGGCGGCGGGCCCGTTGTACCGCCTTGGTGTAGCCCCGGGCAACGGTCCGCTCGCCGTCCGGGGCGAACGAGTAGCGCGGCCGCACGGCGGGGTAGGTGCGCAGCACCTGGATCTGGTGCGGCCCGCACTCGGGCGGGTCGGCGGGCTGGTCGGGCAGCGGGTCCGGTCGCAGGTCCGCGCCGCGCAGCCGGTCCCGGGCGTACGCCACCGGGTTCTCCGAGTCCAACGGCATCGGGTCGGTCCAGCGCTCCCGGAAGAGGGTGTCCAGCGCGCCGACCACCGGCCCGCGCACCGCGAGCTGCACGTCGTGCCAGGGCGGGTTCGGGCCGTACCGGGAGGACATCTGCACCGGCTGGGGGTCGCCGCCGTGCGCGGCGTCGTCGCGGCGACTGTGGCACAGGTCGATGCCACCGGCGAAGGCGATGTCCCGCTCCGGGGCGTCGACGTGCCGCAGCACCACCAGCTTCTGGTGGTGCGAGCCGCCCCGGCGCACCCGCTGGTCCAGCAGCACCTCACCGCCGGCCGCCGAGACCGTCTCGCTGAGGTTGCGGTTCTCCGCCTCGCTGTAGGCCAGCACGTCCAGGTGTGAGCGCCAGATCAGGCCCTTGACCACCACGCCGCGCTGGGCGGCCTGGGCGAAGAGCTGCGCCACGGTGGGCCCGTCCGGGCGCAGCCGCTGGTCCGGGTCACCCCGCCAGTCGGTGAAGAAGAGGTGGTCACCGGCGGTCAACGCCTCCACCTCCTCGACCAGCCGGTCGAAGTACGCCGCACCGTGAATCAACGGCTCGGCGAGGTTTCCCCTGGTCCAGACGGGTAACCCAGAGACCGGGTTGGCGCGTTCCTGCGCGGTGAGGAACCACTCCTGCAACGGCACGTCCAGCCCTCCGGAGGTCGACAACGTCCTCACGGTAGGACCCCCGACGCGGGTCCGCATGCCAGGCCGCCCGACCGGTGACCTGGATGACGCCACGCGAGCAGCGACAACAGCCAAGGAGGCCACACCATGCCCCGCGAAACGACGAACCCCGTGAACGAGTACCGCGAGCCGGCGGTGGAGAGCGAACGGGGGGCGCTGGTAGCGGTCTTGGTGATGGTGATCCTGGGCGTCGCGGGAATCTTCGCGGTCTCGTAGGACGGCGCTGCGGGTCCTCCTAGCTCGGACGTTCTTGACTCGGATGTTCCTGGGTCGTACGGTTTCGGGCGTGGTCATCTCACCTTCCTCGTACTGGACGGGCCCGCTGCCCGAGGCGACTCCGCCAGCGGACCTGGCGCTGTACCGTCTGCCCACCGGCGCCTACACGACGCGAGCGGCGTTCGCCGTGACCGGAGGGTCCATCCGGGACAAGCGGGATTTCGCGGCCACCGCCGTGCTTATCGCTCACCCGAAGGGCGACCTGCTCATCGACGCCGGGTTCGGCGAGCACGTGGCGGAGCACATCACGATGCTCGCGCGCGTGGAGCGTGCTCCCCACCGGCTCGGCCGGACCGTGGCGCAGCAACTCGACGCGGCGGGCTATGACCGGTCCCGGCTGCTGGGCGTGCTCGTCACGCACGTGCACTGGGATCACGTCAGCGGCCTGGACTCCCTGCGGGTGCCGGTGTGGATCAACGAGGCCGAGATCCGCTACGGCGCCGACGACTCGCACGGCAGGGTCTTCCGCGCGGTGTCGCAAGGCCTGGAGATCCGGGAGTACGCCTTCGACGGCCCGGAGTATCTCGGCTTTCCGGCGAGCTTCGACGTCTACGGAGACGGCTCGGTGATCGTGGCCCTCGCCGCGGGGCACACCTCGGGTTCCGTCGTCGTGTTCGTCACGCTGCCCGCCGGGAACCGGTATGCGTTCATCGGCGACCTCACCTGGCAGATGGACGGCATCTCCCGTGGTGCGGAGCGCCCGTGGTTGCTGCGCCGCGTCGCCGACGTCGACGCCAAGACGGTCCGGGTCGGCCTGCGGCGCAGCATCGCCCTCAGCCGCGTGTTGCAGGTCGTTCCGGCACACGATGTCGCCGCCTACGACACCATCCCGCTCCTGCCGTCCCGGTTCCCGGCCGGGACACTGTGACCATGCCTGCCTCACCCGCGAGCCGCCCCGGTCCGACGATCGACGACGAGGCACCGCAGCGCCCCACTCTGGGGCCGGGGCCCGACTCCGAGCTCACGTGGCTGCTGCACCGGGCGGCCCAGCGGATGCACGCACTCGTCGGCGCGGAAGCAGAACGCCACGGACTGACGCTGCGCGACCACATCGTCCTCAGCGCTCTGCACAAGAGCGCCGATCTCACCCAGGTCGAACTCGGGCAAGCCCTCGGGATGGACAAGACGACTCTCACCGCTGAGATCGACCGGCTCGAGCGCATGGAACTCGTCTCACGACGCGTCAACCCGCGAGACCGGCGGGCCCGCATCGTCGCCATCACCCCGAAGGGCGACGCGGTGCGGGCGGCCATCGCCGCCGGCACCGAGGCCCGGGAGGCCGACGCGGTCCGGCCCATCCCGGCGGCCGAGGTCGCACAGCTACGACGGGCCCTCTACTTGATCATCGGCTCGGCCGAAGACCCGGGATCGTGCATCTGAACGCTTCCCCAGACGTGGCCGGCCGCAGCACCGCCGGCCGCCTCGGGTACGCCCGCAACCTCGCCGGGCCGGAGGACGAAGCCCAGAGCATGGTGGCGGCGCGAGCCGGCGCGGTCACCGCCGTCTGGCAGCAGTCCGGCCCCGATATGCCGGGCATGGCGTCACCTCACTAGCGGGCTCCACCAAAGCGCCGGTGGCCAAGTCCTGGCTTCTTCAGCGATCAGCCGGGCACCTCAACCCAGCGAGCGGCCGCGTCGAATGTGTCCATCGGGGTGGCGTTGAATGCGATCGCCGCCTCGGGCGCATGGCGATGCACCAGGTTGACCACCAGCTCGAACAGTTCCGGCTGATTGCGAACCCCGCCACCAATGACGACGCATTCCCACGGCCGGGCGCGAAGGGCAGTGGTGACGACCGCCTTCACATCGTCGCTGCCGTCGAGGCCGAACAGGCAGAACTCCGCCCCCACGTTGTGCTCGACAAATCGGGCCCGCCCGGCCTCGATCCCGTCCGCGACCGGCTTGGGGTCCCACGGTCCCGGCACCCGATACGGATCCAACCCGATCACCAGCACGCGGGGTGTGAGGGCCGTTGTGTCCACTGTCGAAGACTACGTGGCGTGCTGCGGCGTCCTGCGGAGGCATGTCCGGGCGGTGATCCACACGAGATCGCCGAAGTCGGGGTATCTGAGGCCGGTTGATACCCCCAGATCGGCGAAGTCGAGTCGATCATGCCGCAGGAAACGGTCCAAGATCTCGCTGGTGGCTGCATCCAGCAAACGCGAAAGGCCCCCGGCGCGAACCGGGGGCCTTTCGCGTGGGTCAGGGACGCGGGCCCTGGCCGTTGGTGTGCGGGATGCGCTCGGTGGGGATGACGCCGAGTCGGCCGGCCTTGAAGTCCTCGAAGGCCTGGAGCAGTTCGTCGCGGGTGTTCATGACGAACGGGCCGTACTGCGCCACCGGCTCGCGGATGGGCTGACCGCCCATGATGTAGAGGTCGAGCGCCGGGGTGTTGCTGTCCTGCGTGGCGTTCGCGCTGAAGCGCAGCGCGTTGCCCGGCCCGTGCACCGCGAGCTGGCCGGTGTGGACCGGCCGGCGCTCGGCGCCGACGGTGCCGCGCCCGCCGAGGACGTACACCAGGGCGTTGAAGTTGGGGTTCCAGGGCAGGTCGACCTGCGCGCCGGGCTGAACGGTGACGTGGCTGATGGTGATCGGCGTGAACGTGGAGCCCGGCCCCTTGTGCCCGGCGATCTCACCGGCGATGACCCGGACGAGCGCGCCGCCGTCCTCGGTGGTGAGCAGCGCCGACTCCCGGCCCCGGATGTCCTGGTACTGGGGCGGGTTCATCTTGGCCTTGCGGGGCAGGTTCACCCAGAGCTGCGTGCCGTGAAAGAGGCCGCCGCTCATCACCAGGTGCTCCGGCGGGGCCTCGATGTGCAGCAGGCCACTGCCGGCCGTCATCCACTGGGTGTCGCCGTCGGTGATGGTGCCGCCGCCGCCCTGCGAGTCCTGGTGGTCGAAGACGCCGTCGATGATGTACGTGACGGTCTCGAAGCCGCGGTGCGGATGCCACGGGGTGCCCTTCGGCTCACCCGGCGCGTAGTCGACCTCGCCCATCTGGTCGAGGTGGATGAACGGGTCCAGGTCGGTCGTCGACACCCCGGCGAAGGCCCGGCGGACCGGGAAGCCCTCGCCCTCGAAGCCGCTGGGCGCGGTGGTCACCTTGCGGACCTTGCGGATCGTGGTGGCCTTGTGAAGCTTGGGCAGGCGGGGCAGAACGAGGACGTTGTCAACGGTGATCGCGGGCATCGCGGGGCTCCTTAGCGTGTGGCGTGGGTGTCCGACGTGGTCCCGGCCGCCCGCAGGCGGCGGCCGAGCCGGTCGAAGATCCGGGTGAGGCAGGCGACCTCGGCGTCGTCGAGGTCGTCCATCAGATGGGTACGCACCGACGCCAGGTGGTGGGGTGCGGCCTCGGTCAGGGTGAGCAGCCCGGCGGCGGTGAGCACGGCTTCGCTGCCGCGCCGATCGTCCGGGCAGGGCTCCTTGCTGACCAGGCCGCGCCGCTGCATCGAGGAGATCTGGTACGTGAGGCGGCTGGGGGAGAAGACCAAACGGCCGGCCAGCTCGCCCATCCGCAGCCGTTGCCCCGGCGCTTCGGAGAGCAGGACCAGCACGTGGTAGTCGGCGAAGCTGAGATCGCTGTCGGCCCGCAGGTCGTCTTCCATCCGGGTGAACAGGCGCTGACTGGCCTCGATGTAGGCGCGCCAGGCGGCCGCTCGGGTGCTGTCCAGGCTCTCTGTCACGACCACGACACTAGCACTAGTTAAAAATTTAACTAGTGGTTTTCAGGGTTGTCTGCGTCACGTCTGTCTGGTTGCAGGCTCGCTTCGTACAGCTTTGAAGAAGGTCGTGGGTAAGCCGGCAGCGGGACCGGCGCGGAGTGTGTCAGACTCCGGCCTCGTGGAACACGTGGAGCTCGCCGCCGACGACCTGCTGTTGCGTCCCTGGCGGGACGCGGACGCCCCGGCGGTGCTCGACGCCCTGCGCGACCCGGCCATCGCCCAGTGGAACCCGCAGGGCGACGGCCCGATCGACGACCAGGTGGCCCTGCTCTGGGTACGTCGCCGGGCTGACTGGTCGGCCGGTGACCACGCCTCGCTGGCGGTGACCGACGCCGGTGACGGCGAACTGCTCGGCTCGGTGTCGCTGCACCACATCCGGCACGGCGACGCCTCGATCGGGTACTGGACGATGCCGGCGGCGCGCGGGCGCGGTGTCGCGACGCGGGCCGTCGCCCGGCTCACCGCGTGGGCGTTCGACGACCTCCGGCTGCACCGGATCGAGCTGTGCCATGCCGTCGCCAACCCGGCGTCCTGCCGGGTCGCCGACCGGGCCGGCTATCGCGCCGAGGGGACGCTACGCGAGTCGTACCGCTACGGCGACGGCCGCCGCTACGACGAGCACCTGCACGCCCGCCTGGCCACCGACCGCTGACAGCCTGGTGTAGAAGGGGCTTCGAAACGCCGAATCTCGCCTGCTTCGTCCTGGTGGGTGAAAGAGTGAACATCGTGACGACGAACCATCCGCCATCTGCGGCGGCAGACTCGGGGTACGCCGCCGCGCTGGACACGGCTGAGCGTCTGCTGGGCTTCCGCTTGGAGCGTTTTCTTGGCGCCACGCCTGGTGAGCCAGCCAACGGCGCAGACTTCAAACGGATCGCGACGGTGCACGCATTTGGCGACGTCTGGCCGCGCACCGAGCACCTGGATACACGGACGCGGGCACTGGTGTCCGTCACCATCGCGGCGACACTCGGCGTCCTGGAGCCCCTCCGTGGTCAGCTCCGCATCGCGCTCAACGCCGGCGCCACCAACGAAGAGATCGTCGAAGTCTTTCTTCAGGTCGCGGCCTACGCTGGCGTAGCACGCGCGTTCGACGGCTACCAGGTCGCGGCCCAGGTCTTCGCAGAAAACGCCGAGCGCTCAGACCCCGGTAAGTGAGGCATTCAGAGGTTGGTGGCGCCGAGACCTTGTTTACCAGGGTCTAAGACTGGCCGGTCAGCCCGAACTACGAGCCGTCTCGGCCCTGCCAGGTCGTCACGCAAGCCTCGTTGCCCTCGATGTCGGCGAGAAGGCGGGAGCGCGGGACGCGGACACGAGTCGGCCGCCGGCCGCCAGCGCGGCCTCGATCCGCCGGGGTGCCTCGTCGTGTGGGACGCAGACATCGAAGTGGATGCGATTCCGGTCCGTGCGTGGCCGATCCATCTGCTGGAACCACATCGCCGGACCCTGCCCCACCGGGTCGACGATCGGATCCTCGGGACCGTCGGCTCCCGCCTCGTCCGCGTAGCCCAGGACGGCCTTCCAGAACGGCCGCACCGCCGCGATGTCGAGCGCGTCGACAGCGATCTCCACGAGCTGGACCGAACGCGGTGCTCCCGTACCGATCTCAGGCTCGGTCCGGTGCCCGAGGTTACGCACGGTGGCGGAGATCCGATGCGCGAGGTCGATGTCGCGGGCGGTGGGCGCCGCCTGATCCATCGACTGGAGGGTCAAAACGACCCGTTCCGACCGCAGATCAGCGCGCAGGTGCCCATCCGCGTCGTCACCGCACTCCGCGACCAGGCGCCCCACCACCTCGACCGCCTCGGCCAGCGAGCCAACGGGCACCGATGTGCGGAGCGCGCCCAGCAAATACCGCCATCCCTGGTCGCTGATCGCGTCCGAGGCCGCCCGCCGGCTCAGCACCTGCTCCATATAGGCATCCTTGCACGCGGCGGCGGTGCCGGTTTGCGGACTGCGGGCCCAGTACGAATATCGTTTACGCCAGCGCGGCCGGTAAATTGACCCCATCGCCGATAGTGGAATTCTCGATATTCTGGCGACGAGCGTTGAGATCGTATGGGGGATATGGGGTGAACGAGGAAGAGGCTCAGAAAAGTACTTCACCTGACAGTTCAGCCGATGTCCCCGACGAAGTCACGTCGCCCCCGGCCGCAGGCGGCAGCGAAGGCCGGCAACCCCGCTCTGCGTCGCGGCCGTGGGAGGCCGTGGCCGCAGTCTCTGCCGCTGCCGGGGTGATCGTGGCGCTCGCCGTCGGCCTGCCGAGTGTTCTGTCGGACAGGTCTGCCGAGTCCGATCGCCCCCCGGCCGCTGTGTCCCCGACGTCGGCCCCGGCGCAGGCGCCGTCGCCCAGCCCTGCACCGCCCGTCACGATCCTCACGCCGACGTCGACAGAGGGCGCCACCGTGGAGTGTGTGAAAGACGCCTGCGCCATCGAGGTGCGCGGCAGGACGCGCGCTGCGGCTGGGCTGCATTCGTATGTGCTGATCGCGCGCGAATGTTGCCCAGGAGACACGCCGCGGTTTTACGTGCAGTGGGATTCCACGAAAGAGGTCCCCGGTGGAGACTGGGTCGCTCTGGCCTATGTTCAAAAGCCGCCCGTCAACGCAACGTTTCAGATCAAGGCGATTCTCACGACCTCCGCCGTCCGGGCGACGCCCGGAGCCGATGACCTCATTGTCTGGTCCGACGACATGGCGGAGGCCGTCGGACTCGTCGCGGAGACGCCGACGCTCACCGTGAAGGTCGCGGACGTCGTCCAGGCGACCGCGTTCTGCGACTGCTCATAGCGGGACGCCAGTTACTCGGTGACCCGGCGCAGGAACGCGGCCAGGTGGCCGGTGGTGCGGTCGATCTTCTCGGTCAGGGTGATGGTCTCGTCGATTCGCCGCCCGGCCTCCTTCTTGCCCCGTACGTAGAGCGAGCAGGCCAGGTCGGAGCAGACGTACGCGCCCACGGAGTTGCCCTGCCGGCCCTCGCGGCCCGCCTTGCGCGCGGTCATCAGCGACACGCCGTCGCCGGTGTGGGTGGTCAGGCAGAAGGAGCACATGCTGCGCCGTGTCCGCCCGGTCTGCTGCGGCGCCACCCGCAGCGCGACCCCGACGGGGCCGTCGTCGGTCTCGGCGACCAGGTACGCCCGCTGCGGCGCGGCGGGGTCCCGCCAGCCGAGGAAGTCGAGGTCGTCCCAGGGGTACGTCTCCAGATCGACCGGTACGGCCATCCGCTTCGCCTCGCCCTGCGTGACGTTGACGAAGGAGGCGCGGATGGCGGGTTCGGTGATGGCTAGCATAGGTTGTAGCCTAGCTCTCCTAGGCAACCGATTAACAAGGCTAGTTTGAGGGGTGTGGCGAGTGGCACGTGCCGGCGTGACGGTCGAGCGGTTGACCCAGGTGGCGGCCGACCTGGCCGACGAGGTGGGCGTGGAGAACGTGACAGTCGCCGCCCTCGCGCGGCACTTCGGGGTGAAGGACGCGAGCCTCTACTTCCACCTCAAGAACGCGCACGACCTGCGCGTCCGAATCGCCCTGCTGGCGCTCGCCGAGCTGGCCGACCACGTCTCCGACGCGCTCGCCGGCCGGGCCGGCAAGGACGCGCTGGTGGCCTTCGCGAACGCGTACCGGGACTATGCGAGGCGGCACCCGGGCCGGTACGCGGCCATGCAAATCGACCTCGATCCCGAGACGGCCGCCGCGAGCGCGGGTATCCGGCACGCGGAGATGACCCGGGCGATTCTGCGCGGCTACCGGCTCGCCGAGCCGGACCAGACCGACGCCATCCGGATGATGCACAGCACGTTCCACGGATTTGTGAGCCTGGAGCGTACCGGCGGTTTCCGCCACACGCCGCGCCCGACGGACGACTCCTGGGCCCGTACCCTCGATGCTCTTGATGCCCTGCTGCGCAACTGGCCGCAACCGTGACGGGCGGGCATGGCCGCCAATGGCCGCCATGCCCGCCCGCCCGCGCCTGCCCGACTCCGCGCCCCGGTCAGGACGTCGAGGTCGGCGTGACGTTCACCAGCCAGTCGGTCCCGAACCTGTCGGTGCACCGGCCGTAGCGGGCGCCCCAGGGTGACCGCGCGAACGGCACCGTGACGCTGCCGCCCGCGCAGAGCCGCTCCCAGTACCCGGTGAGTTCCGCTTCGTCGTCACCGCCCAGGGTGATCGACGGCGGGCTACCGGTCCCGTCGTCGCCGGGCTTGCGGTCCGAGCCCATCAGCACGATCCCGGACGCTCCCCGGAGAATCACGTGCGCGACCAGATCGTCGGTCGCCGCGTCGTCGGGTCCGTGCAGGTCGCCGAAAGTGGTGATCTGGAGACCGCCGCCGAACACGGACTGGTAGAACCCCATGGCTTCCCGGGCGTTGCCGGCGAAGCTGAGGTACGGGCTCACCCGGGCGGTCATCGGCCGGCCTCGGCGGCGAGCGGACGTCGCGGTGCGGTCCGCTGTCGGAGCAGGACGAACCCGAGCCCCGCCAGGAACCAGGCGGCGAGCACCGCGAGCGGCACCAGCGTGTGCGAGCCGCCGAAGTAGCCGAAGTTGTTCACCGCGCGGACGGCCGCGCCCGGCGGAAGCTTCGCCGAGATCGCCTGCGCCCAGCCCGGCAGCAGGTCGACGCCGATCGTCGCACCGCTCGTCGCGTTACCGATGGTGGTGAGGGTGAGCACGGCGAGCGCGATACCGATCGGCCCGAGCCATGCGCCGAGGGCCTTCGTGGTGAAGGCGCTGGCCGCCGACAGCAGGATGAGCGACAGGGCGAGCAGGGGGAACGGCGCCGTCAGTGAGCCGTACACCGGGCCGGCGACCGTGGCCGCGACCACGCCGATCACGACCGCGAACCCGCCCATCGCGTAGAGCCGGTGGCGCAGGCGCACCTTCGCGGTGGCGGCGGTGAGCCCCTGCGCGAGGACGAACGACGAGAGGGTGACCCCGAAGACCACGTAGAAGGCGGACAGCCCGCGACTGTCGTAGCCCGCCAGCGGGACGATGTCGTTCTCCTGGACGGTCATGCCCGCCTGCTTGCCGAGACCGGCGACGAGTTGCCGGGCGGCACCGCTCTCGCTGAACCCGCTCGCGCCGGCGTAGTCGAGGCGCAGGCTGTCGGGCGCGGCCGCGCTGAGAACCGCGACGGCGTCCCCGTCGTGGACCAGGGCGGCACCGTCGTCGACGCTGGTGACCTGGGTTACGGCGACGGCGTCGCCGAACCCGCCGTGGGCGGCGGTGGCCAGTTGCTCGCCGACGACCGCGATCGGCAGGCGGCTCGGTGCGGGATCACGTTGCAGCCCGACGTAGACGGCGATGAACGCCGTACCGATGATCAGCCCGGTGATCACCAGAGAGAGCCAGGCGGCACGCTGGGTGGTGACGGGCGTTTCCCGCTCGGTGGGTGACTCGGATGGCGACGTCATGGGTGCTTCCTCGGGTAGTGTGGTTTGAATGTCCAACCAGATGAACCGTAGCACCCCCGGTTTGAATTCCAAACCAGAGCGGGACACTCTCGCGGTGGCGCTCGACGCGGTCAACGACAGGTGGTCGCTGCACATCGTGCGCGCCCTCGCCTTCGGCGCGTCGCGGTACACCGAGATCCTGCGAGCGGTCGGCGCACCCCGGGACGTCCTCGCCGCCCGGCTGCGGAAACTGGCCGAAACCGGAATCCTGCAGGCCCGTGCCGCCGAGGACGGCAAGGTCGCCGGGTACGAACTCACCCAGAAGGGCCGGGACCTCGGTCAGGTCATCCTCGTGCTCAAGCGCTGGGGCGACACCTACAGCGATGCCGACGTGCCCCAGGTCGACTTCATCCACGACGTCTGTGGCGAGGTGTTCGTCGCCGAGGTCCGTTGCCAGGCGTGCGGCCGGCCCCTGAAGTCCGGAGAGCTGTCCCTCGACAAGGAGTCCCCCGCATGCTGACCGACCTCGAACTGGCCGACTGGCGCGAGCGGGTGGCCCGGCTCTACCTGTCCGACGTCGACCTGGCGGGATTCCGCGCCGGCCGCGACGACCTCTTCGCCACCCACCCGCAGAGCCCCATCCCGCCCGACGAACGGCCCGCCTTCCGGGGCGTGCGGTACTTCCCACCCAACCCGGAGGCCGTGGTCGAAGCGCCGCTACGGCCGGCCAGCGGTGAGCTGAGCATCGACACCGGAGGCCCGGACGGCGTCGTGACGTACCGGCGGGTGGCGGTGGCCGAGACGTCGTGGGGGCCGCTCACGCTGTGGTGGATCGAGGCGTACGGGGGCGGACTGTTCGTGCCGCTGCGCGACGGCACCTGCGGACAGCAGACGTACGGTGGGGGCCGCTACCTCACCGACACGGTGAAGGGCACCTTCGGCCGGGGCGTCGAGCTGCTGCCCGGCGACCGCGTCCGCCTCGACGCTAACTACCTCTACAACCCGAGCTGCGCGTACGACGACCGTTGGGCCTGCCCCCTCGCGCCGTCGGAGAACCGGGTCGACGTCCCGCTGCGCGCCGGCGAGTTGGCGTACCACGACTGACCGGCGAGCGGGAGAACCGGTTACGAACACCGAGCTGACAGCTTCCTGACATGCCTGCGCCAGGGTGGGGCCGAATCGGTCACACGACGGGAAAGAGGCACAGCATGGCGAGGCAGCGCACGGCGTTCCTGGTGTTCGCGGCCGTCATCGTGGCGGCGACCGCCGGATGCGACCCCGGCGGCGCGAAGACCGGTGAAGAACAGCCCGACGTCGCCACCCTCCAGACGGCGACCGCCGCGTCGCCGTCGCGGAGCGCGTCGCCGACCGTCGAGGCGCCGAGGTTCCGCCTCGACGACACCGACGCGGACCGGACCGCGAAGATGAAGCCCTACGACGACTGCCTCAAGCAGCACGGGCTCGACGTCATCGCCATCCGGCAGAAGCGCAAGCCCCCGCTCGGCGACGCCGCCCGGGAGGCCGCCAACAAGGCGTGCGAACCCCTCAACCCGCTCCCACCCTGGGAGGAGGACCCCGCCAACCCGAAGGCCCGCGACTTCACGTACGCCGTGGTCAAGTGCCTGAGGGCGAAGGGCGTGGACGTCGAGCTGTCACCCGACGGAGCGAGCTACGGCTACCGGGGAACACCCGACGACCCGGGCGACGTCGAGAAGGGCATGAGCCTCGCCCTCGTCTGTCGCCGCGAGGTCGCCAAGACCGACTACTAGCTGACCCCCCGCCCGGCGCGCGCCGATCTTGCACTTTCGGTCACTGATATGCCCGCTCTGCGCCAATGTGGTAGCGCAGAAAGTGCAAGATCGGCGGCGGGGTGTCGACGGGTCAGCGGGTCAGCGGGTCGTTGCCGGGCGTGAGCCGGGCATCTGCATGCGGCCCAGGAGCTGCCTCGCCTGGTCGGCTAGCTGCGCGTCGACAGTTACCGCGTACTGGCCGGCGCGGAGCGAGCTGGCTGAGGTGAAGTCGCGCTGCCCGCCGGTCATGGCGTGCGCGACCGCGCCGAACACGGCGCCCCAGATCGCGCCGATGACCAGTCCGACCAGGATCACCGCCAGCCAGTTGCCGACGGTGAAGATGCCGAACAGCAGGCCGATGAAGAGCCCGAACCAGGCGCCGGTGCCGGCGCCGAGCAGGGCCGCGCGGCCCGTCGTCATCCGTCCCAGCACCGTCTCGACAAGCGTCAGGTTCGTGCCGACGATGGCGGTGTGCTCCACCGGGAAGCGGTTGTCCGCCAGGTAGTCGACCACCTTCTGCGCGGACGGATAGTCCGGATACGAGCCGATCGTCACGGTGGGTGGGCCACCTTCCGGCCCGTGCCCGTCCGCGCCGGGTGTCGACGGGCGGCCTGCCGGGCCGGACGGAAGCACGTCACCACTGGTTGCGCCGGGCCGCCAGGCGGCGGTCGGCTCCGGGGCTGAGGTCATCAGCATCCTCCCTCGTCAGCCGCCCGGTTTCCCGCAAGTGCCGAGTGGTAACGCCGGGCCGGCGGGCGGGTGCCGCGGCTCGGGAGGCATGCGTGGGGACGGCCCGGGTAGGCAGCCGGGTGCAGACCGCAAAGATCAGCGACCACGGCTTCCTCGCGGACGGCCGCAGCGCGGCTCTGGTGGACCACGCGGGGTCGGTGAACTGGTGGTGCCCGGGTCGGTTCGACGCCCCGTCGGTGTTCGCGCGGCTGATCGGCGAGGACGCCGGGCACTGGTCGATCCGGCCGGAGACCGACGACTTCACCGTCGAACGCAGCTACCTCGACGACACCCTGGTCCTGCGGACCGTCTTCCGCACCGCCGCGGGCGAGGTGGAGTTGACCGACGCGCTCGCCCTGGAACCCGGCGCGCGCGAGCACGACATCGGTTACCGCTCGCCACAGGTGCTGGTCCGCAGCGTGCGGGGCCTCTCCGGCGAGGTGCCGATGCGGGTGCACTACCGGCCCCGGTTCGAGTACGGCCGCACCACGCCGTTCCTCGTCGAGCAGGACGGCGCCCTGGATGCGGTCGGCGGGGCGAGCCGGCTCACCCTGGTCGGCAGCGTGCGGCTGACCTGCGGCGACGGCGAGGCCGCCGCCGCGTTCACCGTCCGCGCCGGCACGACGAACAACTTCACCCTCGGGTACGCCCCGACCTACGACTCGCCCCGGCCACAGGTGCCCGACGCCGACCGGACCATCGCCGACACGGCCGAGGGGTGGCGCTCCTGGGTCCGCAAGCACGAGTACCAGGGGATCTACGCCGAGCATGTGCGACGCAGCGCGCTGATCGTGCAGGGCATGACGTACCGACCCAGCGGCGCGGTGGTCGCCGCCGTGACGACGTCGCTGCCGGAGGAGCTCGGCGGGGACCGGAACTACGACTACCGGTACGTCTGGGTGCGTGATTTCAGCCTGACCCTGCGGGCGCTCTGGCGGACGGCCTGCTTCGACGAGGTGCAGCGGCAGTTCACCTGGCTCGGCCGGGCGATGGGCCGGATCGACGAGGAGCCGGTGCCCATCATGTACGGGGTGCTGGGGGAGCGGGACCTCACCGAACACCGCCTCGACCAGCTCGCCGGCTACCGCGACAGCCCGCCCGTGATGATCGGTAACGACGCGTGGCGGCAGCGCCAGACCGACGTCTTCGGCGAGGCGATGGACGCGGCCTGGCTCATGCGTGACCGGCTGGAACCGTTGGAGCCGGACGTCTACCACCTGCTGCGGTCCCTCGCCGACAAGGCGGCCCGGGACTGGCCGCTGCCGGACGCGGGGATGTGGGAGGAGCGCGGGGTCGAACACCACCACGTGTCCTCGAAGGTGCACTGCTGGTCGGCGCTGGACCGGGCGGTCCGCTTCGGCGCCCGACTCGGGGAGCCGCAGGACGTGGCCCGCTGGGCGGCCGCCCGCGACAAGGTCCGTGCCGAGGTGCTGGAACGAGGATGGAGCGAGCGGGTCGGGGCGTACACCGGAAGTTATGAATCCGACGACCTGGACGCGTCGGTGCTGGTGATGCCCCTGGTGGGGTTCCTGCCGGCCGACGACGAGCGGATGCGCTCGACGATCCGTGCCGTGGAGGACAAGCTGTCCCACGACGGCCTGCTGCGACGCTGGGACGGCGACCCGGCGGGGTTCCTCATCTGCTCGTTCTGGCTGGTCTGCTGCCTGGCGCTGGCCGGCGAACGGGACCGGGCGCGCGAGTTGTTCGAGACGCTACTGGCGCGACTCAACGATCTGGGACTGTTCGCCGAGCAGATCGACCCGCTGACCGGGGAGCAGTTGGGCAACTTTCCCCAGGCGTTCTCGCACATCGGTCTGATCAACGCCGCTGGTGTGCTCAGCGACGTCGAAGAGGACTCGGCGCTGCGCAGCCTGGGCATGCCGCCCTCCT
This sequence comes from Micromonospora sp. NPDC049359, assembly GCF_044466585.1. Classification (NCBI taxonomy): domain Bacteria; kingdom Bacillati; phylum Actinomycetota; class Actinomycetes; order Micromonosporales; family Micromonosporaceae; genus Micromonospora; species Micromonospora sp. NPDC049359. Next base: position 230,562 of record NZ_JBITMW010000002.1, on the reverse strand, counting down.
TCTTCACCCCGGCGTCGCGCTGAGCACGCGGCCCACGTCCGGGAGATGATGCCGGCATGAGGCTGGTGCTCACGGCGGACACGCATCTCCCCAAGCGGGCCCGGGACCTCCCGGAGCAGTTGTGGACGGCGGTCGAGGCGGCGGACGTCGTGCTGCACGCCGGCGACTGGGTCGACGAGTCGCTGCTCGACGCGATGACCGCCCGCGCGCGACGGCTCGTCGCGGTGTACGGCAACAACGACGGGCCGGCGCTGCGCGCCCGGCTGCCCGAGGTGGCCCGCGTGGACCTCGACGGGCTACGGGTGGCCGTGGTGCACGAGACGGGTCCGCGCACCGGCCGCGAACAGCGGTGCGCGGCCCGTTTCCCCGACGTCGACCTGCTGGTCTTCGGGCACTCGCACATCCCCTGGGACACCGTGGCCCCCAACGGGCTGCGCCTGCTCAACCCCGGGTCGCCCACCGACCGCCGCTCTCAGCCACACGCCACCTACATCGAGGCCGAGACGACCCGGGGGAGCCTTACGTCCGTACGCCTGCATATCCTGCCGCGTCGCTGACCAGCGCGCCTACTGGCCCCGGCCCGTCTCGGCCTGGAGCTCGTCGATCCGCTTGGAGGCCTCGGCCTTGGTCAGGTCGTCCGGGAGCGTCGCGTCCGCCTCCCGGGCCAGCGTGGCCAGGTACGACTCCTGGGCCGCCGTGGGCGGCTCGTCGCCGGTGACCCACTCGTCCGGGTCCTTGATCGCGCCGCGCGGGTCGGCCTGATCGTTGCTACGGTCCGTCATCCTCATCATCCTTTCTTCGAACAGGTGTGCCAGTACCCCGATTACCGCCGGTTCATGCCCCCGGACGACGCCTACGATCATCGGATGAGCGTTGACTCGGCGGGCGTGCTGGTGGTCGGGGCGGGCATCGCCGGGGTGGCGTGCGCCGTGGAGCTGACCCGCGCCGGGCTGCCGGTGCGGGTGCGCGAGCGGGGGCACGTCAGTGGCGGCCGGATGGCCAGCAAACGCTTCGACGGTCGCCCCGCCGACATCGGCGCCGCGTACTTCACGGCCAGCGACCCGGACTTCGCCGCCGTGGTCGACGAGTGGCGTGCCGCCGGCCTGGTCCGCGAGTGGACCGACACCTTCTGGGCGTACGACACGAACGGCCGGCACGAGGTGCCCGGCCCGCTGCGCTACGCCGCCCCACGCGGGCTGCGGTCGCTCGTCGAACACCTGGCCCGTCCGATGCCGGTGACCGTCGACCGGTTGGTGCTCGCCGTGGAACCCGGGCCGACGGTCGACGGCGAGGCGTACGACGCGGTCGCCCTGGCGATGCCGGGACCACAGGCGGCCCTGCTGCTCGATCCGGCCCTGGCCGACGCCACCCGCGTCGTGCAGGCGCAGACCTGGTCGCCGACCCTCGCCGCGGTGCTGCGCTTCGGTTCCCGGCGCTGGCCGACCTTCCGTGGCGCGTTCGTCAACGACCATCCGGTGCTCAGTCTCGTCTGCGACGACGGCGACCGGCGGGGCGACGACGCGCCGGTGCTGGTCGCGCACACCGTGCCGGAGTTCGCCGCCGGGCACCTGGCCCAGCCCAGCGCCGCCGGGCCGGCGATCGAGCAGGCCGTCCGGGACCTGCTCGGTCTGCCCGACGAGGCCGCCGACGTGCACGTGCACCGCTGGACGTACGCCAAGCCGACCGGCGAACCCACCGACGTCACCCACCACCTCGACGCCGACGGGATCGGCCTGGCCGGCGACGCGTTCGGCGCACCCCGTGTGCAGAGCGCCTGGCGCTCCGGCCGGGACCTCGGTCACGCGCTCGTCTCCCGCCTCGGCTGAGGAGTCCCGGCGCGCTCAGGAGTGCCCGGCGACGGCCACCGGCTGGGCCTCGGACTCGGACGGGTCCTCGGTGCGCTCGCCCTCGCGGTCCAGCAGCTGCATCACCGGGGTCGCGGCGACGCCGTGCACCACCACGGACACGAGCACCACCAGTCCGACGGTGGCCCACAGCAGCTCTGCCTGCGGGAAGTCCGCCTTCGTGGTGGCGTACGCCAGGTAGTAGAACGAGCCCACCCCACGGATGCCGAACAGCGAGATCACCCAGTGCTCCGCCGGACGACCGGGCGCGCCGCGCAGCGACAACCAGCCGACGACCGGCCGGATCAGGAAGACCAGCGCCAGCCCGACGGCCGCCGCCGGCCAGGTCAGCGGCGCGAGCAGGCCGCCCACGATCGCGCCGCCGAGCAGCAGCAACAGCACCAGGGTGAGCAGCCGCTCGACCTGCTCGGCGAAGTCGTGCAGCACCGAGTGGAACTCGTGGGTCCGCTCGGCGGCCCGGATGGCCCGCGCGGCCACGAACACCGCCAGGAAGCCGTACCCGCCGGCCACCTCCACCAGCCCGTACGCGAGGAACGTGGCGGCCAGCGCCAGGAACCCCTCGGCGTGCCGGGCCAGCCGCAACTCGCTGGGCGCCCGGAAGAACAGCTTGCCGAGCAGCCAGCCGATGAGCAGGCCGCCGCCCACCCCGACGCCGACCTTCCAGAGCACGTCGACGGTGAACCACTCGGCCATCCACGCGCGCGGGGCGAGGCTGGTCGAGGCGATGGCGATGGCCGCGTAGACGAAGGGGAACGCCAGCCCGTCGTTCAGGCCGGCCTCCGAGGTCAGGGCGAAGCGGACCTCGTCCTCGGAGTCCTCCACATCGGTCGGCTCGCCGACCTGCACGTCGGCGGCGAGCACCGGGTCGGTCGGGGCCAGCGCGGCGGCCAGCAGCAGCGCCGCCGCCGGCACCAGACCGGCCCACCACCAGCCGAGCAGCGCCACCGCCGCGATGCACACCGGCATCGCGATGGCCAGCAGTCGCCAGGTGGAGGACCACCGGGCCCAGCTCAACGGTCGGTCGATCTTCAACCCGGCGCCCATCAGGGCGACGATCACGCCGATCTCGGTGAGGTGGGTGGCGAGCTCGGGATGGGCCAGCGGGTCCGGCGTGGGCAAGCCGATCGGAAGGAGGAAGACCAGCATGCCGAGGGCGAGGAACGCGATCGGCATGGACAGCGGTCGGCGCTCCAACACCCGGGGCAGAATGCCCGCGAGCAGGGCGCCCACGCCCACCAACGCGAACGCCACATCTACCGGCTCCACGGACACCACCCTCTCGCCGCACCCGCACGGTGCGGGCAGGTGGCCACAGACCATGCCCCGCGAGACTGGTGGCTATGCGTGTCGACCCGGACGAACCGGAGTGGGGCTCACCTCGGGCGGGTGAGGGGGGAGTCCGCCAGCTCGGCCAGCAGCGCGGCCGGGTCGTCGTACACCGCCACCGCGCCGGCGCCGGCGAGTTCGCCGCGGCTCGTGCCGCCGCAGGTCAACCCGACGCACGGGATGTCGAGCTTGCCGGCCGCCGCGACGTCCCACACCGAGTCGCCGACGAAGACGACCCGCTCGGCGGCCAGCCCCGACTGATCGAGCGCCGCTTCGAGAATGTCCGGCGCGGGTTTGCTCTCCTTGGCGTCGGCCGACGACGTGACGGTGTCCACCACGTCGTCCGCGTTCAGTGCCCGGCGCAGCGCGCCCACCTCGTGCTCGGCGGCGGAGGTGGCGAGCACCACCCGCAACCCGCGCTCGGCGCAGGCGCGCAGCAGGTCCGCCGCCCGGGGCAGCGGCGTCAGCCGTTCCCAGTACTCGGTGTAGAGGGTGTCGTGCGCCTCGCGCAGCTTCGGATCCTCGTCGCGGTCCCGCTCCGGGCCGAGCAGGTGATCCAGCAGCTTGTCCGAGCCCATGCCGATCGAGCGGTGCACGGTGGCCATCGGTACCGGCCGGTCGGCTTGGCGCAGCGCCTCCCACCAGCTCACCGTGTGCAGGTACGTGGTGTCGACGAGCGTTCCGTCGACGTCGAAGAGCACCCCTTGGGGTTGTTCGTTGGCCATGGCCGCACTCCTACCCCTTCGGCGATCGGCTGACTCGCCCCGCACGGGTCGGTGGGTACGACTCAGTGTGGTTCGGCCGGTGGGACGAGGATCTCGAACCAGACCGTCGAACCGCGCACCGACGGATCGGTGCCCCAAGCGTCACTCAGCTCCTCGATCAGGCCCAGTCCACGCCCGCGACTGCTCAACGTGTCGGTACGGGCCCGGGTCACGGTGCCCCGGGTGCCGGAATCGGCGACCGAGACCAGCAGCCGCTCGGGGCTCAGGTCGATCTCCACCCGGGCGGCCGTGCCGGCGTGCAGCAACGCGTTGGTCGTCAGCTCGCTGGTGCACAGCACCGCCGCCCCGATCACCGACTCGGGCACCTGCCACTCGGTGAGTTGACCGGTCATCCAGTGCCGGACCCGGCTCGGCGCGGTCGGCTCCGCCGGCATCTCCATCGCCGTCGACCGGCTCGGCTTGAGGGCGTGCTCGACCGCCAGCACCGCCACGTCGTCCTCGGTACCGCCGGCCACCGCCGCGGTCGCCACCGCGCAGAGGGCACGAGGGTCGCTGGTGCCGGCCTTGGCCACCGCGTCGCCGAGGGCGTCCATCCCGGCGCTCAGGCTCTGCCTGCGCCGCTCCACCACGCCGTCGCTGAACAGCAGCAGGGTGTCGCCGGGCGGGAACGCGACGGTGACGGTGGTCGGTCGTCCGCCCAGTCCCAGCGGGGGAGCGGCCGGCACCTGCACGTACTCGGCGTGCGTGCGGCCGTCGGGCGCGCACCGGCGGATCAGGGGAGCGGGATGACCGGCGCTGGCCAGGGTCAGTTCCCGCCGCTCGGCGTCGATGACCCCGAACGCCACGGTGACGAACAGCTCGTGGCTGCCGGCCTCCGCGCCGAGGCTGGTCACCAACCGGTCCAGACCGGTCAGCACCGCGTCCGGCGCCGGATCGGCCAGGGCCAGCGCGCGCAGGGCCGCCCGCACCTGCCCCATCCGTGCCGCCGCCTGGACGTCGTGCCCGGCGACGTCGCCCAACACCACGCCGAGCGCGCCGGTGGGCAGCAGGAACGCGTCGTAGAAGTCGCCGCCGGCAGCGTTGCCGTCCACCCCTGGGTCGTAGCGGGCCGCGATCCGCAGCCGGGGCAGGTCGGGCAGGTGCTCGGGCAGCATGCTGCGTTGCAGCAACTGGGCGGTGCCGTGCTGGGTCTCGAACCGCCGCGCCCGCTCGGCGGCCTGGCCGATCAGCTCCGCCGCCGCGGCGAGCAGCGCGCGCTCGGCGGCCGACCAGGAGTGTGCGCCCTGGTAGCCGACCGTCAGCCCGCCCCGAACCACCGACGTGCCCAGCGGGAGCGTGGCCATCGAGCGGATCTTCTCGTCATGCCGGTCCACGGCGGTCTCGCGCAGCGGCTGGCCGTCGCGGATGAACCGGGCCTCGCCCGACCGGGCGGCCAGCGCGACGGGACCTTCCCAGTCGGCCGGCGCCCGCCGCCACAGCGGAGGCAGCCGCTCGTCTGCCTCGTCCATCAACTCGCCGCGCACCCGACGCACCATCCGCCAGCCGCCGCCACCCTCGTCGACCACGAACGCCACCCGGTCGGCGTCGAACATTCCGATGGTGTGGCGCAGCGCGACCCGGGCCACGTCGTCGAGGGTGAGGGTGCCGGCGAGCGCGGCGGCCACCTCGCTGAGACTCTGCAACTGCTCGGTGACGTGAGTGGTTTCGGCGGCCACCGTCAGGATTCCGACGATCTGCCCGTCGCTGTCGCGTACGGCCGAGTGACTGCGGGTGAAGACCACCTGTTCGGCACCGCCGTTCTCCCCGATCAGGGGGAGCGTGGACTCCTTCTCCAGGAACGGCACACCCTGGCGGTAGGCGCGCTCGATCGCGTCACCGAAGCCGGGCAGGTCCCAGACCTCGGCGTGGACCTCGGCGGCGGGTCGACCGAGGGCGGTCGGATGCTTGCTCCCCAGCAACTCGGCGTAGCCGTCGTTGTAGAGCAGGACCAGGTCGTCGCCGTACGCCAGCGCCATCGGCATCGGCGAGGCGAGGATCAGCCCCACCACGGCCCGGACCGCCGCGTCCCACCCCTCAGGTGGGCCGAGCGCGGTGGCGGACCAGTCGTGGGCGAGCACGGCTGCCGCGCCGGGGCCGGTGGATGCGCCGGGGGCCGGAATTGATGGCGTGGGGACTCGCCCGACCGTTCCTGGCATGTTCGCAGCCTAGCCGGCCGTCGCTCAGCCGCATCCGATCATGTGCGCGGGTCGCCGACACCCCCGGCGCGGTTGCTGTTCGGGCAGGTCAAGGCCCCTGTTTGTCGACTTGTCGGAAAAATGGCAGTGAGCCGCCCGGACTGCCGTACCGGTGGCCGGGTATGCGCCCGGCGCAGTCCACGCGACAGGAGGGACATCATGCTGAAAACCCTCGCGGTGCGGCAGGCCGACATCGGCGACGCCATCGCCGACACCTGGAGGTCGGTGCTGCTCTTCATCCCGAAGGCAGTGGCCTTCATCGTCATCCTCGTGGTCGGCTGGCTTATCGCCAGAGCGGTCCTCAAGATCGTGGATGCGGTGCTGGAACGGGTGCGCTTCGACGAAGCGGTAGAACGCGGAGGCATCAAACGGGCACTTGAGAGAACGAAGTACGACGCCAGCGACATCCTGGCCAGGTTGGCGTACTACGCCGTCCTGCTGTTCACCCTGCAGTTCGCCTTCGGAGTCTGGGGGCCCAACGCGATCAGTGACCTGATCCGCGGTGTGGTGGCCTGGCTGCCGCGCGCGTTCATCGCGATCGTCATCGTGGTGGTCGCGGCCGCCATCGCCAACGCCGTCCGGGATCTGGTCACCGGGGCGCTGGGCGGACTCTCGTACGGCAAGGTCCTGGCGGACCTGACGGCGATCTTCATCATCGCGCTCGGCGTGATCGCCGCCCTGAACCAGGTGGGTATCGCCACCACGGTCACCACTCCGGTGTTGATCGCGGTCCTCGCAACGGTCGCCGGCATCCTGATCGTCGGCGTCGGCGGTGGCCTGGTCAAGCCGATGCAGAACCGCTGGGACGGCTGGCTGGACCGGGCCGCCCGGGAAGCCCAGGCGGTGCAGGAGCACCGGCGGGCCGCCTCGGCGGGGCGCGGCGACATGGAGCGGCAGATGGCCGACCGTGGCGGCGACCGGACCCAGGCCATGCCCCGGGTCGACGAGCAGTCGACGGTGGCCGGCGGACGTGGCACGTACCAGTCCGGAGCGGCCGACGAAACCCAGCAGTACCGCCCGTAACGGGGCGTGATCGTGCGAGGGAGGGCGTCCACGCGGCTCGCGTGGGCGCCCTCCGCGTGCTCAGGAACGGTCGAGCGAGCGGGCCAGCGCGCAGACGGCGACCAGCCGGGCCAGCGGCCACTCCGGCGCGCTCCAGTCCACCGACCCGCGCGGTGGGGCCCACCCGTGCTCCAGGGCGGCGTCGCGTACCCCCTCGGCGTAGCCGGCGAGCGCCGCGGCCGTCAACGGCCGGCGGTCACCGTCCAGGCTGTCGCGGACGGCGGCGGCGTGCTGGTCGACCAGCGCCAGCAGCCCGGGACGCGCGGCGGCGGCCGCGAGGCCGGCGGTGCCCACGGTGACGGTGAGGGCGGCCAGGGTGGACCGCGCCGACTCGACGGCGGTCGGGGAGGCGACCCGGTTGAACGGCACACGCATGGTGACCGAGGCTAACCGACCGGTGATCGACCGACCTCGGCCGCTCGGTGCTTGTGGGTTGTGCCACCGGACGAGCGACGCTGGCCGCGAGGGTTGATCCGGCACAGACGGGGCACCAGGCACTGGACGACGCAGGACGGCGCAGAGTGTGGGAGCGGCGATGGGGCAGCGGGCGGACGGGCCGGACGAGCAGCACCGGCGGCCGGCCGGGGTGAGCGACGAGACGGTCGCCGCGCTGGGCAAGCTCAGCGAGGCGTTGGAGTGCGTCGAACGGGCCCGCGGACACCTGTACTCGCTGCACCAGCTCATCGGGCACGCCGACCTGATGCTCGACGACGCGATCGAGACGTTCCGCGCGGCCGGGCACCACCGGATCGCCGAGCGGATCGACACCGAGCTGCTGGGCCGCAACGTGATCGCCGGCCGGTGGACCTTCCAGATCGTCGAGGACTTCGACGACGGCTACCACGCGCTGTTCCGGGAGCTGGACCAGCAGGCCCGCGACGAACTGGTGGGCGGGCGGCGACACCTTTACGAGGCGGAGATGAAGGAGCGCCGCCGCACCCGGGGCCAGCCGGGCCACGAGGCCCGCCCGGACTGACACTGGACTGGCGGACGCGAATGATGGGGCCTGATGGGCCGGTCCCCGTCATTCACCAGGAGCGTTCGTGGCCCTGGCCGCCGGACTGTTGCGCCGCTTCGGCTGGTGATCGACCGGGCCAGCCAGGACCTGGGCTGGGAGGGCGCGACCCACGGCACCAGCCTTACCCCCGACCGCACGCTGAAGATCGAGCCGGGCGAGACCGAGGTGGTCGCGAGGCTGTTCGTCGCCGTCCCGGCGACGACGTTCGCCGGCACGGTGGGGGCGTTGGAGCCGTGGTTGGCCCGCGTCGAGCCGCCGGCGGTCGGGGTGGACGGTCGGGGCCGGGGCGCTGAGCGGCGGCGGTCGTGCTGGTGAGCGTGATGCCGGTGAGTCATCTAGATGACTCACCGGCATCACGCTCACCGGGGTGTTGTCACCGTCGGTCGCATGGCGTGGCGGTCGGAACGCCAGAGTTCGTCCCAGGCCGTCGAAGGCCGCGCTACATCATTCTCCACCAAGATCCTTCAAAGACACGGCCTAACGGGCCAGGCGGTCCAGGAGCTCGCCGAGCAGCGCGTGTTCGCCGGGGGTGAGGTCGCCCGGGTCGTCGCCGACCAGCGCACGTAGCGTCAGCGCGGCGCTCGCACGAGTCGCGGGGGCGTCGGTGGGGGCCATGCGCAGGACTCCGGCCAGCGCGGCCTCGCGGACACGTCCGGACAGCTCGAGATCCGGCTCTGGCTGGCTGATCAAGGTGAGCGTGATGCCGACGTTGGCGGCCAACACCTGTTCGGCGGCATCGGCCGCCGGCACCTTGAGTCGGCCCCGGGCGGCGGTCAACCGGTCGCGCAACGCGGCGTGCGCGGGAGCGGTGACGGCGCAGGGCCTTCCCGGCTCTGCGCGGCCGTAGAGCAGCCCGTAGAACGACGGGTGCTCCAGCCCGAACTGTACGTGTCTGTCCCAGCCCTCGCGCAGGTCGTTCAGCGGGTCGCCAGAGTTCTCGATCGCCGTGTACTGGGTGAAGCCGTGGCTCGCCACGGCGTCGATCAGGCCCTGCTTGCTGCCGAAGTGGTGGTACAGCGTCGGGGCCTGCACGCCGGCGCGGTCGCACACCGCCCTGGTGGACACCGTGCCGCCGCTCTCCAGCAGTTCCGCCGCGGCGAGCAGGAGTCGATCTCGTGCGTTCTGCATAGTTGCTACATTAGCTCATGTAGCGCTACATTGCTCGCTATAGCGAAAGGAGAAGTCCATGAGGACTTGGTTCATCACGGGTGGGACGCCCGGCGGGTTCGGCCTCGTCTATGCCGAGGCTGCCCTGGAGCAGGGCGATCAGGTGGTGGTGACCGCGCGTCGGCCTGCTGAGCTGCGGGAGTGGGCTGAGTCCTACGGCGACCGGGTGCTGGTCCTGCAGCTCGACGTCACCGATGCCGACCAGGTGCGTGCGGCGGTCAGGGCGGCCGAGGAGCGGTTCGGCGGGATCGACGTGCTCGTCAACAGCGCGGGCCGTGGCTGGTACGGCTCGATCGAGGGTGCCCCCGACGAGACGATCCGCCGCACGTTCGACCTCAACCTGTTCGCCGTGGTCGAGGTGGTACGCGCCGTCCTGCCCGGTATGCGGGCACGCGGCGACGGTTGGATCGTGAACATGTCGTCGGTGGCAGGCCTCGTCGGCGCGCTGGGGTTCGGCTACTACGCGGCGGCGAAGTTCGCGATCGAAGGACTGTCGGAGACACTGCGCCAGGAAGTCGAGCCGTTCGGCGTGCGCGTGCTCGTCGTGGAGCCGGGAGCGTTCCGCACCAAGGCCTTCGCCTACTTCCAGAACGAGGACGTCAACGAGACCGTCGACGCCTACCTGCCGATGGTCGAGGGCGTCCGGGCGGCGTTCGTGGACCACAACGGAAAGCAGGCAGGAGACCCCGTTCGTGGGGTGCAGGCCGTGATCAGCGCCTTGAACGCACCCGTGCCGCCGAAGCGGATCGTGCTGGGCAACTCCGGCTACGACGCCGTTGTCGCGATGCACGAGAACGCGCTCGCGGAGCTGCGCGCGAACGAGAAGCTCTCCCGTGGAGCGGACTTCTGAGCCTGTCACACACCAGGACGCGCCCGCGTCCTGGCACCCGAGAAGACTGGAGAGCGGAAATGAACGACATCACTCTGCCCAAGGCCGTCGATCACTTCATCACGGCGACCAACGCGCACGATGCGAACGAGCTGGCCGCGGTCTTCGGCGACGGGGCCACCGTGCGCGATGACGGGCAGACCTGGACCGGCGAGGCCGAGATCCGCGAGTGGATCCAGGGGCACCTGATCGACCCCAGGGTCGTGCTCACGCCGACCTCGTTCGCCCACGACCGGCTGGTGGCCTCCGGGGACGGTGATTTCCCTGGCGGGCCCCTGTCCTTCGCCCTCGTGTTCGACATCAAGGACGACCAGATCAGCGGCCTTGCGATCGAGCCCGTCTGATTCGTTGCCGGCCGGAACTGCCGCAGGGCGGTTCCGGCCGGTGACCAGGAACGGGCAGCCAGCGGCACCAGCAGAGCGCCCCTGGCCGGAAGTGCGGTTGGCCGCTCTACTCGCTGGGGGCGTTGGCGGGCCGACGACGGGCGGCGTCGTCGGCGATGATCACGGTGGCCACCATCAGCGCGACGCAGACGCTGAACAGCCACGAGTCGTCGGAGACGAGCCGGGCCGACACCGGCGCCTGGAGCGCGGCGAGCAGGAAGCCGAGCCAGGCGATGCGGCGCTGACGCGTGGAGAGGATTCCGGAGCCTTGATGCATCCCGAAATTCTTACGCGAACACGCGCGTTTGCCGTCCCCCGATCGGCCGATTCTGACTGAGCTGTCCGCTTTCTCGACCGTCCGGACACCACTTCTTGTCGCAGCGGGCGGGCGCCTTCCGACGACGGTACGGTGCGCTGCGGCAGGATGCTGTCCCATGTCCACCTCGCCCCCGCCACCCCGCGCCGCGCTGCTCCTGCTGGCCTACCTCGCGTTCGTCAGCCTCGGCCTGCCGGACGGCCTGCTCGGCGTCGGCTGGCCGTCGATCCGGGCGGACTTCGGCATCCCGACCGAGGCCGTCGGGTTGCTGCTCACCGCGGGCACCGTCGGCTACCTCACCTCCAGCGTGCTGGCCGGGTTCACGCTGGCCCGCATCGGCGTGGGCGCGCTGCTCGCCGGAAGCACCCTGCTCGCCAGCCTGGCGCTGACCGGATACGCCCTGAGCCCCGGGCTGGCGGTGATCGTGGGCTGCGCGCTGCTGCTCGGGCTGGGCTCCGGCGCTGTCGACTCCGGGCTCAACGCGTACGCCGCCGGCGCGTTCGGTCCGCGCCACATGAACTGGCTGCACGCCTTCTTCGGCCTGGGCGTGGCGATCGGTCCACTGATCATGACAGCGGCGCTGAGCGCCGGACTGGCCTGGCGGTGGGGGTACGGCATCGTGGCCGCCGCCCAGCTCGCCCTCGCCACGGCGTTCGCGCTGACCGTACGCGCGTGGCGACGCCGCGATCCCGCTCCCGGGGCGGACGCGGAAACGTCCGACACCGCCGCGCCGGTCCGGGTGCCGGTCCTGGCCACCCTGCGGCTGCCGGTCGTCTGGTCGGGGACACTGGCCTTCGCGCTGTACGTCGCCATCGAGGTGTCCGCCGGGCTGTGGGCGTTCCTGCTGCTCACCCAGGGGCGCGGCCTGACCGGCGCGGTGGCGGGCGGCTGCGTCTCCGCGTACTGGGGGAGTCTCTTCGTCGGCCGGGTGGTGCAGGGGGTGGTGGCCGAACGGCTCGGGCCCCGGCTGGTGTTGCGGGTGAGCCTGGCGGGCATGGCCGTCGGCGCGGCGCTGATCGCCGTCCCCGGCTCGGCCGTGTTGGCCGTGCTCGGCCTGGTCGTGCTCGGTTTCGCCGCCGCGCCGGTGTTCCCGCTGCTCACCCTCACCACCGCCGAGCGGGTCGGCGCGGCGCACGCGGACCGCGCCATCGGGTTGCAGATCGGTGCCGCCGGTCTGGGCGCGGCGCTCGTTCCGGCGGGCCTCGGCGTGCTGATCAGCAACGTGTCGGTACAGGCGCTCGGCCCGTCCCTGGTGGTGCTCGCGCTGGCGCTGATCGTGCTCTACGAGCTGGGCGCCCGCCGGTCGTCCGGGGACGCCGGGCGGACCGGGCCGCCCGGCGTGGACTATCCGTTGTCCGGTCCGGTACGGCCGGTCGTGGAGGGACGGTAGGCGCGCTCCGGGTCGGTCGGCTCCCGCCCCGGCGCCTCGCCGCCCCGGTCGGCCGCAGCCGGCCCGTGCCCGAAGGCGGCCTCCTCGCCGGCGTCGTTGCCGGTCACGTCGTCAGCCTGCCCGTCGATGCTGGAACCCGCCACGGCGCGCTCCAACTCCTCCAGCGGCAGCCGCTCCTCGTCCCGCCACACCCTGTCGTCCGTCATGCCATCAGCGGTACCCGGGCGCGATGATCGCAAACAGGTGCGCCGCGGCCCGGAACACGACGATGGCCGCCGGGAAACCGGCGGCCATCGTTGATCGCGTACGCCCGATCACGGCTGCGGGCGGTCCACCGAGCCACGCCAGGCGCCGGTCTCCTGACCGCGCCGCTCGATGAACGTCTTGAACCGCTCCAGGTCGCCCTTGGCGCGCCGGTCGACGATGCCGAGCTTGTCGCCAGCCTGCTCGACCACACCGTGCGGCTCGAACTCGAGCTGGAGGGTGACCCGGGTCTTGCTCTCGTCCAGGCGGTGGAAGGTCACCACACCCGCCTGCTGGGTGCCGCCGGTCGAACGCCACGCGACCCGCTCGTCGGGAAGCTGCTCGGTGATCTCGGCGTCGAACTCGCGCTTGACACCGGCGATGTCCACCGTCCAGTGGGTCATCGTCTCGGAGAGCTGCCGGACCTCCTGCACGCCCTCCATGAACTGGGGGAACTCCTCGAACTGCGTCCACTGGTCGTACGCGGTCCGCACGGGTACGGAAACCTCGACGTGTTCGGTAACGCCACTCATCGGTCAATCCTCCTTCGGCCGCTGTCTGTCGGATCGGGGGGCGATCACTACCAGCGGGTTGTCTCGTTCTTGTGGCCGAGCGCGGCCCACACCTCGGAGACCGTCTGGTACTCGGTGCCCTCGGGCAGCCGTTCCAGCGCCGCCACGATGTCGTCGGGCGCCTCGTTCTCCCGCGCGCTGGCGATGAGCACCAACCGGTCGCCGGGCAGCGCGCTCATCGAGATGAACCGGCCGAGCCGGCTGCGCTGCTCCACGTCCGTGGAACTCATCCCCTGCGGGGTGCCGGTGCGCAGGTCGCCCGCCGGGGCCGTGGTGGTCTCCGGCTGGTCCTCACCGGCCGGCTCGGGCACCCGGGACTCGTCGACCCGTGAGCCGCCGGTGCCCGGCCCCTGCACGAGGCCGCTGACCTCCTGGCTCATCTGCTCGTCGATCCTCGGTCCGTGCTTGCTGTTGCCACGCTCCATGCCTTCTGCGCTACCCGGCACCCCGCCCGGTAAACCGGCACCCGGTCACGAACCGGCCCTCGGGCCGGACATCCGGTCCCTTTCAGTCCTCGGCCGGCCTGCGTGGCGGCAGCACCGGATCGTCCGCGTCCCGCTCGCCCGCCTGCAACTGCCGGCCGCGCTGCACCTCGGCGTTGATCTGCACGCCGAGCATCAGGGCGCAGTTGGACAGGTAGAGCCAGACCAGGAACGCGATGGCCGCGCCCAGGCTGCCGTAGGTCGTCTGATAGGTGGCGAAGTTCGCGACGTAGAAGCCGAAACCGAAGGACACCACCGCCCAGGAGAGCAGGGCCACCGCGCCGCCGGGGGTGAGCCAGCGGAAACGGGGTTGGCGCACGTTCGGGGCGATCCAGAACAGCAGGGACAGCAGCACCATCATCACCAGGGCGAGCACCGGCCACTTCGCGACGCTCCACACCGTTCGCGCCAGACCACCGGCGTTGATCAGGTCGCCGACCGCGTCGGTGACCGGGCCGCTGACGATCAGAGCGAGGGCGACCACCGCGAGCAGCACCAGCGTCACGGCGGCCAGGCCGATCTGCAACGGCCGCAGCCGCCAGACCGGCCTGCCCTCGGTCACCCCGTAGATGGCGTTGGAGGCGCGGGTGAACGCACCGATGAAGCCCGACGCGGACCACAGCGCGCCGAGCAGACCGAAGCTCAGCAGCACCTTGGCGTTGCTCTGCTGGACGACCACCGAGCGGATCACCCCGACCACGCCGCCGTCGTCGTCGGCCACCACCGAACCGGCACCCACCTGCTTGGCCAGGTCGACAACCGTGTCGAGGGTCCGCTCGCCCGAGGAGACCAGGCCGACCAGGGCCACCACCACGATGGCGGACGGAAAGAGCGCCAGCACCCCGTAGTAGGTGAGCGCGGCGGCCCAGTCCGAGCAGTTTTCGTTCACGAAGTTCTGCACGCTGCGGACCAGCACCCCGCGCCACGTCCGCCAGCTCAGTTGCCGGATCCGCCGGGGAATCCCCGAACCGGTGAGTGTCGTGCCGGGATCCGTGGTCGTCATGCCCGCTCCCTGTGCCCCGGCCACCGGATGACCGGTCGTCCGGTCTGGCCTGGACCGGCCGGTACCCAGGGCGGGAAATCGACAAACCCGCTCGGCGGCCCGCCGACGCCGCTAGGGTTTGCCGCCGCGCTCGCGGGGAACGGACACAGTGACTCTGTCGATGCATCAGGAGGACGAGATGCCCGCGCGCGAGGACATGCCCAGCACGCTGCGACGCTCCTCGGACAAGGCGCAGCGCACCTGGGAGAAGACCCACGACTCGGCGGTGGAGACCTACGGCGAGGGCGAGCGGTCGCACCGTACCGCCTTCGCGGCGGTGAAGCACCAGTTCGAGAAGGTGGGCGACCACTGGGAGCCCAAGGGTCGTAAGGGCCCGAGCGACCGCCAGGCCGCCGGTGGAGGCCCCGAGCGGCGTGCCCCCACCGCCGGTGGGGTGGACGCCAACGCCAGCAAGGACCACCTGATGTCGGTGGCCCGCAAGCTGGACGTGCCGGGCCGGTCCAGCATGACCAAGTCGGAGCTGGTCACGGCCATCGAGAAGGCCAACGACCGGGCGACCCGCAAGGCTCGCGGCGACTGACCCACGCGCAGCGTGGCACGGGGCGGACGCGCCACCCCTGCGTCCGCCCCGTGCCGCTTTGACCGCTCACCACCGCCCGCCGCCGGGCGCCTCGATGTGCACCGCCTTCGTGGCCGTGAACTCGTCCAGCAGCTCCGGGCCGTAGCCGAAGCCCTGCCCGCTGGACCGGCGCGGATGCGCGGCTCCGCCCGGCGCCCCACCGAACACCGCGTTGACCTTCACGGTGCCCACCGGCAGCTCCCGCCAGGCCCGCTGCGCGTGGCTCATCGACGCGGTCAGCACCGTGGCCGCCAGCCCGTACGGGGAGTCCGCCGCACAGGTCAGCGCCTCGTCGAACGAATCGACCACCACCACCGGGGCGACCGGCCCGAACGTCTCCTCGCGTACCAACGCCATGTCGTGCCGGCAGTCGGCGACCACGGTGGCCGGGTAGTACGCGCCCGGTCCGTCCGGCAGCTCCCCGCCGGTGCGTACCCGCGCGCCGGCCGCCACCGCCGCCGTCACCTGTCCGTGCACGTGGTCGCGGTGCCGCCGGTCGACGAGCGGGCCCAACTCGGTGCCCGGGTCGCGCCCCGGCCCGACCCGCAACGCGTCGGCCCGGCGCACCAGCGCCGCCACGAAGTCGTCGGCCAGGTCGCGATGTACGTAGATCCGCTCCACCGCGACGCAGATCTGCCCGGCGTTGGCGAACGCGCCGAGCGCGGCCTGTTCCGCCGCCCACTCGGGGTCGACACCCGCGTCGACGATGAGCGGGTCGCTGCCCCCGTTCTCCAGCAGCACCTTCGCGCCGGTACGGGCAGCGGCGGCGGCGATCTTGCGCCCGGTGGCGGTGGACCCGACGTGCGCGATCACGTCCACGTCCTGCGCGGCCAGCGCCGCGCCGACCTCCGGGCCGCCGGTGAGCAGGGACAGCACGCCCGCCGGCAACGCCCCGTCCAGGGCCCGGGCCAGCAGCCAACCCGTCGCGGGCGTCCGCTCGCTCGGCTTGTAGAGCACCACGTTGCCGGTGACCAGGGCCGCGCCGAGCAGCCCGCACGAGACCGCCACCGGGTCGTTCCAGGGGGTGATCGCGGCGACCACGCCGCGCGGCTGTGGAGTCATGAAGTCCACCGCGTCGGTCGCGCCGTGCAATGTCCGTCCGCCGCGCAGCGGCGCGAGTTCCGCGTACTGTCGCAGGGTGCCGATGCCCGCCTCGACGCCGCCGCGGGCGTCCGCGAGTGGCTTGCCCATCTCCGCGGTGACCGCCGCCGCCAGCTCGTCGGTGAGCGCCGCGACCGCGTCCGCGGCCCGGTGCAGGGTCGCCGCCCGCTCGGCCGGCGCGGTCGCCGCCCATTCGTCGGCCGCCTCGCGTGCCGCCTGGGTCGCCTTGCCGACCTCGTCGGCCGTGGCGACCGGCGCCGAGGTGACCGGTTCGCCGTCCGCCGGATCACACACGACCAGCTCGCCGCCGGACCCGCCCGCGCCCCACACCCCGCCCACCAGCTGCGCAACCGTGTACATGCGGCGCTGGATGCCCGGGTCCCGGCGAGACAAACGCGTTTCGCCCGGTTGCGCCCCGGGTAGGCGGGTCGGATGACTACCACCGGCGCGCAGGGCGCGGACGCCGTCGTCATCGGCGCCGGGCACAACGGCCTGGTCGCGGCGAACCTGCTGGCCGACGCCGGGTGGGACGTGGTCGTGCTGGAAGCGACCGCCGTACCCGGCGGCGCCGTCCAGTCGGCCGAGGTGACCGCGCCGGGCTATCTGAGCGACCTCTACAGCTCGTTCTACCCCCTCGGGTACGCCTCGCCCGTGCTCAACGGCCTCGACCTGGGCCGCCACGGGTTGTCCTGGCGGCACGCCCCGGACGTGCTGGCGCACCTGCTGCCCGACGGGCGGGCCGCGGTGATCAACCGGGACCCGGACGCCACGGCCGCCTCGTTGGAACAGTTCGCCCCCGGGGACGGGAAGCGCTGGCTGAACGCGTACACGGACTGGCTCGAGGTGGCCGAGCCGATGTTGACCGCGATCACCACGCCGTTCCCGCCGGTACGCGGCGGACTGGGTCTGCTGCGCCGGCTGCGGGTCGCGGGAGCGCTGCGGCTGGCCCGCCGACTCGTGGTGCCGGTGCGCAAACTCGGCGACGAGCTGTTCGACGGCGAGGGGGGCCCGGCGCTGCTCGCCGGATGCGCCCTGCACACCGACCTGTCCCCCGAGGAGGCCGGCTCCGGCGTGTACGGCTGGCTGCTGGCCATGCTCGGCCAGCAGGTCGGCTGGCCGGTGCCCGACGGCGGCGCGCGGCGGATCACCGACGCGTTGGTGGACCGCCTCGCCGAACGCGGCGGCCGCATCCTGTACGGCGCGCGCGTCGACCGGGTGCTCACCGCGCGCGGCCGGGCGATGGGCGTACGCACCGAGGGCGGCACGCTGTGGCGGGCCCGGCGGGCGGTCCTCGCCGACGTGCCGGCGCCCGCCCTCTACCTCGACCTCGTCGGTGCGGCGGTCCTGCCGTCGCGGCTCGTGGAGGACCTGGCGCACTTCCGGTGGGACGGCTCGACGCTGAAGGTGGACTGGGCGCTCTCCGCCCCCGTCCCGTGGACCAACCGGGCGATCGCCGGGGCCGGCACGGTGCACCTCGGCGCGGACCTCGACGGGCTGACCCGCTACGCCGGCGAGCTGGCCCGGGGTGAGCTGCCCCGCGACCCGTTCCTGCTGGTCGGGCAGATGTCCGTGGCCGACCCCAGCCACTCGCCGCCGGGCACCGAGTCGCTCTGGTCGTACACCCACCTGCCGTTCCGGCGGAACTGGCGGGCCGAGGACATCGCCGAACACGTGCAGCGTATGGAGGACGTGCTCGAAGCGGCGGCCCCGGGTTTCCGGCAGCTCATCGTGGGCCGGCACGTGGCCGGACCGGCCGACCTGGAGAAGGGCGATCCGAGCCTGGTCGGTGGCGCGCTGGGCGGGGGCACCGCCGCCGCGTACCAACAGTTGTTCCTGCGCCCGATCCCCGGCCTGGGCCGCGCGGACACCCCGGTGGACCGGCTCTTCCTGGCCAGTTCGTCGGCGCACCCGGGCGGTGGGGTGCACGGCGCGCCGGGCGCGAACGCGGCCCGCGCGGCCCTGGCCCGCGACCGCGCCCTAACCGGCACCGCCTACAAGGCGGCCGTAACCACAGCCCACCGAGCGATCTACCCCCCCACCTGACGCGGTGATCAAGAGGTTTGCGTCACCGGCGGGCCGGATTCTGACGCAAACCTCTTGATCGACGCGGGGGGAGGGAGGGGAGGGGGAGGGGGAGGGGGTTAGGGGGGTCAGGGGGTGATGTTGCGGTGCTTGCTGCGTAGGCGGAACGGCATCAGGGCGCTCTCGACCTTGGTCGCGGTGGTCATCTTGGAGACGCCGTCACGCCGCTCCTCGAAGCGGATCGGGACCTCCAGGATGGTGTGCCCCAGCTTGGTGGCCAGGTAGTGCATCTCCACCTGGAAGCTGTAGCCGTTGGACTGCACCCGGTGCAGGCCGATGTCCTTCAGCGCGTCGGCCCGCCAGATCTTGAAGCCGGCGGTCAGGTCGCGGATGCGCACCCGCAGCAGCGTGTGCACGTAGAGGTTCGCCCAGCCGCTGAGCGCGCGGCGGTACAGCGGCCAGTTCTCGTCCAGCTCGCCGCCCGGCACGTACCGGGAACCGATCACCACGCCCGCCTGGGTGGAGAGCAGCGCGCCCAGCATCCCGGGCAGCGCCTCCGGCGGGTGCGACAGGTCGGCGTCCATCTGCGCCACGAACTCGGCCCCGCCCTCGAGCGCCCGGGTCATCCCGTCGACGTACGCCCGACCCAGGCCCTCCTTGCCGGCCCGGTGCATCACCTCGATCCGCTCCGGGTACTCGATGGCCAGCTTGTCGGCCACCTCGCCGGTGCCATCGGGGGAGTTGTCGTCGGCGACGAGGATGCGCAGCCCCGGCAGCGGCAGCGCGAGCAGCCGCTCGACCAGCGCCGGCAGGTTGCCCGCCTCGTTGTAGGTGGGCACGACGACTGTCAGGTGTACGTCTCGCCACGGCGACGGCAGCTGGACGGGCTCGATCATGTCGGACATCCTCGGTTTGCGGACACGGCTACCCCAGAGGGTAGCCAGTTGCCCGACCCGGATTGAAAAGGCTCCCCGTGGGTCCGGCCCCCCGCAGGTGGCGGCGCGCTCAGCGCGGGCGGCGGCGCACCACCGTCCGCGTCACTGCGGGCCCCTCTGCCGGGTGGCGATGTCGGAGAGCCGGGCCAGCGTCTCCCGGTTGCGCAGGTGCAGCACGAGGTCGTTGGCCTTGTTCCGGACCCAGCGCAGCGGACCGGCCGCGAAGTCCTCACCGAGCCGGACGCGGGTGGCGCTCCCGTCGACCGGTTCCAGGGTGAACGCGACGATCGCCTCCCCGGCCGGCCACAGCCCGGCGCGCAGCACCAGCCGGTGCGGCGGCTCGCACACCAGCACCGTCGAGGCGTCCTGCAACGAGAACGGCCACGGGCCGGCCCGGTGGTGCAGTTGGCTGCCCACCCGGGGCCACGCGTCGTCCACGTCGCGCACGTGCGCCGTACCGACCACCCAGTCGCTGTACGTCCACCCGTCGGCCAGCACGTCGAACACCTGCTGCGGGGGAGCGTCGATCACTTTCTCCACTATCGCCACTGGACTCCCATACCCCTGCGGTGACGGAGGCTAACGAGCCGGCGGGTTAGCTTCTTCCGGGCGGCGGGTAAGGCCGACCGGGGCACCGCCGGTGGCGTTGGCCCACGGCGCCGACGACGACGTTTACTCCTTCGGGCGCCGGGAACCCGCCGGCTGTGCGACAGGACCAGGAGGATCCGTATCAGCGCAGGTCAGCCCGGGTGTACGCCGGTGCTGGCCGGGTTGGTCGCGGGCCTGCCGCACCGCACGGTGGCGTCCTGTACGACGCGGTGCTGCTCGACCGCGACGGCACCCTGATCGAGGACGTGCCGTACAACGGCGACCCGGAGAAGGTACGCCCGCTGCCGGGCGTCCGCGCGGCGCTGGACCGACTGCGGGCCGCCGGTCTGCGCCTCGCGGTGGTGACCAACCAGTCCGGCCTGGCCCGGGGCTACTTCGACGAGGCGCAGATGTGGGCGGTACACGCCCGCGTCGAGGAGCTGCTGGGCGGCTTCGACGCCTGGCTGGTCTGCCCGCACGACGACGCCGACGGCTGCGACTGCCGCAAGCCGTCGCCCGGCCTGGTGCACGCCGCCGCCCGGCAGTTGGGCACGAGCGCGTCGCGCTGCGTGCTGGTGGGCGACATCGGCCGTGACGTGGGCGCGGCGCTGGCCGCCGGAGCGGCCGGGGTGCTGGTGCCGACGCCGGTGACCCGCCCGGAGGAGATCGCCGCCGCCGGCTGGGTGGCGCCGGACCTGCCGTCCGCGGTCGACGAGATCCTGCGCCGCCAGCGGGCCGTGCAGCCCGCGCGAACCGCCGACGCAGTGGGCACCGCGCTGGTGGTGCGCTCGGACTCGGCCGGGGACGTGCTCGTCACCGGGCCGGCGATCCGGGCCGTCGCGGCCGGCGCGCGACGGGTGGTGCTGCTCTGCGGACCACGTGGGCGTGCCGCCGCCGAGCTGCTGCCCGGCGTCGACGAGATCATCGAGCACCCACTGCCGTGGATCGACCCCGCGCCGACGCCCGTCGACCCGGACGACATGCGACGCCTGACCGCCCGGCTCGCCGCCGTCGGCGCGGACGAGGCGGTGGTGTTCACCTCGTTCCACCAGTCGGCCCTGCCGCTGGCGTTGCTGCTGCGGATGGCCGGGATCACCCGGATCGCCGCGATCAGCGACGACTACCCGGGCGCGCTGGTGGACATCCGCCACCGGGTGCCGGCGGGTGTCCCCGAACCCGAGCGGGCGCTCTCCCTCGCCGCCGCGGCCGGTCACCGGTTGCCGGCCGGCGACGAACCCGTGCTGCGGCTCCGCGACGACGCCGTGGCGTCCCGCCCGGCCGCTGTCGGTGACCCCGGCTACGTGGTGCTGCACCCGGGCTCGGCCGCGTCGAGCCGGGCCTGCCCGACCGAGCTGGCCGCCCGCATCGCCGGGGCGCTCCGCGCGGCCGGGCATCGTGTGCTGGTCACCGGCGGGCCCGACGAGCGGACGGTGACCGCCCGGGTCGCGGCGGCGGGCGGCACCGACCTGGGCGGTACGACCGACCTGGCCGGACTGGCCGCGCTCGTCGCCGACGCCGCCGCCGTGGTGGTCGGCAACACCGGGCCCGCGCACCTGGCCGCTGCCGCCGGCGTACCGGTGGTGAGCCTGTTCGCGCCGACCGTCCCCTTCGGGCAGTGGGGTCCCTACCGGGTGCCCACCGTCCGGCTCGGCGACGCGAGCGCGCCCTGCCGTGACACCCGGGCGGCGGCCTGCCCGGTCCCCGGCCACCCGTGCCTGAGCGGCGTCGACCCGGCCGAGGTGGTCGAGGCGGTACGGACCCTGACCGCCAGCGGTGGTGGCGTCCGATGAACATCCTGCTCTGGCACGTGCACGGCTCCTGGACGACGTCCTTCGTGCACGGCAGTCACCGCTACCTGATCCCCACCACGCCCGACCGGGGTCCGTACGGCCTCGGCCGGGCGCGGACGTATCCGTGGCCGGACAGCGCCGTCGAGGTGGCCCCCGACGACCTGCCGGACGCCGACGTCGACGTGGTCGTTCTGCAACGCCCCGAGGAGATCGACCTGGCCGAGCAGTGGCTGGGCCGGCGTCCGGGTCGCGACCTGCCCGCCATCTACGTGGAGCACAACACGCCCAAGGGCGACGTCCCCAACACCCGGCACCCGATGGCCGACCGTGATGACCTGCTCGTCGCCCACGTCACCGGGTTCAACCAGATCTTCTGGGACACCGGCGCGACCCGCACCGGCGTCGTCGACCACGGCATCGTCGCGCCGGCCGTGTCGTACACGGGTGAACTCGACCGGCTCGCCGTCGTGATCAACGAGCCGGTGCGGCGGGGACGGGTCACCGGCACCGACCTGCTGCCGCAGTTCGCCGAGATCGCGCCCCTGGACGTGTTCGGCATGGGCGTCGCGGGCCTCGCCGACCACCTCGGACTGCCCGCCGACCGGCTCACCAGCCACGACGACGTCCCGCAGGACCGGATGCACGCCGAACTTGCCCGCCGGCGGGCGTACCTGCACCTGTGCCGCTGGACCAGCCTGGGGCTCAGCCTCATCGAGGCGATGGCGATCGGCATGCCGGTCGTCGCGCTCGCCACCACCGAGGCGGTCACCGCCGTGCCCCCGGAGGCGGGGGCCCTCGCCACCCGGATGGACGTCCTGCTCGACGCCGCCCGCCGGTTCATCGCCGAGCCGGCGGCCGCACGCCAGGCCGGCGTGGCGGCCCAGGCCGCCGCGCGCGACAGGTACGGCCTCGACCGTTTCCTCGCTGACTGGGACCGGCTGCTGGAGGAGGAAGTATGCGGATCGCGATGATCTCGGAGCACGCCAGCCCGCTCGCCATCCTCGGAGGGGAGGACGCCGGCGGCCAGAACACGCACGTGGCCGAGTTGTCCGCCGCGCTCGTCGCCGCCGGGCACGACGTACGGGTCTACACCCGCCGCGACGCCCTCGACCTGCCGGTGACCGTCCGCGCCCCGGACGGGTACGACGTGGTGCACGTGCCCGCCGGCCCGGCCGAGCCGCTCGCGAAGGACGCGCTGCTGCCGCACATGCGCGAGTTCAGCCGGTGGCTCGTCGAGCGGTGGCGGGGCGGGGACTGGACACCCGAGGTGATCCACGCGCACTTCTGGATGAGCGGCCTCGCCGCGTTGACCGCCGGCCGGCAGGCCGGCGTGCCGGTGGTGCAGACGTACCACGCGCTGGGCACGGTCAAGCGCCGCCACCAGGGCGTGCAGGACACCAGCCCGGCCCGGCGCATCGCCTACGAGCGGGAGCTGGGCCGCTCGGTGGACCGGGTGGTCGCCCAGTGCCGCGACGAGGTCGGCGAGCTGGTCCGGATGGGGGTGCCCCGGAACCGCATGGTGGTCGTGCCCTCCGGCGTCAACCTCGCCTCGTTCGCCCCGCTCGGGCCGGCCGCCGACCGGGAGCCGGGCCGCGCCCGCATCCTCACCGTGGGCCGGCTGGTCGAGCGCAAGGGCTTCCAGACGGTCGTCCGCGCGATGGCGCTGGTGCCCGACGCGGAGTGCGTCGTGGTGGGCGGGCCGCCCGAGGGGCTGCTGGAGACCGACCCGTACGCCCGGCGGCTGCGGGCCCTCGCCGAGTCGTGCGGGGTCGCCGACCGGGTGCACCTGGTCGGCGCGGTGCCCCGCGAGGAGATGGGCCGCTGGTACCGCTCCGCGGACCTGCTGGTCGCCGCCCCCTGGTACGAGCCGTTCGGCCTGACCCCGCTGGAGGCGATGGCGTGCGGCGTGCCGGTCGTCGGCACCGCCGTGGGCGGCATCCGCGACACCGTCGTCGACGGTACGACCGGTGACCTCGTGCCGGCCCGCGACCCCAACGCCCTCGCCGCCGCGATCCGGGGACTGCTCGACGACCGGATCCGCCGCTTCCGGTACGCCACGGCGGCCCGCGAGCGGGCCCGGTCGCGCTACTCGTGGGAGGCCACCGCCGAACGCCTCGCCGAGGTCTACAACGAGGTCGCCGCCGTACGCCGGCCGACCCGGGTGGTGGCCTGATGCCGGCGGTCAGCCCGCTCGAGGAGCACCTGACCAACCTCGCCGCCGCACTGGACCCGTACCGCCGGTGTGAACCGCAGTTGGCGCGCTGGGGCGCGCACCTGGCGCACCGGCTGGCCGGCGGCGGACGACTGCTCGTCGCCGGCAACGGCGGCAGCGCCGCCGAGGCCCAGCACCTCACCGCCGAGCTGGTGGGCAAGCTGCGGGACGACCGCCAGCCCCTGTCGGCGATCGCCCTGCACGCCGAGACCAGCGCGGTGACCGCCATCGCCAACGACTACGGCTACGCCGACGTCTACGCCCGTCAGGTCCGCGCCCACGGCCGACCCGGCGACGTGCTGCTGCTGCTCAGCACCAGCGGCGTCAGCGGCAACCTGCTCAGCGCCGCGCACGCGGCGCGCGACGCCGGGCTCACCTCCTGGGCGCTCACCGGACCCGCGCCCAATCCCCTCGCGGACGCCTGCGACGAGGCGCTCGCCGTGTCGTCGGCCGACACCCAGGTCGTCCAGGAGCTGCATCTCGTCACCAGTCACCTGATCTGCGAGTACCTCGAGAAGGAACTGCCCGCGGCGCTGGCCGCCGTGGAGCCCGCGACGACCGGTCGGCTCGCGTCCGAGCCGGTACGCACCGGGGTCGAGGTCGTGCTCGACGGCCCGACCGCACAGCAGATCGACGCGTGAGCATGAGGAGGTAGGCGTGAGGGGACCCGTGGTGGTCGTCGGGGACACCCTGCTCGACCGGGACGTGGAAGGGGTGGTGAACCGCCTCTGCCCGGACTCCCCGGTGCCGGTGCTCGACGAGACCTCGGCCGTCGACCGGCCCGGCGGCGCGGGCCTCGCGGCGGTCTTCGCCGCCGCGCAGGGCGCCGACGTGGTGCTGGTCACCGCGCTCGCCGACGACGCCGGGGGCGCGCGGCTCAGCGCGCTGCTGGCCGCCGCCGGCGTGCGGGTCTACCCGCTGGCCCTCGCCGGCGCGACGCCGGAGAAGATCCGGCTGCGGGCCCGGGGTCGGGTGCTGCTGCGCCACGACCGGGGCGGCCCCTCCGGTGAGCCGGGCCAGCCCTCCGACGAGGTGCTGCGGGTGCTCGCCGCCGCGTCGGCGGTGCTGGTCAGCGACTACGGCCGGGGCGTCGCCCGCCAGCCCGCGCTGCGCGCCGCGCTGGCCGCCACCCGCGCGCCGGTCGTCTGGGACCCGCACCCGCGCGGGCCGGCCGCGGTACCCGGCGTGCACCTGGCCACGCCGAACGAGTCGGAGGTGCGCGAACTGGTCCCGACACTGCCCGGCGCGTCCCGGATCGCCGCCGCCTCCCAGGGTGCGCAGGGGCTGCGTCGCCGGTGGCGGGCGGGCGCCGTCGCGGTGACGTTGGGCGGGGACGGCGCGTTGCTCTGCCACGCCGGATCGACGCCGCTGGTGGTGCCCACATCGGGCAGCGCCGAGGGCGACACCTGCGGGGCGGGCGACCGCTTCGCCGCCGCCGCGAGCCTCGCGCTGGCCCAGGGCGCGCTCGTCTCCGAGGCGGTGCAGGCGGCCGTCGCCGAGGCCGCCACGTACGTGGCGGGTGGGGGAGTGGCCACGGCCCTGCCGCCCCCCACCGACGTGGTGAGCGTGCGCGGCGCCCGCCGGCCCGGCGTCGGCGCCGAGCGGGTGGGTGTCGCGGCCGTCGCCGCGCTCCTTTCCGAGGTGCGCAGCGCGGGCGGCACGGTGGTGGCCACCGGAGGCTGCTTCGACCTGTTGCACGCCGGGCACCTGGCCACCCTGCAGGCCGCCCGGCAGCTCGGCGACTGCCTGATCGTCTGCGTGAACTCCGACGCCAGCGTCGCCGGGTTGAAGGGGCCGCAGCGACCCGTGCTGCCCGAGGGCGACCGCGCCCGGCTGCTGGCCGCTCTGAGCTGCGTCGACGCCGTCCTCATCTTCGACGAGCCGACGCCCGAGGCGGTGCTGTCCTGGGTACGCCCGGACGTCTGGGTCAAGGGCGGCGACTACGCGAGCGGTGTCGGCGACGAGGCCACGCTGCCCGAGGCGGAAGTGCTGCGTCGGTGGGGCGGGAACACGGTGGTGGTGCCGTACCTGGACGGCCGCTCCACCAGCGACCTCATCGCGCGCGCCGCCGCCGGACCGGCCCTCGGCACCGACAGCGGGCCGCCACAGCCGGTCGGCATCGCCGTCCCGGTCACGACCACAGGGGAGCGGACCCGATGACCGCCACACGACCCGACGCCGGACCCGCCGTCCTGGTCACCGGCGGTTCCAGCGGGCTCGGCGCGGCGGTGGTCGCGGCGGTGGCCGCCGCCGGTGGCCGTCCACTCGTGCTGGACCGGCAGCCGCCGGTCGACGGCGTGGACTGGACCGAGTGCGACCTCGCCGACACCCGCGCCGCCGAGGTGGCCACCCGGCACCTCGCCGAGCAGGCCGGTGGCCTGGACGCCGTGGTGACGGCCGCCGGTGTGGACGTGCCGGGCCGGCTCGCCGACGTGCCGGGGGAGACGTGGGACCGGATCATCATGGTGGACCTGCTGGCCACGGCCGCGGTGATCCGGGCCGCGCTCCCGTTCCTGCAGACCTCCGCCGGGCGCATCGTCACGGTCGCCTCGACCCTGGGCGTGAAGGCGGTCAGCGATGCCACCGCGTACTGCGCGGCGAAGTTCGGCGTCGTCGGGTTCACCCGTGCGCTGGCCGCCGAGCTGGCCGGTCAGGTCGGTGTCACCCTGCTCATCCCCGGTGGCATGCGCACCGCGTTCTTCGACGAACGCGATCCGCAGTACAGGCCGGGTCCGGACGCCATCCTCAACGACCCCGCCGACACGGCCGCGGCGATCATGTTCGCGCTCCAACAGCCGCCCGGCTGCGCGGTGCGGGAGATGGTGGTGTGCGCCGAGCAGGAGACGTCGTACCCGTGATCCTCGTGCTGCGCGCCCTCGGCGTCGGCGACCTGGTCACCGCGGTGCCCGCGCTGCGGGCGCTGCGGGCCGCGTACCCGGATCACGAGCTGGCGCTCGCCGCGCCCGGCGGCCTGGCCCCG
This sequence comes from Micromonospora sp. NPDC049359, assembly GCF_044466585.1. Lineage (NCBI taxonomy): Bacteria > Bacillati > Actinomycetota > Actinomycetes > Micromonosporales > Micromonosporaceae > Micromonospora > Micromonospora sp. NPDC049359. The sequence goes on along the minus strand of NZ_JBITMW010000002.1, from coordinate 203,640 downwards.
CTGGTCGACCTGGTCGGCGGCGTCGACGAGCTGGTGGACACCACCGGGCTGGACGGGCCGCTGCGGCCGGGCCGTGCGCCGGAGATCGCGGTGAACCTGCACGGGCGTGGGCCGCAGTCGCACCGACTGCTGGCCGCCGCCCGTCCCGGGCGGCTCGTCGCCTTCGCCAACGCCGACGCCGGGTTCGGCGACGGTCCGCGCTGGCGCGACGACGAGCACGAGGTGGACCGTTGGTGCCGGCTGCTCTCCTGGTACGACATCCCGGCCGACCGCCGTGACCTGGGCCTGCGCCGGCCCGACCCGGCCGGCCTGCCGGTCGGCGCGACCCTGCTGCATCCGGGCAGCAACGTCCCCGCCAAGCGGTGGCCGGCCGAGCGGTTCGCGGCGTTGGCCCGGACGCTGCGGGAGCGGGGGCACCGCGTGCTGGTCACCGGCTCGGCCGACGAACGAGGGTTGGCCGAGCGGGTGGCCGAGGCGTCCGGTCTGCCGCCGGCCGCCGTGCTGGCGGGCCGGACCGACCTCGGCGCGCTGGCCGCGCTGGTCGCCGACGCGCGGCTGGTGGTCAGCGGGGACACCGGTGTGGCGCACCTGGCGACCGCGTACGGGACCGCCTCGGTGGTGCTCTTCGGGCCGGTGCCCCCGGCGGCGTGGGGGCCGCCGCCGGACCGGCCCCGCCACCGGGCGCTCTGGGCCGGAGAGGGGGATTGGCCCAGGTGGGACGGGGTAGGAACCCACCCGACACTGACGGCTCTGCCGCTGGACGAGGTGCTGGCTGCCGTGAACGAGGTGGAGAGAGCGGTGCGGGTCTCCGGTGCGGTTACGGCGTAGCGACCCGGCTCGGCCCGGCTACGGGCGACGCCGGCGCGGCAAGGGCTGGACCTTCGTCGATCCCAGCGGCGCCGTCGTGCGCGATCCGGCCATCCGGGCGCGGCTGAACGACCTGGTGATCCCGCCGGCCTGGCAGGACGTGTGGATCGCGCCGCACGCGAACGGACACATCCTGGCCACCGGCGTCGACGCGGCCGGACGCAAGCAGTACCTCTACCACCCGGTGTGGCGGGAGAAGCAGGACGCGGCGAAGTTCGACCACATGCTGGAGGTGGCCCGACGGCTGCCGACGTTGCGCGAGCGGGTGGGGCAGGACCTCGTCGGGCGGGGACTGAACCGCGATCGGGTGCTGGCCACCGTGGCCCGCCTGCTCGACATGGGGATGTTCCGGGTCGGCAGTGACCAGTACGCGGCCGGTGACGATCCGACGTTCGGGGTGTCGACCCTGCGCCCGGAGCACGCGCGACGCCGGGGCGACTGCGTGGTCTTCGAGTTCCCCGCCAAGGGCGGTATCGAGCAGGTGCGCCGGATCGAGGACCCACAGCTGTGCGAGGTGCTGGTCAACCTGCGTCGGCGTCGCCGCAGGGCGGACCGGCTGTTCGGCTACTGGGACGGCCTCCAGTGGCGGGACGTGCGCAGCGACGAGGTCAACGGCTACCTGCGCGACGCCAGCGGCGGCGAGATGACCGCCAAGGACTTCCGCACCTGGCACGCCACGGTGCGCGCGGCGGCGGAGTTGGCCGCCGCCGACCCGGCCCGCTCGGTCACCGCCCGGCGCAGGGCGGTGGCCGCGGTGATGCGGGCGGTGGCGGAGCTGCTGGGCAACACCCCGACCGTGGCGCGCACGTCCTACGTGGACCCGAGGGTCGTCGACCTCTACCACGACGGGGTGGTGGTGCCGGTCGACCCGAGCGCCCCCCGCGAGGAGATCGAGCGGGTCGTGTTGGAGCTGCTGGAGAAGGCCTGACCGGCCCCGCCGACGATCCTGGGGGGGAAGCGACGGGGCCGGAGCCTCGGCCGGGGGCGACACCGGGCGGCCGCCCGCCGCGCGCCACGGCGGGCGCCTCGCCACGGCCCCCGTTCGCGGCCAATGCGGGCCCCGGGTACGCGGGCGCCGCCTCTGCCGCGTCGGTTGTCAGTCTGCCTGGCCCGAGTTGACTCTGGACGCCAGGTCGTTGACGTCCCGTGCCGTAACCGGATCGCCGTCGCGGCACGCCTGCGGGCTCACCCCGTACGCCGCCCGGAACGCCCGGCTGAAGTGGGCCTTGTCGCCGAACCCCCAGCGTGCCGCGATGACCTGCACCGGCTGGGCCCGCAGCGCCGGGTCGGTGAGGTCGCGCCGGCACCGGGCCAGCCGAAGGTCGCGGATGTACGCCGCCACGGTGGTGTTCTCGGCCTCGAACAGGCGGTGCAGCGTCCGCAGCGAGATGTGGTGGGCGTCCGCGATGGTCTGCGGGCCCAGCGTGGCGTCGCCCAGGTGACGGTGGACGTACGCCTGCACCTGGGTGATCAGCGCACGGCGGCGGACCTCGGTCGGCACCGCGTCCTCGGCGACCAGGTTCCGGCCGAGCAGGGTGGTGGCCAGGTCGAGGCCCACCGTGCCGAGCCGGCCGGCGTCGGCGGCGTGGTACTGCTCGGGGTGGCCGGTCACCTGGATCAGGAACTGCGCCAGCAGCGCCCCGAGCCCCTCGCTGCCGGACATCCGCCCGCCGTAGAGCGCGGCCATCCGCTTTGGCGGCAGCGGGAGCGCGGAGTGCGGGATCACCGTCGTGATCGAGGTGGCCCGGGTCCGGCCCGGCTCGCTCGCGTGGTGGCAGACGTCGTGCGGGCGCGAGGCGTCGTAGAAGGTGAACTCGCCGGCCAGGATGTCGCTGCGTCGACCGTCCTGGCTGGACGTGCCGACCCCGCTGGTGGTGAAGGCGAGGATGTACAGCTCCGGGTCCGACTGTCGGATCAGCTTGCGGGTGGCATCGAGTGAGGGGTACTGGTAGCTGACCAGTTGGATCGCGCCGAGGTCGATGAATTCGGCCCGGGCGGCGAAGTCGTCGGCGTACGGGGACTCCATCCGCAACGGCACGGACGTGCGCGCCACCAGGTCCAGCCACATCCCGAACCGCTCGGCGGGCGGCAGGACGGTCGTGTCGATGGTGTTCCTGGCCAGCACCCGCGCCCCCTCACGCCGTCCGGCGGGCGATCAGGGCCTCGACGCCGTCGAGGATCCGGTCGAGGCCGAACGTGAACTCGTCGTCCGGATCATCGTCCTGGTCGAGGACGCCGGCGTCGAGCACCCGGGTCAGCGCGGGGAAGCGGGCCGGGTCGATCAGTCGCGCCAGCATCGCGCCGTACGCCGGCATCATGTCGCCCGGCTCGACACCGGCGGCCCGGCTGCCCTCGGCGATCTGGTTGGTGAGCATCGCCTCGTTGCGCACGTATCCGGTGACCAGCAGAAGGATCGACATCTTCGCGCCCTCCGGCAACGGGGTGCCGTCGAGACAACCCAGCCCGTCCTCCATCCAGCCGAGCTGCTGGGGTGTGACGGGCGGCCCGGCGATCGGAATGTGCAGCAGCCACGGGCGCTGTCGCAGGACGTCGTGTTCGGCCCAGGCCCAGCGGGTCAGGCCGGCACGCCAGTCGTCGTCCGGCGCGGCCGGGCCCGGTGAGGGGCCGTAGCCGGCGTCCACCATGAGCGTCAGCAGGTCGTCCTTCGAGCCGACGTGCCGGTAGAGGGCCATGGTGGCGGCGCCCAGCTCCTTGGCCACCCGGCCCATCGACACGGCGGCCAGCCCGTCGGCGTCGGCGACCCGGATGGCCGCGTCGACGATGCCGGACACGGTGAGGCCCGGCCGGGGGCCCTTCGGCGCCCGCTCGCGCAGCCCCCAGGCGCTCTCGATGGCCGGCGGGAGCGCCGGGCCGCTGTCGTCTTTCGTCTCCGCCACTTTTCCTCCTTGCCCCGCCATCCTAGTTCTGCGTATGGTCTACGCATTAAAGCGTACGGCATACGCAGAAGGAGTTCTCATGACAGCGACGACCGCACCGGCGCCCCGAGCGGGCCGGCGGGAATGGATCGGATTCGCGGTGCTGATGCTGCCGCTGCTCCTCGTCTCGATGGACGTGTCGGTGCTCTACTTCGCCGTCCCGTTCATCAGCGAGGAGCTGCGGCCCAGCGCCACCCAGCAACTCTGGATCTTCGACATCTACGGCTTCGTGCTGGCCGGGCTGCTGATCACCATGGGCGCCCTGGGTGACCGGATCGGCCGGCGTCGGCTGCTGCTGCTGGGCGCGACCGCCTTCGGGGCGGCGTCCCTGCTGGCCGCGTACGCCGACAGCGCCGCGACCCTGATCGCCGCGCGCGCCGTGCTCGGCGTCGGCGGGGCCACCCTGATGCCCTCCACGCTCGCCCTGGTGCGCAACATGTTCCACGACGCCAAGCAGCGCGGCACCGCGATCGGCATCTGGACCGCCACGCTCACCGGCGGCATCGCCATCGGCCCGGTGCTCAGCGGCGTCCTGCTGGAGCACTTCTGGTGGGGCTCCATCTTCCTGATCAACATCCCGGCGATGCTGCTCCTGCTCCTGCTCGCCCCGGTCCTGGTGCCCGAGTTCCGCAACCCGGCGCGCGGCCGCTTCGACCTGGTCAGCGCGGCGCTGTCGCTCGGCACGCTGCTGCCGGTGATCTACGGCATCAAGGAGATGGCCCGCGACGGCGTCAGCGCGGCGCGGGTGCTGGCCGTCGTAGCCGGCCTGCTGGTCGGGGCGCTCTTCCTGCACCGGCAACGGACCCGGGCGTACCCCATGATCGACCTGGCGCTGTTCCGCCGGCACGGCTTCGCGGGATCGCTGGCGGTCAACCTGCTCGCGATGTTCGCCCTGGTCGGGTTCGCCATCTTCACCACCCAGCACCTCCAACTGGTGCTCGGGCTGAGTCCACTGCGGGCGGCACTGTGGAGCCTCGTACCGTCGCTCGCGGTCGGCGGCGTCGCCCCGGCCGCCGCCGCGCTCGCCCAGCGGGTCGAGCGGGCGTACCTGATCGGGGCCGGCTTCGTGATCGCCGTCGTCGGCTTCGCGGTGCTGACCCGGGTCACCCCCGAGACGCCGCTCTGGCTGCTGCTCGTCGGCGCGAGCGTGTACGCCGGCGGCCTGGTGATGGTGATGTCGCTCGTCACCGAGCTGGTGCTCGGCGCGGCCCCGCCGGAGCAGGCCGGTGTCGCCTCCGCGCTGACCGAGTCCAGCAGCGAACTGGGTGGCGCGCTGGGAATGGCCATCCTGGGCAGCGTGGGCGCCGCGATCTACCACCGGGAGGTTCTGGACGAGCTGCCGGCCGGGCTGCCGACGGGCGTCCGCGACGCGGCCGGCGAGACCCTGGGCGGCGCGCTCGCCGTGACCCGGGGACTGCCGGCGGAGGTCGGCGAAGCGGTGCTGCACGCGGCCCGGTTCGCCTTCACCGACGGGCTGCACCTCGCCGCCCTCGCCGCCATGGTGGCGATGGCGCTCGGCGCGGTGACCGCGCTGCTGACGCTGCGCGGCGTCCGGCCGGCCGACCCCGCGGCGCTGGCCGCCGAGCCGACCGAACCGTCGCTTTCGGACGCCGCCCCGGTCAGTCGTTGAGCACCTGGGCGAGTCGGTCGCGGAACCGCCGCTCGGAGTCGCTGACCGACTCGCCGCCCAGGCCCAGCAGACCGCCGCTGGACGCCGCGCCCACGACCTGGTCGGCGATGGTCACCAGCCAGTGCTTGTACGCGCCGGCCTCGCCCTCGTCCACCCGGGCGGCCAGCAGCACGGCCGCCTCACGGGCCCGCACCAGCACGTCGTCGATGTACGCCTGCGGGTCGGCGGGCGCGATGACCGGCAGCTCCTCGCCGGCCTCGGGGTCGCCGACCCGGGTCACGATCTCCCCGGCCACGGCGGCGACGAGGGGGTTGGCCGACTCCCGGCCCGCCCCGATGGACTCCAGACCGGCCGCGTTCTCCGCCATGGTCCGGCGGGTGCCGTCGGACTCGGCGGCGCTCGCCGCGGTCAGCACCGACTGCGGCAGGCCGACCAGCAGCCCCCACTCCTCGTCGGAGAAACCGAAACCGGTGTACGCCGGCTGCTCGATCACGGCAATGCCCCTTCCGCCCTGCGCTGTGTGGTCAATCGGTGCTGCTTGAGTCGATCCACCGGGCCCGTGTGGTGCCCGGGTCAGGCTAGTCGAGGGTCAGCAGACCCTGCTCGGACACCACGCGCACCGAGAGGGTCTTGTACCCGACCTCGTCGAAGAGGACCGTCATCTTGTCGTCCTCGTAGCTGAGCACCAGGCCGCGCCCCCACTCGCCGTGCCGCACCTGACTGTGCACCGGGAACGGGCCGACCGCGCCCTCGTCGGCGGTGCTGGTACCCCGGTGGCAGTTGTCGCAGTGCGCGCAGACCTCGGTCATCTGCTCGCCGAAGTAGGCCAGCAGGGTCTGCCCCCGGCAGGCGGTGGTCTCGGCGAACGCCCGCATCATGTCGGTACGCGAACGCGTCACCGTCTGCTGGCGTTCCGCCTCGGCCAGGGCGGCCGCCGCCGCGTCGACCGGCGCGGGGGAGTAGCGCGGGGCCCCGATGCGCTGGCGGGCGCGGGGCTCGGCGGCCCCCACCTGCTCCAGCAGCGCCAGGTACTGGCCCAGCTTGCGCGGTCCCAGGCCGGTGGCCTCCCGCAGTTCGGTCTTGGTGGCCGGCTTGCGGCGCAGCAGCGCGGCCAGGTCCCGCAGCTCGTTCTCGTCCGGCAGGCCGCCGCTGAAGAACCGTTGCAGGCCCACGTCCTCGGCCCGCCAGAGCAGCAGCACCCGGGCCGGTTGCCCGTCCCGCCCGGCCCGGCCGATCTCCTGGAAGTAGCTGTCCGGCGAGTCGGGCAGCGCCGTGTGCACCACCCAGGCGATGTTCGGCTTGTCGATGCCCATGCCGAACGCCGAGGTGGCGACCATGATGGGCACCTGGTCGGCGAGGAACGCCTCGTGCAGGTCGTTGCGCGCGCCGGTGGGCATCCCACCGTGGTAGAACTGCGCCGGGAAGCCCGCCTTGGTCAACTTCTCGGCCAACTCCTCGGCCGAGCGGCGGGTCGGCACGTAGATGATCCCGGGCCGTTCGTCGTCGCGCAGCAGGGCGATCAGCCGCCGCCACCGGTAGTCCTCGGTCGGGCAGTGCGCCACCTCGAGGAAGAGGTTGGGCCGGTCCAGCCCGGAGACCACCACCTCCGGATCGCGCAGCCGCAGCCGGGCGATGATGTCGTCGCGTACGGGCGGGGACGCGGTGGCGGTCAGCGCGACCACCGGCGGTCGGCCGATGCCCTCGATGAGGTGGCCCAGCGCCAGGTAGTCGGGCCGGAAGTCGTGCCCCCAGGCGGAGATGCAGTGCGCCTCGTCGATCGCGACCAGCGCCGGCTTCAGCGCGGCGACCTCAGCCATCCGGTCCGGGTTGCTCAACTGCTCCGGGGTGATGAACAGGAACTCGGCCCGCCCGGCCTGGATCTCGGCGATCGCCTCGGCCTGCTGGCCGGCCGACTCGTTCGAGCTGATCCGTACCGCCCGCAGCTCGGGACGTTGCCGCTCGTTGAGCGCCGCGATCTGGTCCTGCTGGAGGGCCAGCAGCGGAGAGATCACCACGGTCGGGCCGGGGATCAGGCTGGCCGGGATCTGGTAGATCGCCGACTTGCCGGCCCCGGTGGGCAACACCACCAGGGCGTCGTGTCGCTTCATCACCGCGCGCATGGCGGCGAGCTGGTTGGGCCGGAGCGCTTTCCAGCCGAAGAGGCTCTTCGCGGCGCGGCGCAACGTCATCGAGTGCGTGGACAGTTTCATCGAGGGCCGGAGGTACCCGAGCCCATGACCACCGAAACACTCCGTTGCGATCATGGGCTCGGGTGCGTCAGGTCTCACCGTAGGCGGGGCAGGACCTCGCGCTGGTAGAGGTCGAACAGGCCCTGGAAGTGCGGGCCGGTGTTGGCCACGTACAGCTCGTCGAAGCCGGCCTTGGCGTACTTGTCGATCATCTCCAGGTGCGCGTCGGCGCTGTTGCCGCAGACGAACGACTCCCGCACCATGTCCTGCGTGACCAGCTCGGAGGCCTGTTCGAAGTGGCGCGGCGAGGGCAGCACCTGCGACAGCTCGCCCGGCACGCCCGCGTTGGGCCAGCGCTCGTACGCGATCCGTGCGCCCTCTTCCTCGCTGGCCGCGTACGCCGCCTTGAACCCGGCCTGGCACGGCTTGTCGCCGCCGCCGTTCTCCCGGAAGCGCCGGACCAGGTCGCCGTCGGGCATGGTGCTCACGTAGCCGTCGCCGATGCGGGCGGCCAGGTCGACGGCCTTCGGCCCGAACCCGGAGACGTAGATCGACGGCGGGGTGTCCGGCAGCGTGTAGACCCGGGCGTTCTCCACCGTGTAGTGCGTGCCCCGGTGGTTGACGAAGTCGCCCCGCCACAGCTCGCGGATGACCTCGACGGACTCTTCGAGCATCTCCAGCCGCACGTCGGCGGAGGGCCAGGCGTCGCCGAAGATGTGCTCGTTGAGCGCCTCGCCGGTGCCGACGCCGAGCACGAACCGGCCGCCGTGCAGCACCGCGCTGGTCGCCGCCGCCTGGGCGATCACGGCCGGGTGGATCCGTACGGTCGGGCAGGTCACCGCCGTGGTCACCGGCAGCGCGCAGACCTGGCTGAGCGCGCCGATCATCGACCAGACGAAGGGGCTCTGCCCCTGCGCGTCGACCCAGGGATGGTAGTGGTCGGAGATCCACAGTGCCTCGAAGCCGGCCGCCTCGGCGCCGCGGGCCTGCGCCAGCAGCTCGGCCGGCGGGTACTCCTCACTGGACAGAAAATATCCGATCTTCATGGCTTCCCCTTCGGCGCGCGGTCCTGCTGTCGGGGAGAGCCGTACCCCGGTCGCGGCGGGCCACACCGGCGGGTCGGGGCCCGATCGCCTCAGCGTCGACCGAACATGGCCCGGATCGCGGCGAGCAGCAGCAGAGCGCCGACCACCAGGCCGAGCAGGCGTACGCCGGGGATGTCGGCCGGGCTCGTGGCGTCGGCCAGCGGGGCGGTGTCCATCCCCGCACTCTTCCGGGGAAGGGTCCCATCGGGCAACTGTAAGGTTTATTGACTATTGAATCGCTCGGTGTGACCATGGCAGCACCGCCTGCCCAGGGCGGTGCGCCGAGGGCGCGCGAGAGATGGGGTACGGGGCCGCATGAGCGAGCGCAACCAGCGGGTCGGCGTCACCGCGCCGGCGGGAAACGTCGACCGTTCCGAGGCGACGGCGTGACCGCGCCGGCCGGGCACCTTCCGACGTTGGCAGCCGCCGTCCTGCAACCCGGTTTCGTCGGCACCACGCCGCCGCCCTGGGTGTGCCGCTGGCTCGGCGAAGGGCTCGGCTCGGTGGTGCTGTTCGCCCGCAACGTCGTCGACACCGCCCAGGTGGCGGCGCTCACCGCGACGCTGCGCGCCGAACGGCCGGACGTCATCGTGGCGATCGACGAGGAAGCCGGCGACGTCACCCGGATCGAGTCCGCCCGGGGCAGCTCCCGGCCGGGTAACTACGCCCTCGGCGCGGTCGACGACCCGGCGCTGACCGAGGCCGTCGCCCTCGACCTCGGCATCGAGCTGGCGGCGGCCGGGGTGACCCTCGACTACGCCCCGGACGCCGACGTCAACTCCAACCCGGCCAACCCGGTGATCGGCGTCCGCTCGTTCGGGGCCGACCCGGCGCTCGTCGCGCGGCACACCGCCGCCTGGATCCGTGGCCTCCAGGGTGGCGGCGTGGCCGCCTGCGCCAAGCACTTCCCCGGGCACGGCGACACCCGCGTCGACTCCCACCACGACCTGCCGCGCATCACCGCCGACCGGGCCCGCCTGGACGCCTGCGAGCTGGCCCCGTTCCGGGCGGCGGTGGCGGCCGGCGCGCAGGCGGTGATGACCGGCCACCTGCTCGTGCCCGCGCTCGACGCGGACCTGCCGGCCACGCTGAGCCAGCGCATCCTGGGCGGGCTGCTCCGCGACGAGTTGGGCTTCTCCGGCGTGGTCGTGACCGACGCCGTGGAGATGCGCGCGGTCGCCGACCGGTACGGCTTCGCGGGCGCGGCCGTGCGGGCGCTCGCGGCCGGGGCCGACGCCATCTGCGTCGGTGGCGAGCGCAGCGACGAGGACGCCGCCCGGGAACTGCGCGACGCCATCGTGGCCGCCGTCGTCTCCGGTGAGCTGCCCGAGGAACGCCTCGCCGAGGCCGCCAAGCGGGTCGGCCAGCTCGCCGCCTGGACGGTGGCCGCCCGCGCCGCCCGCCCGAGCCTCACCCACCGGGCCACCGACGTCGGGCTGGTCGCCGCCCGCCGGGCCGTCCGGATCAGCACCGGCCCGGACGCCCCGGTCGCGCTGCCCCTGACCCGCGCCGCCCACGTGGTCGAGTTCGAGCCGCCGCGCAACATCGCCATCGGCGCGGAGACCCCGTGGGGCATCGGCGAGCCGTTGGGCGAACTGCTGCCCGGCACGACGACGGTCCGCCACGCCGAGCCCGACGTGCCCGCCGACCCGGGAGCCGACGCCGGGGACCACCCGCTGGTGCTGGTCGTCCGTGACCTGCACCGGCACGACTGGATGCAGGCGGCGGTGCGGCGAGCGCTCGCCAATCGGCCGGACGCGGTCGTGGTCGAGCTGGGTGTGCCCGCGCTGGTCGTCGGGGCGGTGCACCTGGCCACCCACGGCGCCACCCGGGCCAGCGGGCGGGCCGCCGCCGAGGTGCTGACCGGCCGGACCCGCTGACGCTACGGTTGCTCGGCGACCAGGTCGGCGTACTCGGGATGCTTGTCGATGAACGCCGCCACGAACGGGCACTGCGGCACCACCCGCCCACCCCGGGCCCGCACCTGGTCGAGGGTGCCGCGGATCAGCGCGCCGCCGACGCCCTTGCCCTGGAAGCCCGGGTCCACCTGGGTGTGCGTGAAGACCAGCACGTCGTCGCCACGCTGCAGGTAGGCGGTGAAGCCGGCCAACGCGTCGTCGACCAGGATCTCGAATCGGTTCTTGGCGGGATTGTCCTCGACGAGGGTGCTCACCGGGCCATTGTCCCAGCCCCGGCGGCAAGCACGTCGAGTTCGGCGAGCAACCGGTCCACCTCGTCCACCGTGTTGTAGTGGTAGATGCTGGCCCGCACCGCGCCGCCGCTGTCGCGCAGACCCATCGTCTGGAAGTACTCGTAGGCGTAGTAGTCGCCGGCCGACAGGCAGAACCCGGCATCGCCCAGCGCCTGCTGGGTCTGCTGCGGCGACAGCCCGGCGACCCGGAAGGAGACGGTCGGGCAGCGCCGGGCCGGCGAGCCGTAGACCGTGACGGCGGGCCGCGCGGCGAGACCGGCGAGCAGCCGATCCAGCAGCGCCTCCTCGTGGGCCTGGGCGGCGGCCAACCCGGACCGCAGCCGCGCCCGGCGGTCGCCGGTCGCGTCCGGGTCCAGGGCGGCCAGGTGATCCACGGCGGCCGTCACGCCGGCCAGCAGCGGGAAGCTCGGTGTGCCGTACTCGAAACGGTCCGGCGCGGCGTCGGCGGACGGCACCAGCTTCGCCGGGCGCAACGCCGCCCACCGGCTCGGGTCGGCCACCATCGCGGCCAGGTGCGGCCCGGACCACTTGTACGCGCTGGTGACCAGCACGTCCGCGCCGAGCGACGTCAGGTCGGTCGGACCGTGCGGCACGGAATGCACGCCGTCCACGCAGACCAACGCCCCGACCGAGTGTGCGATCTTGGCGATCGCCGGCACGTCCGGCACGGTGCCGATGGCGTTGCTGCCGGCGGTCACCGCCACCAGCCGGGTCCGCTCGCCCACCAGGTCGGCGTACTGGCCGCTGGGCAGCTCGCCGGTGTGCCGGTCGAACTCGGCCCAGCGCACCGTCGCGCCGGCCGCCTCGGCGGCCTGCACCCACGGGCGCACGTTGGCGTCGTGGTCGAGCCGGGACACCACCACCTGGTCGCCGGGCCGCCAGGTCGCGCCGAGGGTACGGGCCAGGGTGTACGTCAGCGCGGTGGCGCTCGGCCCGAGCACCACCCCGTCCGGCTCGGCCCCGAGCAGGTCGGCGACCGCCGATCGGGCCTGCGCCACCATCTCCAGCGACCGACGACCGGGCGTGAAGGCGGCGCTGCGATTGCCGACGGCGGCGCGCATGGCGTCGGTGACCGCGTCGATCACGCCGGCCGCGGTCTGCGTGCCCCCGGCGCCGTCGAAGTGGACGAAGCCCTCGGTCAGGGCGGGATAGGCGGCCCGGGTACGGGCGATGTCGAAGGCCATGCCCGGACCCTAGCCGGGACGCCGGCCACGCTCGCCCCCGCCCGGTCGTCGCGGACGTCTCGTACCCTTGGCGGGGTGACGAACCGACCCACCACCATCGGCCTGCCCCCCGTCCGCCGTGCTGCCGGCCTGGTTGCCGCCGTGGCGCTCGGCCTCGCCCTGCTCGCCGGCTGCAGCTCCCAGGGCGCCTCCACCGACTGCGGGCTGGACGCCTGCACGGTCACCTTCGAGCGGGGCGTCGAGGCGAGCGCCACCATCCTCGGCGTCGAGGCGAAGCTGGTCGGCGCCGAGGGCGACCAGGTGACCGTCGAGGTCGCCGGCGAGCAGCTCACCCTCACCACCGGCCAGCAGGCCACCGAGGCCGGCGGGTTCGCGGTCACCGTCGACAGCGTCACCGACCAGCAGGTCAAGATCCGCGTTTCCCGCAACCCGGGTAACTGACCCGCGCGGGCGGCGGTGGCCGACGTTTGGGAATCGTCGGAATCGGAGATTGTGACGCCATGTCACTCACCCGTAGCGCCGAAGCCACCGCCTCCCGGACGGCGGACAGCCGGTGGCTGGAACTTCTCGCCCGGGCCGGCTTCATCGGCTACGGCATCGTCCACCTGCTCTTCGCCTGGTTGGCGTTGCAGATCGCGTTCGGCACGTCGTCCGACGACGGCGACCAGTCCGGCGCGCTGCGTACCCTCTCGGAACAGCCGCTCGGCAAGTTCCTCGTCATCGCCGTCGCGGTCGGCCTGCTCGCCATGGCGATCTGGCAGGGCCTCGAGGCGGCGGGCGGGCACCGCGCCGAGCGGGGCAAGGAGCGGGTCATGGAGCGGCTGGCCTCGGCCGGCCGGACCATCGTCTACCTCTACTTCGCCTGGACCGCCTTCAAGGTGTTCTCCGAGGCCGGGTCGAACAGCGCCGACAACCAGGAGGCGCTGAGCGGCAAGCTGATGACCTCCACCGGTGGCCGCTGGCTGGTCGGCCTGGCCGGTCTGGTGGTCGCGGCGATCGGCATCGGCCTGGTCATCTACGGCATCCGCAAGACGTTCGAGAAGCACCTCAAGACCGGCGAGATGAGCCCGAAGACCCGCCAGCTGGCCCGTCGCCTCGGCATCGCCGGGTACGTCGCCAAGGGTGTCGCGTACGGCATCGCCGGCCTGCTGGTCATCGTCGCGGCGGTGAAGTACGACCCGGAGAAGGCCCGTGGTCTGGACGCCGCCCTGCACACGCTGCGCGAGCAGTCGTACGGCTCCATCCTGCTGACCCTGGTCGCCCTCGGCATCGCCGCCTTCGGCGTGTACTGCTTCCTCCAGTCCCGGTACCGCAAGGTCTGAACTGGTCGATACCGAGGACGTCGGGCACTATTGGGCTTTTGCCCGAAGTTCCGCCGCTCGGTCGAAGGGAAGCGCCCCACTCGTGCAGAGCTATCTCGAAACGACCGTCGCCGCGCTCGCCGCGGCGGCGGTCGCCCTCTTCCTGGTCGAGGTCGTCCACCGGATCACCCGGCGGTTCGGCCGCCGGTCCCTGTTGTTGACCGAGTTGACCGACCACGCGCACCGTCCGTTCCAGGTCGCCGCCACCGTCCTCGCGGTGCAGTTCGCCGCCCGCTTCACCACCGGGTACGCCGTCGGCGAGAGCTGGCGGCGGCTCCTGCTGCACCTGCTGGTGCTCTGTGTGATCGCCAGCGCCGCCTGGCTGGTGGCGGCGCTGTTGATCGTCGTCGAGGACACCGCGCTCGCCCGGTTCCGGGTCGACGTGCCCAACAACCGGCACGCCCGGCGGGTGCGTACCCAGGTGGTGATGCTGCGCCGGCTGACCGTCGCGGTGATCGTCATCCTGACCGTCGGCGTGATGCTGATGACGTTCCCGAGCGTGCGCGGCATCGGCGCCGGCGTGCTGACCTCCGCCGGTGTCGTCGGCGTGGTGGCCGCCCTGGCCGCCCAGAGCCTGCTCGGCAACGTCTTCGCCGGGCTGCAACTCGCCTTCAGCGACGCGGTCCGCCTCGACGACGTGGTGGTCGTCGAGGGGGAGTGGGGTCGGATCGAGGAGCTGACCCTCAGCTACGTGGTGGTCCAGATCTGGGACGACCGACGGCTGATCCTGCCCACCTCGTACTTCACCAGCAAGCCGTTCCAGAACTGGACCCGCACCGAGGCGGCGGTGCTCGGCACCGCCGAGTTCGACGTCGACTGGGCCGTGCCGGTGCAGACCATGCGCGAGGAGCTGCGCCGGCTCGTCGAGGGCACCGAGTTGTGGGACGGTCGGGTCTGCGTCCTCCAGGTCACCGACGCCACCGGCGGGATGGTGCGGCTGCGCGCGCTGGTCAGCGCCGCCGACGCGGGCAGTCTGTGGGACCTGCGCGCCCTCGTCCGCGAGCACCTGGTGGCCTGGATCCGGGACAACCGGCCCACCGCCATGCCCCGCGTCCGCACCGAACTGGGCGACGCCACCAGCAACCTGTCCTGGCAGTGGGTGCAGCCCAGGCGGCCGACCCGACGCCTCTCCGACACCGAGGCCCCCGACGACGCCCGCGTCTTCGGCGGTAGCGACGACGGCGACGCCCGCAGCGAGGCCTTCGTAGGCCCCGAGGAAACCCGCCCCTGACCCCCGTACTCACCCCGTTGTTCATGAAAGTTATTGCCTCTTGCTTCGGCGTGTCGTGGCAATAACTTCATGATCGCCGCGAATGGGTGGGGTGGGGTCTGGGGAGGTTTGGTTGGGGTTGCGCGGGGGATGTGCTGCCGGACGTCTCTGCCGTGATCGGGGTGACCCACGCCAGCTTGTCGGCGCGGCATCCCGACAACGGCGACAGGTCGCCGCACCTCGAGTTTTAGGATTGACAGGCGACGACTCCGGGCATACAGCGCGGTGATGAGGAAAGGAGGACAGCATGGCTGACGTGGCGAATGCCCGCACATCCCGCAATGGGAGCGAGCCCTCCACCGCCGAGCTGGTGCAGCGGGCCACCGAACAGGTATCCCGTCTGGTACGGGACGAACTGGCGCTGGCCCGGGCGGAGTTGACCCAGAAGGGCAAGCACGCCGGCATCGGGATCGGCCTGTTCGGCGGCGGCGGGGCGCTGGCGTTCTACGGCCTGGGCGCGCTCGTCGCCACCGCCATCCTGCTGCTGGATCTGGTGCTGCCCGCCTGGGCCGCCGCGCTGATCGTGGCGGTGGCCCTCTTCCTGGTGGCCGGCATCCTCGCGCTGGTGGGCAAGAAGCAGGTCAGTCGTGCGGTCCCACCGGTGCCGGCGGCGACGGTCCGCAGCCTCCGTGCCGACGTGGACACCGTGGCCGCCGCCGTGAAGGACAGGGGACGGGCATGACGGGCAACGGAACGGGCGACACCGAGGCCCTACGCGAGGAGATCCGCCGTACCCGGGTGGAGCTGGGCGAGACCATGGAGGCGTTGGCCGCCAAGGCGGACGTCAAGGCCCGCCTGAAGGAGTCCGCCGAACAGGCGAAGGAGCGGATGCGCGAGCAGGCGGCGCAGACCGTGGCCCGGGTCCGCGGGCAGGCCGCGCGCGGCGCCGGGATGGCCCGCGCCCAGGCGTACGACAAGGGCGGCCTGGTCCGTGAAAAGGGCGAGCTGGTTCGACGCAACCCGGTGCCGTGGGCGGCGCTCGCCGCCAGCGCGGTGGCCACCGTGGTGGTGCTGATGATCGTGCGGGGGAGGCGTAGGTGAGCAGGAGCATCGGCAAGGTCGCGTACCGGCCGGTCGGCGTGTTGTTGGGTATCGCCGCGGGTACGGTGGCCGGCGCGATCTTCCGGCAGGTCTGGAAGGTCACGGCGGGCGACGGCGAGGCGCCGAACGCCACCGACGAGGACCGTGGTTGGGGAGAGATCCTGGCCGCCGCGGCGTTGCAGGGGGCCATCTTCGCGGTGGTCCGTGCCGCCGTGGACCGGGGCGGGGCGGTCGGCGTCCGCCGGATGACCGGCCACTGGCCGGACTGACCGACGCATAGACGTCAGGCCCTCTTCCCCATCGACGGGAAGGGGGCCTTTCGCACGACTCGCAACGCCGCCCAGCGACCTGAGTCATCCGTCAGGTCACATGTCGGAGAAATTCGTCGGACAGGTCGTGCAGACTTTTTGCGTACGTGATTTGCTGTTCCACGCTGTTGCGAGATGGCGTGGGTTGAGAGAAGTCTCCTTCGTGGGGGCCGCCTCAGACGCCGCTGCTCGAAAACGGCCAATCGGCCGCACGGCGTGCACGGCCGCCAGTTTTAGAAGGAGATACACATGGCGCAGGGAACCGTGAAGTGGTTCAACGCTGACAAGGGCTTCGGCTTCATCACCGTCGACGGCGGGGGTGCTGACGTGTTCGTCCACTTCTCGGCCATCCAGACCAGCGGCTACCGCACGCTGGAGGAGAACCAGCGGGTGGAGTTCGAGATCGCCCAGGGTCAGAAGGGCCCGCAGGCCGAGCAGGTCCGTCCCCTCTGACACATCTGGCCGGCCCCCGCCGGTCAGGGCTCGTTGAAGTGAAGCCCCGTATCCCGTGCTGGGATGCGGGGCTTTCCACGTCCACCGCTCACCCGCTCGCGCCGGCGACCAGGCTGGCTTCTCACCGGCGGCGTCGTGAGCGCAGTCCCAGCCAGAGCGCCACCAGTCCGGCGGCGGCCACGATCGGGCCCACCACCACCCAGAGCGTCTCGTCGGTCATCGGGCTGCCGTCGACGTAGCCGAGGCCCTGCACCGTCCACACCGCACCGATCACCACGGCCAGCAGGCCGAGGGTGAGTGTCAGCCAACCCCTCATCGCGCACCCTCCTCGCCGGATCGGGCGGCACGCCGCCCCGGGCGTCCAGCATCGTCGTCTTGACGGCGCGACGCGAGCACCCGGGGTCGGCGGCTCACCACCGGTCGTGCACCTGCGGGCGGATCAGCTCGTCGTAGACCTCGCGTACACCGGCCAGTTGGGCGGCCTCCAGTGGCGGCAGGTCCGCCGCGGCGGCGTTGCGCCGCGCCTGCTCGGCGTCGCGCGCGCCCGGGATGACGACGGTGACGCCGGCCTGGTCCAGCACCCACCGCAGCGCGAACTGGGCCATGGTGCGGTCGGCGTCGACAAGCGGCGCGAGCCGGCGTACGGCCGCGAGCCCCTGCGTGTAGTCGACGCCGGAGAACGTCTCGCCCACGTCGAACGCCGCACCGTTGCGGTTGTAGTTGCGGTGGTCGTCGGCGGGGAACTCGGTGTGCTCGTCGTACCGGCCGGAGAGCAGGCCACTGGCCAGCGGCACCCGGGCGATGATCCCGACGCCGGCCTCGGCGGCCGCCGGCAGCACCTGCTCCAGTGGCTTGTGCCGGACGGCGTTGAGGATGATCTGGACGCTGGCCACGCCGGGCCGGGCGATGGCGGTCAGCGCCTGGTCGCAGGTCTCCACGCTGACGCCGTACCCCGCGATGGCCTTCTCCGCGACGAGGGTGTCCAGGGCGTCGAAGACCGCGTCGTCGGCGAAGACGGCGGTCGGCGGGCAGTGCAGTTGGACCAGGTCCAGGGTGTCCATCCCGAGGTTGGCCCGGGACCGGTCGGTCCACTGCCGGAAGTTGGCCATGGTGTACGCCTCGGGCCGCTGCTCGACGCGCCGGCCCATCTTGGTGGCGACGGTCAGCCCGGCGTCCGGCCGGGAGCGCAGGAAGCGGCCGATCAGCTGCTCGCTGCGGCCGTCGCCGTACACGTCGGCGGTGTCCAGGAAGGTGACTCCGGCGTCCACGGCGGCGCTGAGCACGGCCATGGCGTCGGTCTCGCTGACGGTCCCCCAGTCGGCGCCGAGTTGCCAGGCGCCCAGGCCGACGACCCCGACGGTCCGGCCGAGCCGGTTGAAGCTGCGCTGTTCCATGCCCCGAGCCTAGTGATCGGGTTGCCGGGCTGCCACGCGAGTCGTACCGTCAACAAGACGGACGTACGGTTTGGAGGCTGCGATGTGGGATCCGACGACGTACCTGCGCTACTCCGACGAGCGCTCCCGCCCCTTTTACGACCTGCTCAGCCGGATCCCCGCCGCCCGGCCCCGAACGGTGATCGACCTCGGCTGCGGTCCCGGCCACCTCACCGCCGTCCTGGCCGAACGCTGGCCGGACGCGCGGGTCGTCGGCCTCGACTCCGCGCCCGAGATGATCGACCGCGCGCGGGCCCTGCCGACCCCGGTCGAGTTCGCCGTCGCCGACCTGCGCGACTGGCGTCCAACCGGTGACGAGGACGTGGTGGTCACGACCGCGGCCCTGCAGTGGGTGCCCGGCCACCAGGAGTTGCTGCGCCGCTGGGCCGTCGAACTGCCCGCCGGCGCCTGGCTCGCCATGCAGGTCCCCGGCAACTTCGACGCCCCGTCACACCGGGCACTGCGCGAGGTCGCCGGTCTCCCGGCCTGGCGGGCCGAGCTGGCCCCGCTCCAGCGGGCCGACCCCGTCGACGACCCGGCCGACTACGCGGACCTGCTGACCACCGCGGGCTGCGCGGTGGACGCCTGGGAGACTACCTACGTGCACCTGCTGCCGGCCGATCCCGCCGCCGACCACCCGGTACTGGCCTGGATGGAGGGCACCGCGCTGCGACCCGTCCGGGCCGCGCTGGACGCCGCCGGCTGGTCGGCCTTCCGGGCCGAGCTGGGGGTACGCCTCAGCGCCGCCTACCCGGTGCGGCACGGTCAGGTGTCCTTCCCGTTCCGCCGTGTCTTCGTCGTCGCCCGTACCGGCGCCCCCGCACAGGAGAATCCGTGACCGATCTGACCACCTTCATCGCCGGTCTGCCCAAGGTGGAGCTGCACGTGCACCACGTCGGCTCCGCCTCGCCCCGGATCGTCGCCGAGCTGGCCGCCCGCCACGAGGGCAACACCCCCGTCCCGGCCGACCCGGACGCGCTCGCCAGCTACTTCGAGTTCCGCGACTTCGCGCACTTCATCGAGGTCTACCTGAGCGTCGTCGACCTCATCCGGGACCCGGAGGACGTCTGGCTCCTCACCCACGAGGTGGCCCGGGAGCTGGCCCGCCAGCAGGTCCGGTACGCCGAGCTGACCATCACCCCGTACTCGCACGTGCGGCGGGGCATTCCCGCGCCCGCGTTCTGCGAGGCGATCGAGGACGCCCGCAAGCGCGCCGCCGCCGACTTCGGCCTCGACCTGCGCTGGTGCTTCGACATCCCCGGCGAGGCCGGCCTGCCGGCCGCCGAGGAGACGCTGCGGATCGCCCTCGACGAGCGGCCGGACTCGCTGATCAGCTTCGGTCTGGGCGGCCCGGAGATCGGCGTACCCCGGCCGCAGTTCCGGCCCTACTTCGACCAGGCCCGCGCCGCCGGCCTGCGCTCGGTGCCGCACGCCGGCGAGACCACCGGCCCGCAGACCATCTGGGACGCCCTGCACGAGCTGGGCGCGGAGCGGATCGGGCACGGCATCTCCGCCGCACAGGATCCGGAACTGCTCACCTACCTCGCCGAACGGCAGATCGGGATGGAGATCTGCCCGACCTCGAACGTGCGGACCCGGGCCGTGGCCACCCTCGACGAGCACCCGCTGCCCCGGCTGGTCGAGGCCGGGCTGCTGGTCACCATCAACTCCGACGACCCGCCGATGTTCGGCACCACCCTCAACGACGAGTACGCGGTGGCGGCCCGACTGCTCGGTGCGGGCCCGGGGGAGCTGGCCGCGCTGGCCCGCAACGCGGTGACCGCGTCCTTCCTCGACCCGGCCGGCAAGCAGCGGATCATCGAGGAGATCGACGCGTACGTGGCCGACGCCCGCTGAGGTACGGGGTGAGCGGGGCGCGCGGCGGGAGCGTGGGTGTGGGGGGACCTGAGACTCCCGCCGCGCGCACGGCTCCACCGGCCGGTGGGTGCGCGGTGCGCTGGCCGGTGGAACTGGTGGGTTCGTGCACTGATCCTGTCAGCCCGCAAGCGGCTGACCGCGCTCGTTAACCTCGATCTAAGGAAGACTTGTGCCGCCGCACAGCCCCGGCCCGCCCGGCCGATCGGAGCGTGCCCATCAACCGATCGGCCGGGCGGACCTCGGCCGTCGGTCGACAGTGCTCGGTCGCCGGTCGGGCGGTCCTCGCCCGCCGGTGGACGCTCAGTCGTCGGTGGGGCGCTGGCGGGGCCAGCGACGACCGCTGCTCTTCTGATCCCGGGCGTCGCGGGCCATCCGGCCCACCAGGCCGAACCTGCTGACCTGCCGGGGCGTCGCCTCGGGGTCGGCGAGCAGCATCACCACGCTGGCGCCGCCCAACCGGGCCCGGTCGATGCTGACCGAGCCGTTCGCCTGCAACGCCACCCGCTTGGCGATGTCCAGGCCGAGCCCCGTCGAGCCCTGGTCGCTGGTGCCCCGCCGCAGCGCCCGATCCGGGTTGGCGATACCCGGGCCGGCGTCGTCGATCCGGATCGCCACGTACCCGTCGCGGCGGGACACGGCCACCTCGAACGCCGTACCCTGCGGCGTGTAACGGAAGACGTTGCCGATCACCGCGTCCAACGCGGCGGCCAGCTCGGCCCGCGGCACGGGCGCGGGGATGCGCAGTTGGGCGCCGGTCACCCGCTGCGGCCGGTTCTGGTCACCGGCCAGCGCCGCCCAGAACACCATCCGGTCCCGGACCACCTCGCTGACGTCGCACTCGGCCGGGCCGGCCTCGTGCGCCACCGCCTTGCGGGTGGTCTTGATCAGCACGTCGATCTCGCCCTCGAGCGTGACGATCGCCTGCCGGATGCGCCGGATACCCCGCAGCCGGTCCAGCTCCGCCGGGCTGAACGAGCCCACGCTGGTGTCGTCGGACTCCAGCGCCTCCGCGTCGAGCCGGAGCACGGTCAACGGCGTCCGCAGCCGGTGCGACAGGTCGGCCACCAGCTCTCGCTCGTCGGTGCGGGCCGCGTCCAGCCGGTCGGCCATCCGGTTGAAGGCGTACCCGGCCTCCGCCAGCTCGCGCGGGCCGGTCGGCTCCACGCGTACGCCCAGGTCGCCGTCACCGATCGACAGGGCGGCCTTGACCAGACCCTGGGTGGCGTCCACCGCCCGGGCGGCCACCCGGTCGACCACCAGCACCGCCGCGCCGACCATCGCCGCGCCCACCGCGAACAGGAGCAACCAGGTGCCACCGGCGCCCTCGCCCAGCGTCGAGTCCGGCACGAACACCTCGACCACGGCCGTCCGGTCACCCAGGACCACCGGGTCGAGCCGGACCACCCCGCCGTCGACGTCGGTGACCAGCGAGCGGCGGTCGGCGCGGGCCCGGTCCAGGTCGGCGCCACCGGCGCGGCCCGCGGACTCGTCCAGCCCCAACCCGTACACCACCGGCCGGACGGCGGCATCGTCGCCGCTGGCCACGACGGCCCGTTCGACCACCGCGCGGTCCGTGCTCACCGCCAACGCGCCGGTGACCAGCGCGCTGCGTCGGGCCGCCTCGGCGATCGCCTCGTCCCGTGTCTGCCCCCGCAGGCTCAACCCGAGCGGGATCAGGAACGCGAGCGCGACGAGGCTGCACATGCCGGCCGTGAGCAGGGCCAGCGCGGTCCTCAGTCCGGTGCCACCAGCCGGAACCCGACCCCCCGCACGGTGCGCAGGTAGCGCGGCTTCGCCGCGGACTCGCCCATCTTTCGGCGAAGCCAGTACAGGTGTACGTCGATGGTCTGATCCTCGCCGACCGATGGCTGCCGCCATACCTCCTCCAAGAGTTCCCGGCGGGACACTACCCGCCCGGGTCGTGCGGCGAGATACGCCAGCAGGTCGAATTCCTTACGGGTCAGCGCCAGCGGCTCCCCGTCGAGATGAGCGCTGCGCTCACCGACGTCCACCCGCAGCCCGCCGACGGTGTGCACCGCCGGCTGCACCGTCCGGCTGGCCCGTCCGGCGCGCCGCAGGACCGTGGTGATGCGGGCGTCCAGGTGCGCGCCGGTGAACGGCTTGACCATGTAGTCGTCGGCCCCGGCGCGCAGCAGCTTGACCACCGACTGCTCGTCGTCGCGGGCGGTGGCGATGATGATCGGGATGTCGGTGATGCCGCGCAGCATCCGCAGCGCGTCCGAGCCGTCCAGGTCGGGCAGGCCCAGGTCCAACACCACCAGGTCGGGCGTCTCCGCGGCGACCCGTCGCAGCGCGTCCAGGGCGGTGCCCACGGCGTGCACGGCGTGCCCCCGGTCAGCGAGGGACCGCAGCATCGCGCCGCGTACGACGTGATCGTCTTCGACCAGGAGCACGGAGGCCACGACAAGACGGTACTTGGCCTGGCAAGTTGATCGCGTTGCGACGTACCCGGGAAGCGGGCAAGCTGGTACGACGATGTCCTTCACCCTGTTCGCCGACGCTCGGCTGGCGCTCGCCCGAGACAGTCTCGCCGGCCTCTCCACCGGTGACGCGCTCGGCGAGCGGTACGCCCCGCCGGCCACGGCCGTCGTTCCCGGCGACGACGTGCCCGGCGCGTGGGCCGGCCCGTCGGCCACGGCCGTCGTTCCCGGCGACGACGTGCCCGGCGCGTGGGCCGGCCCGTCGGGCGTGGCCGATCCCGGCGCGGGCAGCCTGCCACCGGCACCGTGGTCCTGGACCGACGACACCGAGATGGCCTGCTCGGTCGTCGCCGAACTGGCCGCGGCGGGCGCCATCGACCGGGACCGGCTGGCGCTGGCGTTCGCCGAGCGCTGCGACGCGCGACGCGGCTACGGCGCGGGCGCGATGCTGACCCTGCGGCTGATCCGCAGCGGCACCCCGTGGCCGGTGGCCGCCGCGTCCGCCTTCGACGGGCAGGGCTCCTGCGGAAACGGGGCAGCCATGCGGGTGGGTCCGCTGGGCGCGTACTTCGCCGACTCCACGGCCCGCGCGGCCGCGCAGGCCCGCGCCTCGGCCGAGGTGACCCACGCACACCCCGAGGGGATCGCCGGCGCGGTCGCCGTGGCGGTGGCCGCCGCGCTCGCCGCCCGGGCCCGCCTCGACGGCCACCGACCGGCCCCGGCCCGGCTCCTCGCCGGGGTCGCCGCCGTGGTCGACGCGGGCACCCAGGTGCACCGTGGCGTACACACCGCCATCGGGCTGCTCGGCCGCCCGCTGTCCCGCGTGGTGGCCGCGCTCGGCAACGGCGCCCGGGTGACCGCCCAGGACACCGTCGCGTTCACGCTCTGGGTTGCCGCGACACACCTCGACGACTACCCGACGGCGATCCGGACCTGCGTACGCGCCGGCGGCGACGTGGACACCACGGCCGCCATCGCGGGGGCGGTGGTGGCGGCGTACACCGGGGTCGGCACCCCGGGCGGCGTCCCCGACGCGTGGCTGGCCGCCCGCGAGCCGCTACCCGCCTGGCTGCCCTGACGGCCCTGGTCCGCCCCAGGCTTGATCGACTCGGGCTCCCGGACATTGGGCTGTCCGCGCGGCTCGGATGGCGCGGTTTGCAGGAACCCGGGTGGATCAACGGGAGGCGGACACCGGCTCGTCCGCGCGGCCGGTGATCTCGGCGAGGGAAGGTGGCTCGTCGGCGCTGCCGGTCGCCTCGGCGAGCGCGGCGGCCTGGACCGGGTCGCGCCGCCGCCAACGACTGATCACCCAGCCGATCGCCGCGCCGCCGCCCAGCCCGGCCAGCAGTCCGGCGGCCAGCATTCCGTCGGCGTTGCCGGAATCCTCGTCGCCCTCCCGGCCGACCGGTGCGGGATTCACACCGCTGTCCCCGGCGGCGGGTCCGCCGGCCGCCGGCGCGCCGTGGCCGCCGTGCGCGGCCGGTCCGGCGGCGCCCGGGACCGCCGGCAGCAGCGTCAGCACCGGCGCGCGGTGGTCGCCGCCG
Organism: Micromonospora sp. NPDC049359; assembly: GCF_044466585.1. Taxonomy (NCBI): domain Bacteria; kingdom Bacillati; phylum Actinomycetota; class Actinomycetes; order Micromonosporales; family Micromonosporaceae; genus Micromonospora; species Micromonospora sp. NPDC049359. Next base: position 179,808 of record NZ_JBITMW010000002.1, on the reverse strand, counting down.
GCATCCGCCCACCGGACGACCGTGCCGTCGGCGTACGTCTGGACGACCTCGAACGTGAGCCGCTCGGCCTGCGGCAACGGGCCCATGGACAGGGCCAGTTTGGCCGGGCCGGTCGCACCCTGGCCGACGCGGACCCACGTCACCGCCGTGGTCACGGTGCTCACCCCGGAGGAGTGGATGCCCGCGACCGGCTTGTCCAGGGTCTTGGAGTCGATCCTGGGCGCCCAGCCGTCGACCGACATCGGGTAGACCTCGGCCACCGGCGCGCCGGCCGGCAACCGGATTTCGACCTGCTTGGTCGTCGTGCCGGCGCGCTCCTCGGGCACGCTGAACTCCAGCCGTACGGCGTCGCCCTGCCGCGCCTCCGTCGGGGTGGTCGTCACGTCCGCGGCCTGCGCCGCCGCAGCGGGCCAGAGCAGCAGCCCGACCGCGGTCAGCGCGGTCACCGCCACGATCCGCCGCGGACGGCCACCGCCGTGCGTGCTCGCCATCTCGTGCCCCCATCCCTCTCGGCGCGACCGGCACCGGTTTCCGGCCACACCACGTAGTTCGGATTCGAGACGCGAAAGGTTCAACGCCGACCGTTAGGAAGGGCACCTTGCTCTACCGGAGGCGTTACTAAAGTGCCCTTCCTTACCCGATAGCATCGGCAGGAGCCGACTGCCGGCACCGTTTCGTACTGCTTGGAGGAATCACCGTGTCCGCACCCCGTACCCCCGCCGTGGCCGACCCCGTCGTCGTCGCCGCCGGGACGACGGCGGCCGACGCGGTGGCCGCGGCCGGACTGCCCGCGAACGGCCCCAAGGCGATCGTCGTGGTCCGCGACCCGCAGGGCCAGCTCCGCGACCTGGACTGGTCACCGGCCGAGGAGACCGTCGTCGAGCCGGTCAGCCTGGACTCGCCGGACGGGCTGAACGTGCTGCGGCACTCCACCGCGCACGTGCTCGCGCAGGCCGTGCAGGACGTCTTCCCCGAGGCCAAGCTGGGCATCGGGCCGCCCATCGAGAACGGCTTCTACTACGACTTCGACGTCGACAAGCCGTTCCAGCCCGATGACCTCAGCAAGCTCGAGAAGCGCATGCAGGAGATCATCAAGTCCGGGCAGCGGTTCCGTCGCCGCCGCTTCGGCAGCCTCGACGAGGCGCGCGCCGAGCTGGCCGACGAGCCGTTCAAGCTGGAGTTGATCGAGGTCAAGGGCGAGGGCCTGGACACCGACGAGGTGATGGAGGTCGGCGGCGGCGAGCTGACGATCTACGACAACCTCGACGCCAAGGAGGACAAGGTCTGCTGGTCGGACCTGTGCCGGGGCCCGCACCTGCCGACCACCCGACTGATCGGCGCGTTCAAGCTGATGCGCTCGGCCGCCGCGTACTGGCGCGGGTCGGAGAAGAACCCCCAACTGCAGCGGGTGTACGGCACCGCGTGGCCGACCCGGGACGAGCTGAAGGCGTACCTGAAGCTGTTGGAGGAGGCCGCCCGGCGCGACCACCGCAAGCTCGGCGCGGACCTGGACCTGTTCAGCTTCCCCGACGAGATCGGCTCGGGCCTCGCGGTCTTCCACCCCAAGGGCGGCATCATCCGCCGCGAGATGGAGCAGTACTCGCGGCGGCGGCACGAGGAGGCGGGGTACGAGTTCGTCAACACCCCGCACATCACCAAGGCGCAGCTCTTCCAGACCTCCGGTCACCTGCCGTACTACGCGGACACCATGTTCCCGCCCATGCAGTTGGAGGGCGCGGACTACTACCTCAAGGCGATGAACTGCCCGATGCACAACCTGATCTTCAGGGCGCGCGGGCGGTCGTACCGGGAGCTGCCGCTGCGGATGTTCGAGTTCGGCACGGTCTACCGGTACGAGAAGTCCGGCGTCGTGCACGGCCTCACCCGGGTCCGGGGTCTGACCCAGGACGACTCGCACATCTACTGCACCCGCGAGCAGATGGCCGGCGAGCTGACCACGCTGCTCAGCTTCGTGCTGGACCTGCTGCGCGACTACGGCCTGGACGACTTCTACCTGGAGCTGTCGACCCGGGACGACTCGCCCAAGTTCATCGGGGCCGAGGAGGATTGGGCCGAGGCCACCGAGGCGCTGCGGACCGCCGCCGAGACCTCCGGCCTCGACCTGGTGCCCGACCCGGGTGGCGCGGCGTTCTACGGGCCGAAGATCTCCGTGCAGGCCCGCGACGCGATCGGCCGGACCTGGCAGCTGTCCACCCTCCAGGTCGACTTCAACCAGCCGGAGCGGTTCGGGTTGGAGTACCAGGCCGCCGACGGCACCCGGCAGCGGCCCGTGATGATCCACCGGGCGCTGTTCGGGTCGATCGAGCGGTTCTTCGGGGTGCTCGTCGAGCACTACGCGGGCGCGTTCCCGGCCTGGCTGGCGCCGGTGCAGGTGGTGGGCATCCCGATCCGCGAGGACCACACCGACTACCTGCACGGCTTCGTCGCGGCGCTGCGCGCCGAGGGCATCCGGGCCCAGGTGGACGCGGGTGACGACCGGATGCAGAAGAAGATCCGTACGGCGCAGCAGCAGAAGATCCCGTTCATGGTGATCGCCGGTGACGACGACGTGGCCGCCGGTACGGTCTCCTTCCGTTACCGCGACGGCTCGCAGCGCAACGGCGTGCCGATCGCCGAGGCGGTGACCCACATCCTGGACGTGGTCGGCTCCCGCACCAACATCGGCCCGTCCGCCGCCGCGGAGTAGCGCCCGCTTGTCGCGCGCCGCGCGTCATGATCGTGCTCGATCCAGGATGTAGTGGCCTCCCGCGCCAGGGAGGCCACTACATCCATGGTCGAGCGCGATCTTCAGCCGGGAGGCGGGCTTCCCGTCGTCAGATGCCGCAGTTCGGCGCTGACCAGCCGCCGACCGCCGCCACGTGGGTGTGGTCGTTGTGGTCCGGGTAGCCGGGGCCGAGGATCTGGCCGAAGCCGTGGTAGCGGGCCTGCTGGGCGAGCCGGCAGAACGAGGGTGAGCCGACCAGGTCGACCGCGTCGCCGTACAGGTGCCGGCTGTTCGACGCCCCGCCGACCGCGCTGTTGCAGGCGTAGCTGCGGAAGCTGCTGCTGATCGCGATGGGTACGTCGCCGAGGGCGTGCCGCAGCGCCTGGAGCTTCCACATCGAGACGAGCGCGTTGGCGCGGGCGGTGCTCGCCGAGACCGCGCCGCCGGACCAGGTGCTGTTGCAGTTGTTCAGCTCGGCATAGCTGAAGTTGGCGGGTGTGCAGTCGTCGTCCTGGAGCGCGTAGAGCCGGTTGAAGGTCTGCGGGCCGGCGATCCCGTCCGCGCCCAGCCCGTACGCCTGCTGGAAGCGGATCACCGCCGATCGCGTGGCCGGGCCGAACGCGCCGTCGATGGTGAGCACGGCGGCGTAACCGGGGTAGCCGGCGACGCGGATCTGCAGTTGCCGGACGTCCTCGCCGGACATCCCCTGGGACAGCGTGCGACCCCAGGTGTAGCAGCCGTCGGCGTGCGCGGCGCTGGAGGTGAGGGTGACCCCGGTAACCGTGGTGACGGCGGCCAGCGCGAGCGCCGCGAGGATTCTGCCGATCTGACGGATCATGAAGCTCACCTTCCATTGATCTAATGAAATGGATGAATGGAAGTTTCACGGCTGAGTCTCGACTCCGTCAAGAAGTTGCAGCAGCGAGTTTCCGGTCACGGGTGTCGCGGCCCGCCGGCCCGGCTCCGTAGGATCGGCTCGTGACAGGGGCGGAGCGACACACGGAAAGCGGCGGCATGGCGGACGGCCTGGAACGGCTCTGGACGCCGCACCGGATGACCTACATCTCGGGTGAGGACCGCCCCGCCGAGGGCTACGAGAAGCCGACCGGCTGCCCGTTCTGTCTCGCCCCCGGGCTGCCCGCCGAGGAGAGCCTCGTGGTGGCCCGGGGCGAGCACGTCTTCGTCGTGCTCAACCTCTACCCGTACAACCCGGGACACCTGCTGGTCTGCCCGTACCGGCACGTCGCCGACTACACCGACCTCGACGAGGCGGAGACCGTCGAGCTGGCGTCCCACACGCAGACCGCGATGCGGGTGATCCGCAAGGTGAGCAACGCGCACGGCTTCAACCTCGGCATGAACCAGGGCGGCGTCGCCGGCGCCGGCATCGCCGCCCACCTGCACCAGCACGTGGTGCCGCGTTGGGGCGGCGACGCGAACTTCATGCCGGTGATCGGCCGCACCAAGGTGCTGCCGCAGTTGCTGCACGACACCCGCGACCTGTTCGCCCGCGCCTGGCCGTCCTGACCGCGCCGCCCACGCGGCGTCCGCGCCGGTCCGGCTAGTCGGCGCGCAGCAGCGGCAGCAGCTCCGGCCAGCTCTCCACCCGGTGTACGAGCGGCAGCAGCGCGGCGTACTCGGCTACCTGCGCCGGGCGGGGCCGGAACAGGAACCGGTACGGCACCGAATCGAGGTAGCCGAGCACCTCGAGCTTGTCGTCCACGAAGTGGGTCAGGCCGAGCCGCCGGGCAATCGGCGCCTTGGCCGGACGGGTCCGGCAGAAGTGCATCCGCTCGACCGGGATCCCGGTGCGGGCCGTGAAGTCGTGGTGCGCCAACCACTGGAGGGTCCGCCGCTCGGTGGACTCGCCGCACTTGGAGACCAGGTGCACCTCGTCGAACGCCGGCCCGAGCGCCGCGAGCGCGTCGAACGCGCCGTCGACCATGGGCGTACGCAGGTAGTGCGCGCCGAAGAAGGAGGTGTCGGCGTCGTCGTCGGCCGGCTCGATGAGCACCCCGCCGATGTCCACGCCCAGTCGTCGCATGGCGACGATCATGCCGTACGCCGTCGGCGCAGGCGTACCGCGTTTCCGCGTCCGTGGTTGCTACACCCCGGCCCGTGGAAGGTGGCACGATCGGCCGATGGCAGTCACGACACGGATGTTGGGGCGCAGCGGCATCGAGGTCAGCGCCCTCGGCATGGGGTGCTGGGCGATCGCCGGCCCCTGGGCGGAGGGCAGCCAGCCGCTGGGCTGGGGCGCGGTCGACGACGACGAATCGGTGCGGGCCGTACGCCGCGCGCTTGAGCTGGGCGTGACCCTCTTCGACACCGCCGACACGTACGGCGCGGGGCACGGCGAGCGGGTGCTGGGCCGGGCGCTCGCCGGCCACCGGGACGACGCCGTGATCGCCACCAAGTGGGGTTACACGTTCGACGAGGCGACCCGGCAGGCCACCGGCGAGGACGCGTCACCGGCGTACCTGCGGCGGGCCGTTATCGCCTCGCTGCGCCGGTTGGGCACCGACCGGATCGACCTCTACCAGCTCCACCTGGCCGACCTGCCCGTGCACCGGGCGGAGGCGTTGTTCGCCGCCTGCGAGGACCTCGTCGCCGAGGGCCTGATCCGGGCGTACGGGTGGAGCACCGACCGCGCCGACCGGGCCGCCGCGCTCGGGCCGGCCGCCCCGGGCGCCGCCGCCGTGCAGCACGCCCTGTCGGTGCTGCGTGACGCCCCCGAGGTGCTCGCCGTCTGCGACAAGTACGACCTGGCCAGCATCGACCAGGGGCCCCTCGGGATGGGACTGCTCACCGGCAAGTACACCGCCGCGTCCACGCTGCCCCGCGACGACGTACGCGGGTTGACGCCGGGCTGGCTGGAGTGGTTCCGCGGCGGCCGGCCGGCGCCGGAGTGGCTGCGCCGGGTCGGAGCGGTCCGTGCCGCGCTGACCGCCGACGGTCGTACCCTCGCCCAGGGCGCGTTGGGCTGGATCTGGGCCCGCAGCGGGCGGGCCATCCCGATCCCGGGTTGCCGTACCGTCGCCCAGGTCGAAGAGAACGCGGCGGCACTGCACCGCGGCCCGCTACCGGCGGAGCAGTTCGTCGAGGTGGAACGCCAACTCGCCGCCCTGCGCACCGCCGCCCTCCGCGACGCCGACCGCCCCCACTGGCCCCGCCCCACCCACCCCCAGACCCACCCCTGACCCACGCACCGAGCCCAGAGCGCACACCTGCCCAGCCTTCGCGGCGTGCCGCCACGTGCCGCCATGTGCCGCCGCCTGCGGCGTCGTGACGGCCCGCGCCGGCCTGGTCTGGTCCTGTACTGGTCGGGTCTGGTGCTGGTCGGGTCTGGTGCCGGCCTGGCTCTGTGCCGGCCTGGCTCTGTGTTGGCTTGGTCTTGTGTTGGCCCGGCTCTGTGTTGGCCTGGCCCTGTGCTGGTGTCGTCCTGTCGAGCTGCCCCGAATATGGGACAACCGAACAGCTCCTCGGCCCACCGCGGCCCACCCGCCATGTGCGCGCGGATGCGCGCGTCTTTGGCCGCCCTCCTCGGCTGCGATGCCCCGAATATGGGGCAGCTCGACAGGACGCGAACACCTAGGGCGCCCCTCCGCCCGGGCCCGCGGCCGCGCAGCAGTCAGGGACGGCCCGCGGCCGCGCAGCAGTCAGGGACGGCCCGCGGCCGCGCAGCCGTCAGGGACGGAGCGCGGGCGCGCAGCCGTCAGGGACGGAGCGCGGGCGATCGGGCCAGCCGAAACGCGGGTCGGCGGGAGCGGAGTGTTACGGGGTTTGCTCCTTGCGGGTCTGGTCGGCCAGGTGGGTGGGCATCGGGTCGTGGCGGACGAAGTGGCGGCGGAAGGTGCCGGTGCCACCGGTCATCGAACGCAGCTCGACGGCGTAGCGCAGCAGTTCCAGGGCCGGCACCTCGGCGCGGACCAGGGTGCGGCCGTCGGCGTCCGGGTCCGGCTCGGTGCCGAGCCCCCGGCCGCGCCGGCCGGACAGGTCGCCCAGCACGGCGCCCACCGAGCCGTCCGGCACCCGGATGGTCACCTCGTCGATGGGCTCCAGGAGGGCCGGCTGGCCGCGCTCGGCCGCGTCGCGCAGCGCCAGCGCTCCGGCGGTCTGGAAGGCCGCGTCAGAGGAGTCGACGCTGTGCGCCTTGCCGTCGACCAGGGTGACCCGCAGGTCGACCACCGGGTGGCCGGCGACCAGTCCGCGTTCCAGCTGGGCGCGGACGCCCTTCTCCACCGACGGGATGTAGTTGTGCGGGACGGCGCCGCCGACGACCCGGTCGACGAACTCGAAGCCGGCGCCCCGGGGTAGTGGCTCGACCTCGATGTCGCAGACCGCGTACTGGCCGTGGCCGCCGGACTGCTTGACGTGCCGGCCGTGCCCCCGCGCGGGGGCGGTCAGCGTCTCGCGCAGCGACACCCGCACCGGTTCGGTGTCCAGCTCGACGCCCCCGGAGCGCAGCCGGTCCAGCAGGACGTCCGCGTGCGCCTCGCCCATGCACCAGAGCACCAGTTGGTGGGTTTCCGGGTTGCGGTCCAGCCGCAGGGTGGGGTCGCCGGCGACCAGCCGGGCGAGGTTGCGGGCGAGGGCGTCCTCGTCGGCGCGGCTGCGGGCGACGATCGCCACCGGCAGCAGCGGCTCCGGCATCTCCCACGGCGCGATCAGCAGCGGGTCGTCCTTGGCCGACACGGTGTCGCCGGTCTCCGCGCTGGGCGACTTGGTGATCGCGCAGATGTCGCCGGCGACGCAGTGCGGCACCTCGCGCAGGGTGGCGCCCAGCGGGGTGTAGAGGTGCCCGACCCGCTCGTCGGCGTCGTGGTCGGGGTGCCCGCGCTCGGCCATGCCGTGCCCGCAGACGTGCACCGTGTCGTCGGGACGCAGCGTGCCGGAGAAGACCCGGACCAGCGAGACGCGGCCGACGTGCCGGTCGACGGTGGTCTTGACGACCTCGGCCACGAGTGGGCCGTCCGGATCGCAGGTCAGCGGCGGGCGGGGCGAGCCGTCCACCCCGGTGACCGCCGGCAGCTCGTGCTCCAACGGTGACGGGAACGCCGCGGTCAGCACCTCCAGCAGCGCGTCCAGGCCGACGCCGGTCTCGGCGCAGACCGGCACCGCCGGATAGAAGTGACCCCGCGCGACCGCCTTCTCCAGGTCGTCGACGAGCACCTCGGTGCTGATCTCCTCGCCGTCGAGGTAGCGGTCCATGAGGGTCTCGTCCTCGCTCTCGGCGATGATCCCCTCGATCAGCTCGTCGCGGGACTCGTCGATGGCCCGCTGGTGCTCCGGGTCCGGGTCGCGGACGTCCGCGGGCAGCCCGGCGGTGTAGTCGAAGACCCGGCAAGTGATCAGCCCGAGCAGACCCTCGGTGGAGACCCCGTCGTCGCCGAGCATCGGCAGGTAGAGCGGCATCACGTTGTCGCCGAAGACCCGCTGGCAGAGCGCGACCGTCTCATCGAAGTCGGCGCGGGGCGCGTCCAGGCGGGTCACCGCGACGGCGCGCGGCATGTCGACCGCCGCGCACTCCTCCCACAGGGCGACGGTGGCCGCGTCCATGCCGCCAGCGGCGGAGACCACGAACAGCGCGGCGTCGGCGGCCCGCAGACCGGCCCGCAGCTCGCCCACGAAGTCGGCGTACCCGGGCGTGTCCAGCAGGTTGACCTTGATGCCGTCGTGCAGCAGGGGCGCGCACGACAGGCTCACCGAGCGCTGCTGGCGTACCGCCGCGGGGTCGTGGTCGCCCACGGTCGTGCCGTCGACGACGCTGCCGGCCCGGCCGATCGTGCCGGTCGCGGCGAGCAGGGCCTCGACGAGCGTGGTCTTGCCCGCGCCGGAGTGCCCGACGAGCGCCACGTTGCGAACCCGCGCGGGTTCGGTCACCACCGGCGTGCCGCCGGCGGCCCCCTTGTCCTGATGTTTCTGCGCCATGGGGCGCACCTCCCTCAGCCGGTGGTGGGTGGCGACCGCCGCGCGAGGTGGAAGCGGCCCGGGGCGAGTGCGCGGCGATATCCTCCGGTGGTCTGCTGCCCGGTGAGAACTCAACGGGTGGACGGGTGAGCTGGCTCACCTCCCGGCTCGATCTCACACCCGTTGCCGGACACGCACAAGCCTGCCCCGGGCGGGTCGTCCGGACCGGCGTTATGGCCGGAGCTGCGCGGACCGTTATCGTGGGGACCGCCATGGCGAAGATCTTCCAAGTGTCGGCCCGCGCGGGGATGACCCGCGTCGTCGAGCCGATTGCCCGCGCCCTGCTGCGCGCGGGCGTCACCCCTAATGTCGTCACCGTCGCGGGCACCGTTGGTGTGCTCGTCGGCGCGCTCGGCTTCGGTGCCCGCGGCCATCTGGTCGCGGGCGCGTTGATCGTGACTCTGTTCGCGTTGACCGACCTGCTCGACGGGACGATGGCCCGGATGAGCGGCGGCTCCACCCGGTTCGGCGCGTTCCTCGACTCAAGCATGGACCGGGTCGCCGACAGCGCCGTCTTCGGCGCGGTGGCGTACTGGCTGGCCACCCGGGGCGACCACTCGGGCGTCGCCGCCGCGCTGCTCTGCCTGGCCGCCGGCGGGCTCGTCTCGTACGTGAAGGCCCGTGCCGAAGGGCTGGGCATGACCTGCAACGTGGGCATCGCCGAGCGCACCGAGCGACTGCTGATCGTCGGTGTCGGTGGGATCCTCACCGGCGTGGGCGTGAAGCCCGCGTTGGAGATCGCGCTCTGGCTGTTGGCCGCCATTTCGATCTTCACGGTGGGGCAGCGGATGGCGCACGTCTACCGCCAGGCCCAGCAGCTCCAGCCGGATGGCCAGGCGTGAGCGCGACCGGCGGCCGGGCCGCGTGAACCTCACCGAGCTGGGCTACCTCGCCGGCTGGCGGCTGGTCCGCGCGCTGCCCCGGTCGCTGGCGGCGGCGGCGTTCGCGGCGGGCGCGGACCGCGCGTACCGCCGCGGCGGCGGGGGTACGGCCCGACTGCGCGCCAACCTGCGCCGGGTGGTCGGCCCGGAGGTGCCCGAGGCCGAGCTGGACGATCTCGTGCGGCGTGGCATGCGCTCGTACGCCCGGTACTGGATGGAGGCGTTCCGCCTGCCGTCGTTGAGCCGGGCGCAGATCCTGTCCGGCTTCCGGCTCGACGGCGCGGAGCTGCTGGCCGCCGACGTCGCCGCCGGCCGGGGCGCGGTGGTGGCGCTGCCGCACGCCGGCAACTGGGACGCGGCGGGCGCCTGGGTGGCGGCCACCGGCTGGCCGATCAGCACGGTCATGGAACGGCTCAAGCCGGAGGGCGTGTACAAGCGGTTCCTGGCGTTCCGCGGGAAGCTGGGCATGGAGATCCTGCCCACCCACGGCGGCCCGCGTCCGGCGTTCGACGTGCTGCTGGACCGGCTGCGCTCAGGCGCGGTCGTGCCGCTGCTGGCCGACCGGGACCTGTCGGCCCGTGGCGTCGAGGTGGACTTCTTCGGCGCGAAGACGCGCATGCCCGCCGGCCCCGCGCTGCTCGCGATACACACCGGTGCGCCGCTCTACGTGGCCTCGATGTGGTACGAGCAGGACCGGGCGTGCGCGTCGCTCGCCGGCCCGCTGCCGGTGCCCGGCCCGGAGGCGGGGCCACTGGACGCGCGGGTCCGGTCGCTGACCCAGATGATCGCCGACCGTCTGGCGACGGGCATCGCCCGGCATCCGCAAGACTGGCACATGTTGCAGCGGATGTGGCTGGACCAGCGCGGCGCGGGGGGCACGGACCTGCCGGCGTCGACCTCGGGTCGGTCCTGAAGGGGGTGGCTGACGCATGCGGATCGGTATCGTCTGCCCGTACTCCTTCGACGTCCCCGGCGGCGTGCAGAACCACGTCGTGGACCTCGCCGAGACGCTGATCACCCTCGGGCACGAGGTCAGCGTGCTCGCGCCGGCCGACGAGGACGCCGACCTGCCGGGGTACGTGGTGTCCGCCGGTCGGGCGGTGCCGCTGCCGTACAACGGGTCGGTGGCCCGGATCGCGTTCGGCCCGGTCTCCACGGCCCGCGTCCGGCGTTGGCTCACCAACGGTGACTTCGACGTGCTGCACGTACACGAGCCGCTGACGTTGAGCCTGTCGCTGCTGGCGGTGCTGTCGGCGCGCGGGCCGGTGGTGGCCACCTTCCACACGGCGATGACCCGCTCGCGGGTGCTGGCGGCCGCCCAGGGCGTGCTGCAGATCGTGTTGGAGCGGATCACCGCCCGGATCGCGGTGAGCGCGCTGGCCCGCAAGGTGCAGGTCGAGCACATGGACGGCGGCGCGGTGGAGATCCCCAACGGGGTGGCGGTGGCGAAGTTCGCCGACGCCGAGCCGCTGCCGGAGTGGCCGGGGGAGTGTGGGCCGGGCACCGGCGGCACGCTGGGCTTCCTGGGGCGGTTCACGGAGGCGCGCAAGGGCTTCCCGGTGCTGCGGGACGCCTTCGTGGCGCTGGCGGCGACCCGTCCGGGCCTGCGGCTGCTGGTCGCCGGCCCGGGTGACCCGGACGACCTGTACGACCAGTTCCCGGCCGAGCTGCGGGATCGGGTGACGTTCCTCGGTCTGGTCTCCGAGCCGGACAAGGCGCGGATGCTGCGCAGCGTGCACCTGTACGTGGCGCCGAACACCGGCGGCGAGTCGTTCGGCATGATCCTTACCGAGGCGTTGGCCGCCGGCACCACGGTCGTGGCGAGCGACCTGGACGCTTTCCGGCGGGTGCTCGACGGTGGGCGGGCGGGGCGGTTGTTCCCGACCGGCGACGCGGTCGGGCTGCGGGACGCGCTGTCCGAGTTGCTCGACGATCCGGGAGCACGGGCCGCGCTGACGGCCTGCGGTGATCAGGTGGTGGCGAATTTCGACTGGCCCATGGTTGCCCGCCGTGTTCTGGAGGTATACGCAGCGGCGATCGAGGCGACCGACGGGCGGGTCATCGACCAGGAATGGGTGGGGCTGGGCTGAGCCGGAGTGACCGATGGTGCGCCTGGTGACGCCGGTGACGAGCGGCGACGCGCGCGATGGAGGAGAAACGGAGCAGCACTACGATGCCGCACATGTGGTGGGTGGTGGCCGCGAGTGTGCTCGTGGGGGTGCTTGCGGCGTACCTCATCTGGACCGCCGGCCGGGTCGAGCGGCTGCAGGCCCGCGCGGAGCTTGCGGCGCGGGCCCTCGACGCCCACCTGTTGCGTCGGGCGGCGGCCGCCGCGGTGCTGGCCGAGCGGCGGTTCGGCGTCGAGCTGTACGCGGCGGCCCGGATCGCGCTCGACGCCGTGCCGGACGAGCGGGAGGCGGCGGAGAACGACCTGACCCGGCAGCTACGCACGGTGCGGTTGGACCCGGCCGACGCGGACTGCACGGCGGTCATCGCGGCGAGCCGCCGGCTCGCGTTGTCCCGGCAGGTACACACCGACCTGGTCCGCGACGCCCGGTCGGCGCGTAGCCGTCCGCTGGTGCGGCTGTTGCGGATGGGGCGGGGTCGTCAGTGGCCGCGCTACTTCGACATCGACGATCCGACGCTCGTCGTGCCGGCGGACGTGCCGGCGGGCTGACCAGGTCGGCAGCGGTGCCGGCGGACCGTGAGCGGGGCCACAGAGCAGGCCACCGGGGGCCTGATTGGCTGTCGAAGCGGCGTTGCGCCGTGCGTAGCATTTTCGCTGCCACCGCCCGCCGCACGTTCTAGGAGCGCCGATCCGTGTCCGACACCACCGCCTCGACCACCGGTACCGCCCCCGTCGTCGGCACGGCCCGCGTGAAGCGGGGCATGGCCGAGATGCTCAAGGGCGGCGTGATCATGGATGTCGTCAACGCCGAGCAGGCCAAGATCGCCGAGGACGCCGGCGCGGTCGCGGTGATGGCGTTGGAGCGGGTGCCCGCCGACATCCGCGCGCAGGGCGGGGTGTCCCGGATGAGCGACCCCGACATGATCGACGGCATCATCTCCGCCGTGTCGATCCCGGTGATGGCCAAGGCCCGCATCGGGCACTTCGTCGAGGCGCAGATCCTCCAGTCGCTGGGCGTGGACTACGTCGACGAGTCCGAGGTGCTGACCCCGGCCGACTACGCGAACCACATCGACAAGTGGGCGTTCACGGTGCCCTTCGTCTGCGGCGCGACCAACCTGGGCGAGGCGCTGCGCCGGATCACCGAGGGCGCGGCCATGATCCGCTCCAAGGGCGAGGCCGGCACCGGTGACGTCTCGAACGCCACCACCCACATGCGGAAGATCCGCCAGGAGATCCGCCGGCTGTCGTCGCTGCCGGCCGACGAGCTGTACGTGGCGGCCAAGGAGTTGCAGGCCCCGTACGAGCTGGTCAAGGAGGTCGCCGAGAGCGGCAAGCTGCCGGTCGTGCTGTTCACCGCCGGTGGGATCGCCACGCCGGCCGACGCCGCGATGATGATGCAGCTCGGCGCGGAGGGCGTCTTCGTCGGCTCCGGCATCTTCAAGGCCGGTAACCCGGCGCAGCGGGCCGCCGCGATCGTCAAGGCCACCACCTTCCACGATGACCCGGACGTGCTGGCGAAGGTCTCACGTGGTCTGGGTGAGGCGATGGTCGGCATCAACGTTGACGAGATTCCCCAGCCGCACCGCCTGGCCGAGCGCGGCTGGTGAGCAAAACGCGGCTGGTGTGCAAAACGCGGCTGGTGTGCAAGGAAGGGCACCTTGTTAACGCCTGACGTATAGGAAGGGCACCTTCCTAACGCGGGATCGAGAGGAACGGTGCAAACGTGGCGACACCAGCGATCGGTGTCCTCGCCCTGCAGGGTGACGTCCGCGAGCATGTGGCGGCACTGACCGCGGCGGGTGCGGACGCCCGTCCGGTCCGCCGGCCGGGCGAGCTGGACGCGGTGGACGGTCTGGTGATCCCCGGCGGCGAGTCCACCACCATCAGCAAGCTCGTCGACATCTTCGAGATGCGCGAGCCGATCGACAAGCGGATCGCTGACGGCATGCCCGTCTACGGCTCCTGCGCCGGCATGATCATGTTGGCCACCGAGGTGCTGGACGGCCGCGCCGACCAGCGCGGTTTCGCCGGCATCGACATGACGGTACGGCGCAACGCGTTCGGGCGGCAGGTCGACTCGTTCGAGGCGCCGGTGGAGATCACCGGCGTGCCGGGCGACCCCTTCCACGCGGTGTTCATCCGCGCGCCATGGGTCGAGCGGGTCGGCCCGGCCGTCGAGGTGATCGGCACGGTGAGCGGCGGCCCGGCCGTCGAGGTGATCGGCACGGTGAGCGGCGGCCCGGCCGCCGAGCGGATTGTGGCGGTCCGGCAGGGCAACCTGCTGGCCACCTCCTTCCACCCCGAGCTGACGGGCGACCTGCGCCTGCACGCGTACTTCGTCGAGCTGGCACGGACCGCCTGAGCGGCCGACACCGCCGCGCGGGCATGGATCGGGCCCCCGGGCCGTTGGTCTGATGGCCCCCCGACGCCGCGCCGCTGCCCCGGGCGGGTCCCGGGTGTGACATGGCGGGGCGTGACCTCGGTAAGATTGCCGCGGTTCGGCAGGGCCGTCGCCCGGCGCGGCACTTCCCGCGGGGCCGACCGGCCGCCGGACCGCCGGATGCGGCGCGGAATCGGTGCGGCAGTCGACGCAGGCGTGCAATGACAGACGGAGGTAGAAGATGTCCGGCCACTCAAAGTGGGCGACCACCAAGCACAAGAAGGCCGTCATCGACGCCAAGCGCGGCAAGATGTTCGCCAAGCTGATCAAGAACGTCGAGGTGGCCGCCCGGACCGGCGGCGGCGACCCGTCCGGTAACCCGACGCTGTTCGACGCCATCCAGAAGGCGAAGAAGAGCTCGGTTCCCAACGACAACATCGACCGCGCCGTCAAGCGCGGCTCCGGCCTGGAAGCCGGCGGCGCCGACTGGCAGACCATCATGTACGAGGGGTACGGCCCGAACGGCGTGGCGATGCTGATCGAGTGCCTCACCGACAACCGCAACCGGGCGGCCACCGAGGTGCGCACCGCGCTGACCCGCAACGGCGGCTCGCTCGCCGACGCCGGCTCGGTGTCGTACATGTTCTCCCGCAAGGGCGTGGTGATCGTGCCCAAGGAGGGCACCAGCGAGGACGACGTCATGATGGCCGTCCTCGACGCCGGCGCGGAGGAGGTCAACGACCTCGGTGAGGCGTTCGAGGTGGTCTCCGAGCCGACCGACCTGATCCCGGTGCGGACGGCGTTGCAGGACGCCGGCATCGAGTACGAGTCGGCCGAGTCCTCCCTGATCCCCAGCATGAACGTCCCGCTGGACGAAGAGGGCGCCCGCAAGATCTTCAAGCTGATCGACGTCCTGGAGGACTGCGACGACGTGCAGAACGTCTACGCCAACTTCGACGTCTCCGACGACGTGATGGCGGCCGTCGACGCCTGAGGTCCGGCCCGGCCCTTGATCGACTCGACTTCATGAAAAGCGGGGTGTCCGCCGCGTGCGGACACCCCGCTTTCCGTGAACCGGAGTCGATCAAGCACCAAGCGTCCCGCCCACGCTGGCGTCAGCCCTCCGCCACCAGATCGATCAGGAACACCTGGTCGGGTTGGCCTGTGCACGGCTCGGCGGCGGCCTCGGCCGGTACCTCCGTGTCGTCGTCGCGGATGCCCACGCACAGGTCACCGCCCGCCGGTCGCAGGCGGTACGCGTTCGGTGCCGACCCGGTCGGTTCGAAGCGGAACAGTTGGTCCCAGGAGTCGGTGCGGCACTCGTGCTGAGGCTCGATGAGGTTCTGCCCGGGATCCTCGCGGCGCACCGTGAGGCAGCCGATCCCCTTGACCGGGTGCTCCCACCTGACGAAGTACATGCCGTCGGTCACCGGCACCAGGTAGGTCTCCGGCGGTGTGGCGCCCACGCAGGGGCGCTGGACCGCCACCTCGTTCTCGTATCGGGCGCTGCGATCGCGACCCTCGCTGATACAGAGCTGCGGGTCACGGGCGGGATGAATCCGGCTCCGACCGCTGGCCGGCGATCCCTGGCCGGTGCCGGACGCCGTTCCGTTGGCCGAGGCGCTGCCGGTCGGCGACGCGCCGACAGCGGTACGGTCCGACGTCCTGGGCCCGTCGTCGTCCGGCCACCAGAACCAGACGCCGAGACCGACCAGCAGGGTGGCCACGACGAGCAGCGCCAGCGGCCCGGGTCGGGTGAACAAGCCCGATCGCGTCTCGTCTGGGCCGACGGTCAGCACGTCGTCCGCGCGCGCTCCGAACGACGCTTCCACGGGCGGCTCGGCAGAGGCGTACGCGCCCGCGGCCAATCTGTCCCGCGCCCGCAGCCACTCGTCGACCTCGTCAGCGGCGCCGCAGGCGCGCACGAAGGCCGCCAGAACCTCGGGTCGCGGCAGTGTCGACCGGCGCAGGACGTCGGCGGCGGTGCTGCGGGCCAGCACGTCGCCCGCCGCGACCGCGCGCTGTTCCAGTTGCCGGAACGTCAGCCGTGACCGGTCCTTGAGCTGGCGCAGCAGGTCGACGAACTCGGCCGGGTCTGCCGCAGCACGCGGTCGGAGGTCCCCCGTGGTCATCGCCTGATTCTGCTGACCCCGCACGCCTTCGGGCAAGTCGTCGCGGGGTCTGTCCGAGATGGTCGGACACAACCCGGACAGACGGCTCTGAGCTGCGCGGACACCGCATTACCCTGACCAGGGCATTGTCCGCCACGACGCGACTATCTAGCGTTTTCGACGATGACCGCGACGCTCTGCGTCGTGCGAGCCGTCGGGTGGGACCGGGGATCGGTCCAAGCCCGGCCACATCAACGACACGGGGGAGATCCGATGATTGACGCTGTCCGGGATCCGGTGCCGCAGGCGGCCACGGCGGGGGAGTACCTGGTGTCACTTCGGAACGTGCGGAGGCGTTCCGGCCTGACGTACCGGGAGATCTCCCGTCGGGCCTCGGCGGCCGGGCACTGGCTCCCGCCGAGCACACTCGCCACCATGCTGGGGCGGAACACGCTGCCCCGGGAACGGACCGTCGTGGCGTTGCTCGCCGCGTGCGGCACGTCCGCGGCCGAGATCGAACGGTGGCTCGACCTACGCCGTGACATCGAAGCGCAGCTCGGCGAGCCGATGCGCCCCACCGGCCAACCGGCGCCCGACGAGCCGGCATACCCGGCGCCGCTGCCTTCCGCTCCGGTGTCCGCCGAGGCGGCCGGTCCCCGCCGGTCCACCGACCGACCACGGCCGGCGCGTCGCCGGCTGTCACTGGGCGCGCTGGCGCTGGTGGGCGCGCTGATCGTGGGCGCGCTGCTGCCCGGCGGCGACGGAATGATCCCCAGGTCGAGCGGCGCCGAATCGAGCGGCGCGTGCCCCGTCGTCCTCCGCCAGGGCATGTACGGCCCCTGCGTGCTGGATGTCCAGGAGCGGCTGGTGGCGGGTGGGTTGGGCGTACCCGTCGACGGGTGGTTCGGACCCGACACCACCAGCCGGGTGATCGCCTTTCAGGCGCTGGCCGCCCTGGAGGTCAGCGGCACGGTGGACGGGCAGGTGCTCGACGCGCTCCAGGACGGTCCGGTGTCGCCTGTCCGGTGGACGGAGAACCGGATCAGCAAGTACCTCCGGGCGAGGTTCCCGGAAGACCCGTCCGAGGCCGTGTGGCTGGCGCGGTGTCTGTCCGGGCTGGATCCGCTACGGGTGGAGGTGACCACCGACGGGTCGCGGCGCTGGGGCCTGTTCCAGTTCAGCGACATGGAGCTGTCACGGCTCGGTGTTGACCGCCGGACCGCGCTGGATCCTGGTTGGAACATCAGTGCGGCGCGCGACGTCTGGTCGCGTACCGGCGACTTCCGCCACTGGCGGTGTCTCCCGTCGTCCTGAGCGGGCGTCGCCGATGCCGTACGGGCAGGCGGGCTCGCGCAGAACGCCGGCCCGGCGCGGACATCCGCGCCGGGCCGCCGTCCCGGGTGCCGCTCAGGTGGTCCGGCGGCGGGTCTTCAGTGCGGTGTCGATCAGTTCCCACACCGCGATCCCGGCGGTGCTCAGCGCGATGATGACCGCGAGGATCTCGCGATTGTCGGCGACCGCCAGCCAGTCGAGCCGCTCACCGAGGGCCGGATTGAGCAGCCGGTCGGAGAGCGCCAGCCACACCACCGGCACCGTGAACGCCAGGTTGAGCAGCGCCTTGGTCGCGAAGAGCCGCCAGCTCCAGCGCCCGATCCGGTACTTGACGATCTCGAACACCACGTCGAGGACCAGCACGCCGATCAGCGCCGGCAGCCAGAACGACCAGAGAGCCGGGTCGAGGAGCGGGATGTTGTCGCCGTCGGTGTCGCGCACCCAGGACTGGTAGTGCTGCCACGGCAGGTAGCCGATGAACACCACCAGCATCGTCACCGTCGCGATGGTGTCGACGAGCGAGATGTCCCGGTGCGCGGGGACGTCGGGGAGCTGGTCGACGGTCCAGTCGGGCAGGTCGACGGTGGGCTGCGACCGCTCGATGAGGACGAACGTCAGGGTGAGCCAGAAGCAGATGTGCACCGCCACGTGCAGGGCGACGACGAGGCCCGGGCCGATGGCGCCGAAGCCCTTGCCCTCGACGACCGCGACGATCGCGACGACCGTGCCGGCGAGCGCCGGGATGAAGCTGAGCAGCAGCTTCAGCAGCCGCAGCCAGATCAGGTAGTAGGTCGGGCCGAGGAGTTGGAGCCGGCGGTCGGCGTAGCGGGCGGCCAACCGGTCGGGGTTGCCCAACTCGGTGAGCACCTCCCGCTCGGCGGCTGCCGCGTTCGCGCCGCCGCCCGTCCGGTCCTCGATCATGTCCTCGATGGAGGCGCGCAACTCGGTGGCGATCTCGTCGCGGCGCGGGGCGGGCACCGAGCGCAGGGTGGCGGCGAGGTAGCGATCGGTCAGGGTGTTCATCGGTCGACTCCTTGGATCAGCCCGGTGATGGAGGTCTGTACGGCGGCGAGGTCGTCCAGGAGCCGGCTCAGCATCGACTCGCCCTCGTCGCTGGTCCGGTAGAACTTGCGCGGCCGGCTCTCCTCGGTGTTCCACTCGCTGGTCAGCAGGCCCTGGTCCTCCAGGCGGCGCAGCAGCGGGTAGAGCGTGTTGGCGTCCACCGGGAAGCCGTGGTCGGTGAGCCGTTGCAGCAGTGCGTAGCCGTAGTCCGGTCGCCGGAGCGCGACCAGGCTGGCCACCACGACGGTGCCTCGACGCAACTCCTGCAGATGCGTCCGTAGAACGTCCTCGCTAACCATGTGTCACACCATACTGTGTTCCACACAGTGTTGTCTACTGAGACATCATCGTGTGTGCCAAGCCCCGCTCGGGCCGCTGGGACGTGCGGGGCGCCCGGTCGACACCGGACGCCCCGCCACCTGGTCCGACTCAGCAGGACGCGCCCTGGCGGAAGTTCCGCTCGACGAAGCTGGCCGGGCCGACCTGGAAGTAGCCGACGTCCACCGTGACGAGCCCGGGCCCGATGCCCTGGATCCCCAGCACCGCACCGGTCGCGAAGCAGAGCGATCGCAGCAGCTCGATCTCGGTCTCGGCGAGTGGCAGGTCGTAGCGGACCGCGCCCTGGCAGGCCGGTGTCGCGCCGGTCGACCGGGGGAGTCGTTCGGGGCGTACCCCTTGGTGTGGGTGGTGCGGGCGGACGCCCGCTGGTCGGCGGCGGTCGGGACGGCGACGCGGTGGGCGCGGGGGCTCGCGGAGATCGCCGGGGGTGCCGGCGTCGAACGGGTCGGGCCGGGCGGCTGGACGGGCGGCGGCGAGACGGCGTCGGCGCCGCAGGCGGCGACCCCCACGGTGGCCGCGAGGACGACGGTGAGCCGGCGGAACGATGACGGGATCGTCCGGCGCCGAGCCGTTGCCGGACCTGCCGCCAGGCCAGGTGCAACCGGGACTTCACCGTGCCCACCGGAAGGTCGAGCAGGGTGGCGATCTCGGGGTAGCTCAGCCCGAGCACGTCGCGCAGGGCCACCACCTCGGCGTGGTCGGGGTGGACCGAGTCGAACGCGTCGAGCAGATCGAGGCGGGTGCCCGCGACCACGCTGGTCCGCCGCGGATCGGCCTGATCGGGCACCGGAACACCGCCGGCCTCCAGTCGACAGCGGCGACGCAACCTGCGGTACGTGGAGCGGACCCGATTGGCGGCCAGCCGGTGCAGCCAGGTACGGAACGAGGAGCGACCCTCGAACCGGGTGATGCCGCCGGCCAGCGCCAGGAGCGTGGTCCTGGCAGGCTTCCTCGGCGTCCTGGCGGTTGGGCAGGAATCGGGCGCACAGCCGCAGCGCCTCCGGACGCACCGCGACCAGCAGAGCGTCCAGCGCCGCCGGGTCGCCCTGCGCGGCGGAGCGGGCCAGGGCGTCGAGGTCAGCGGGGTCGGGGATGCCGGCCGGGTGTCCAATGCTCGCCGGTGGCCGATCCTCAAGCGTGCGGCCGTCGGCGCTGGTCCGTCCTCGTCCGGTCCGGCACCCGACCCGGGCTACTCGAAGCGGGACACGTCCCCGGCGCCCCGGCGCAGGATCTCCGGCTCCGGCCCGGACAGGTCGATCACCGTCGTCGGCTCCATGCCGCACTCGCCGGCGTCCAGCACCGCGTCGAGCTGGTGGTCGAGCTGTTCCTTGATTTCCCACCCCTGGGTCATCGGCTCGTCCTCGCCGGGCAGCGTCAGGGTGCTGGACACCAGCGGTTCGCCCAGCTCGGCGAGCAGCGCCTGGGTCACCGTGTGCCGGGGTACGCGGACACCGACGGTCCGCTTCTTCGGGTGCAGCATCCGGCGGGGCACCTCCTTGGTGGCCGGCAGGATGAACGTGTAGCTGCCCGGCGTGGACGCCTTCACCAGGCGGAACACCGCATTGCTGATCTGGACGAACTGGCCGAGCTGCGCGAAGTCCCGGCAGACCAGGGTGAAGTGGTGCCGGTCGTCGAGGTGGCGGATCTGCCGGATCCGGTCCAGCCCGTCCTGGTTACCGAGCTGGATGCCGAGCGCGTAGCAGGAGTCCGTCGGATAGGCGACCAGGCCGCCGCCGCGGACCAGGTCGGCAACCTGCCCGATCACGCGGGGCTGCGGGTTTTCCGGGTGTACGTCGTAGTACCTCGCCATCCGTCGAGCCTAGGCCTGTCGGGTGCGAACAGGAGACGCGGACCACCCTCGGCGCGGACGGTGGAGCCGCCGAGATCACCTCGGTAGGGTAGGTGCCGGTCGGCTCCGACCACCTAGATCCACACCGCCGGGGGGCGCCACGCATGGCTGATTCGTTCGCGCATCTGCACGTGCACACCGAGTACTCGATGCTCGACGGAGCGGCCCGGTTGAAGGACCTGTTCGCCGAGGCCAACCGGCTGGGCATGCCGGCGGTGGCGATCACCGACCACGGCAACATGCACGGCGCGAACGACTTCTACAACCAGGCGATGGCCGCCGGGATCACCCCGATCCTGGGCGTCGAGGCGTACGTGGCGCCGGAGTCGCGCTACCACAAGGCGCGGGTCAAGTGGGGTCGGCCGGAGCAGAAGAGCGACGACGTCTCGGGTAACGGTGCGATCACCCACAAGACCATGTGGGCGAAGAACGCGCAGGGTCTGAAGAACCTGTTCACCCTCAACTCGCGCGCCTCCATGGAGGGGCACTACGTCAAGTGGCCCCGGATGGACATGGAGCTGATCGCCGAGCACGCCGAGGGGATCATGGCCACCACGGGCTGCCCGTCGGGGGCGGTGCAGACCCGACTGCGGCTGGGGCAGTTCGACGAGGCGCTCAAGGTCGCCGCGAGCTACCAGGACATCTTCGGCAAGGACAATTACTTCCTGGAGATCATGGATCACGGCCTCTCCATCGAGAGCCGGGTCCGCGAGGGGCTCACCGAGATCGCCCGCAAGCTGGACATCCCGCCGGTGGTTACCAACGACTCGCACTACACGCACGAGGCGCAGGCCACCGCGCACGACGTGCTGCTGTGTGTGCAGACCGGCAGCAACATCGACGACCCGAACCGGTTCCGGTTCGAGGGCGGCGGCTACTTCGTCAAGAGCGCCGACCAGATGCGCGCGGTCGACTCGTCCGAGTTGTGGCAGCAGGGCTGCCGCAACACCCTGCTGGTCGCCGAGAAGGTTGATCCGAAGGGCATGTTCGAGTTCCACAACCTGATGCCACGCTTCCCGGTGCCCGACGGCGAGACCGAGGAGTCCTGGTTCCGCAAGGAGACCTTCGCCGGGCTGGGCCGTCGCTACCCGAACGGCATCCCCGAGGGGCACGTCGTCCAGGCGGAGTACGAGCTGGGCGTCATCAACCAGATGGGCTTCCCGTCGTACTTCCTCGTGGTCGCCGACTTCATCCAGTGGGCGAAGAAGCAGGGCATCGCGGTGGGCCCGGGTCGTGGTTCGGCCGCCGGCTCGCTGGTGGCGTACGCGCTGGGCATTACCGACCTGGATCCGATCCAGCACGGCCTGATCTTCGAGCGGTTCCTCAACCCCGAGCGGGTCTCGATGCCGGATGTCGACATCGACTTCGACGAGCGTCGGCGCGGTGAGGTGATCAAGTACGTCACCGACAAGTGGGGTGAGGACAAGGTCGCCCAGATCGCCACCTTCGGCACGATCAAGGCGAAGGCCGCGATCAAGGACTCGGCCCGGGTGCTGGGCTTCCCGTACGCGGTCGGTGACCGGATCACCAAGGCCATGCCGCCGGCCGTGATGGGCAAGGACATCCCGCTCACCGGCATCTTCGACTCGAAGCACCCCCGGTACGCCGAGGCGGGCGAGATCCGGGGCCTGTACGACTCCGACCCGGACGTGCGCAAGGTGATCGACACGGCCAAGGGCATCGAGGGGCTGATCCGGCAGACCGGTGTGCACGCGGCCGGCGTCATCATGTCCGCCGAGCCGATCATCGAGCACATCCCGTTGATGCGCCGCGACGCGGACGGGGCGATCATCACGCAGTTCGACTACCCGACCTGCGAGTCGCTCGGGCTGCTGAAGATGGACTTCCTCGGCCTGCGCAACCTGACGATCATCGACGACGCGGTCAAGAACATCGAGCTGAACCACGGCCTCAAGCTCGACCTGCTGGGTCTGCCGCTGGACGACAAGGCCGCGTACGAGCTGCTGGCCCGCGGCGACACCCTCGGCGTCTTCCAGCTCGACGGTGGGCCGATGCGCTCGCTGCTGCGGTTGATGAAGCCGGACAACTTCGAGGACATCTCCGCCGTCCTGGCGCTGTACCGGCCCGGACCGATGGGCGTCGACTCGCACACCAACTACGCGCTGCGCAAGAACAACCTCCAGGAGATCACGCCGATCCACCCGGAGCTGGAGGAGCCGCTGCGGGAGATCCTGGCGCCGACGCACGGCCTGATCGTCTACCAGGAGCAGGTGCAGCGCGCCGCGCAGATCCTCGCCGGCTACACCCTCGGCCAGGCGGACCTGCTGCGCCGGGCGATGGGTAAGAAGAAGAAGGAGATCCTCGACAAGGAGTTCATCCCGTTCCGGGACGGCTGCCGCGAGCGCGGCTACTCCGACGAGGCGATCCAGGCCGTGTGGGACGTGCTGGTGCCGTTCGCCGGGTACGCCTTCAACAAGGCGCACTCCGCCGCGTACGGCCTGGTCTCCTACTGGACGGCCTACCTGAAGGCGCACTACCCGGCCGAGTACATGGCCGGTCTTCTCACGTCGGTCGGCGACGACAAGGACAAGATGGCGCTGTACCTGTCCGAGTGCCGCCGGATGCGCATCCAGGTGCTGCCGCCGGACGTGAACACCTCGGCGGGCCCGTTCACCCCGGTCGGCAAGGACATCCGCTTCGGCCTGGCGGCGGTCCGCAACGTCGGCGCGAACGTCGTCGCCTCGATCATGCGGTGCCGCGCGGAGAAGGGCGAGTACACCGACTTCTACGATTTCCTGTCCAAGGTGGACGCGGTGGTCTGCAACAAGAAGACCATCGAATCGCTGATCAAGGCGGGCGCGTTCGACTCCATGGAGCACCCCCGCAAGGGCCTGCTCGCGGTGCACGCCGACGCCATCGACGCGTACGCCGACGTCAAGCGCAAGGAGGCCGTCGGCCAGTACGACCTGTTCGGCGCCGGCTTCGGCGACGCGGACACCGGCAGCACGACGGTGATGCCGGTGATCGGCGACAGCGAGTGGGAGAAGCGCGACAAGCTGGCCTTCGAGCGCGAGATGCTCGGTCTGTACGTCTCCGACCACCCGCTGTTCGGCCTGGAACACATCCTGGGCGCGGCGGCCGACACCACGATCGCGTCCCTGGCCGAGGACGGCGCGGTGCCCGACGGGGCGGTCGTCACCCTCGCCGGCATCCTCTCCGGCGTCCAACGGCGGGTCACCAAGCAGGGCCGGGCCTGGGCCTCGGCCACCCTGGAGGACCTGGCCGGCGGTGTGGAGACGCTGTTCTTCCCGAACACCTACGAGGTGATCGGGCAGTACATCGCCGAGGACGCCATCGTGGTGGTCAAGGGCCGGGTGGACCGCCGCGACGACACCCCGCGCATCATGGCGATGGACATGTCCATGCCGGACGTGAGCACCAGCGCCACCAACAAGCCGGTCACCCTCACCATCCCGGTGCACCGGTGCACCCCGCCGCTGGTGGAACGGCTCAAGGAGACCCTGGTGCTGCACCCCGGCGACACCGAGGTGCACGTGAAGCTGCTCAACGGCGGCCGTACCACCACCCTGCGGCTGGGACCGTTCCGGGTGGCGGCGACGACCGCGCTGATGGGTGACCTCAAGAGCGTCCTCGGCCCAGCCAACGTGAGCTGACCCGCCCTCGGCCCGCCCTCGGCCCGTCCTCGGCCCGCCCTCGGCCCGCCCTCGGCCCGCCCTCGGCCCGCCCTCGGCCCGGCCTCGGTCCGCCCCGCCGATCAAGGAGTTGTGGTGGGTGGCAAAGCGCCCATAACCGCGCTTTGTGGGCACCACCACTCCATGATCGACGGGGCGGTCGGGCCAGGGTCGGGCCAGGGTCGGGCCAGGGTCGGGCCAGGGCTCAGCCCTGGTCGGGGGCGGCGATCTCGCGTAGCTGGCCGTCGGTCAGGCGAAGCCAGCGCTGCACGCCGATCTCGGCCAGGAACCGTTCGTCGTGGCTGACCACCACGAACGCCCCCTGGTACGCGGTCAGCGCGCTCTCCAACTGGGCGACGCTGACCAGGTCCAGGTTGTTCGTCGGCTCGTCGAGCAGCAGCAGTTGCGGCGCCGGCTCCGCGCAGAGCACACAGGCCAGGGTGGCGCGCAGCCGCTCACCGCCGGAGAGCACCCCGACGGGCAGGTTGACCCGGGCGCCCCGGAACAGGAACCGGGCCAGCAGGTTCATCCGCTTGGCGTCCGGCAGGCTCGGCGCGTACGCGGCGAAGTTCTCCGCCACCGTCCGGTCGGGGTCCAGCAGGTCGAGCCGCTGCGACAGGTACGCGATCCGCCCGTCGGCCCGGCGGATCTCGCCGCCGGCCGGTTCGAGGTCGCCGTTGACGAGGCGCAGCAGCGTCGACTTGCCCACGCCGTTCGCCCCGGTGAGCGCGATCCGCTCCGGACCCCGGATCACCAGGTCCGCGCCGTCGCCGCCGAACAGGTCCCGGTCGTCGAAGCGGGCCCGCATCCCCGTACCCGTGAAGACCGTCCGTCCGGCCGGGACGGTGGTGTCCGGCAGGTCCACGACGATCCGGTCCTCCTCGCGGACGGCCCGGCCGGCCTCGTCCAGTCGGGCCTTGGCCTGACCGAGGCGGGCGGAGTGTGTGTCCTGGGCCCTGCCCGCCGACTCCTGCGCGCTGCGCTTCAGCCCACCGGCGACGATCCGGGCCAGGCCGGCGTTCTTCAGGTTCTTCGAGGCGTTGCTGGCCCGCCGGTCGGCCCGTTCCCGGGCCTGCTGCATCTCCCGCTTCTCCCGCTTGACCTCCTGCTCGGCGTTGCGCAGGTTGCTCTCGGCCACCTCGCGCGCCGCCCGCACCGCCTCCGTGTACGCGGTGAAGTTGCCCCCGTACCAGTGGATCTCGCCGCGTTCCAGCTCGGCGATGCGGTCCATCCGGTCCAGCAGCTCCCGGTCGTGGCTGACCAGCAGCAGACACCCGGTGAAGTCGGTGAGCACGTCGTAGAGCTGGTGCCGGGCCGCCAGGTCCAGGTTGTTGGTCGGCTCGTCGAGCAGCAGCACGTCCGGGCGGCGCAGCAACTGCGCCGCCAGCCCGAGGGAGACCACCTGGCCGCCGCTGAGCGTGTGCAGCGGCCGGTCGAGCGACAGGTCGCCCAGGCCGAGCCGATCCAGCTCGGCGCGGGTGCGCTCCTCGATGTCCCAGTCGTCGCCGATGGTGGCGAAGTGCGTCTCGCTGGCGTCGCCGGCCTCGATGGCGTGCAGCGCCGCGATGCGTTCGGCGACGCCGAGCACCTGCGACACGGCCAGGTTCCCGGCCAGCGGCAGGGTCTGCGGCAGGTACCCGAGCAGACCGTCGACCGTGACGCTACCGCCGCTGGGCCGCAGCTCCCCGGCGATCAGCCGCAGCAGGGTGCTCTTGCCGGCGCCGTTGGGCGCGACCAGACCGGTGCGACCGCCGGGGACGCTGAAGGACAGGTCGGAGAAGACCGGAGTGTCGTCCGGCCAGGAAAAGGACAGGTTCGAGCAGACGATGAAAGCGTCAGACATGGTGAGTGACCTCGGAGGGTGGGTTGGGCGCGCGTGAGCGGCCCGACGACGAACGGGACCGGTGGAGCGACGGCATGGCCACGACGGCTGCGCCTACGCGCGCCGAACCGATGGCCGAACATGTCCGGTCTCACCCGGAGATGTCGTCGTCACCCGCCATGTCTGGTCTCCCTGGTCGTGTCACTGACCCAACTCGGCCAAGTCTAACAACGGATCTTCCGTCCGCCACCGGGTTCCGACCCCACACCGCCGCACGGCGTCGCCAGTCGACGAGCTCTGACGACGGCCTTGATCACGGTCGGGTTGATGATCCAGGCCAGGGTCTGGCCGACCGGAATCACCGAGCCCGCCACGCCCCGAGCATCGCCACGACCCCCGTGGCCGCGGCAAACACCAGCCCGAGCGACATCACCACATTGCCCGCGACAGTCCCCGCGTTCTCCGATCGGAAATTCGGCGTCAGCTGGCCGGCCGCCCACCCGCCGAGGACGATCCACAATGAGATCAGCACCGAGAACACCGGTGCCCACCAGCGCGGAACGGTGAACACCACCAAGGCACCGCACACCACGATGAAGACGATCCCCGGTGGGAACGGGGGGAACTTGCCGGGATCCGCGATCCATTGGATGAGCAGTCCCAAGATGCCCACCACCAGCCCCCACAGCGACAACCTTGTGCTTCTGCGGGCCGCCGTCACTCTCGCCACGATCGCGCTCACCGTCGAGGTCCCTCCGTCTCAGTGTCCTGTCGTCTGTCTGCATCCGCTGTCCGGGCCGGCCCGGAACCATGCACCCAGACGGCGGCGATCCCGAACGCCACAGCCGCGGCGAATCCGGCCATCTGAAGCCATCCCGCGTAGAACTGGACGGGTTCCGTCGGGGTACCGAGCCGACCCACGAAGGAGGCGTCGGAGAACCCGCCGAAGAGAAACAAGACGCCCGTCACCACCGCCAACAACGGCGTGAAGCGCCACCTGAAGGCCGCCACCATGGCGGCCACTCCGAGGTAGATCAGCGGCCCCGGCCCGTCGTAACCGGCGACCAGGCTGCGGGACTCGATAATCTCGGGACCAGCGTCGCCGATCGCCGCCACGACAAGCGCTACGCAGGTCGCGATGGCCCAGCGGCGCCGTTCCGCCTTCACCATGGATTGATCCGTCACGGCTCGACTATCCGCAGTCCAGCCGGGATTGGCGTCAGCCCACGGAAGGCTCTGGCTCTACGCAAATCTGCGTAGAGCGGCGCCCCGCTCACCGGGGCCGGTATTCAACCTCCGGGCGGCCGGGGGTGCCGTAGCGGGGGTGGCGGACGGCGCTGTCGATCGTCACCAGGTACTCCAGGTAGCGGCGGGCGGTCACCCGCGAGATGCCGGTCGCCGCGCTCACCTCGGTCGCGGACAGCCCCGCCCCGGGAGTGGACCCGTCGGCCAGCGCGGCGCGTACCCGGGTGAGGGTCTGCGCGTCGAGCCCCTTGGGCAGGCTGTGCCCGGTCGCGCCGCGCAGCGTGGCGAACATCCGGTCCACGTCGTGCTGGGCGGCCACCTCGCCGTCGGCGAGCGCCTGTGCCCGGTAGTCCGCGTAGCGGTCCAGCTTGTCGCGGAACGCCGCGAACGTGAACGGCTTGAGCAGGTAGTGCGTCACCCCGAGGGAGACCGCGGTGCGCACCACCGCGAGGTCCCGCGCGGACGTCACCGCGAGGACGTCGACGCTGCTGCCGGCCGCGCGCAGCGCCCGGCAGACGTCCAGGCCGTGCAGGTCGGGCAGCCGAAAATCCAGGAGTACGAGGTCCACGTCGCCGCCGTCGTTGGCGCGCAGGGCCGCCATCGCCGCCCGTGCGGTGTGTGCCACCCCGACCACCGCGAAACCGGGCACCCGCTCGGTGTACGCGGCGTGCGCCTCGGCCAGCAGCGGCTCGTCCTCGACCACGAGCACCCGGATGTCGTTCACGGCCGGGTCCCCGGGAGTCGCACGGTGAACAGGCTGCCGCCGGCGTCCGAGCGGGTCACCTCGGCGCTGCCGCCGTGCCGGCGGACCACCTGCCCGATCAGGGCCAGCCCGAGCCCCCGCCCGGTGCTCTTGGTGGACCAGCCGCGCCGGAAGGCGTCCGCCACCCGCTCCTTCGCCAGCCCGGGTCCGCTGTCGGCGACCCGAACCACGAGTTCGTCGTCGACGGTGCCGACGAAGACTCGCACGGTGCGCGGCGGGGGCGTACCGGCGACGGCCTCCAGGGTGTTGTCGACCAGGTTGCCGACGACGGTGAGCAGGTCGTTGGTCGGCAGCGGGCTGTCGTCGAGGTGGCAGTCCGGCTCGATCACCAGGTCCACGCCGCGCTCTCCGGCCTGCGCGGACTTGCCGAGCAGCAGGGCGGCCAGGGCCGGCTCGGTGACCGCGTCGACCACCCGGTCGGTCAGTTGCTGGGCGAGGGCGAGGTCCCGGGTGCCGAGCCGGACCGCCTCGTCGGCGCGGCCCAGCTCCACCAGCGTGAGGACGGTGTGCAGCCGGTTGGCCGACTCGTGCGTCTGCGCCTGCAACGCCTGGGTGAGCGCGCGCACCGAGTCCAGCTCGCTGGCCAGGGTCCGTAGCTCGGTCTGGTCGCGCAGGGTCAGCACGGTGCCGAGCGCCGCCCCCTCGAAGCGGGCGGTCCGCTGGTTGGCCACCAGCACCCGGTCACCGGCCAGCAGGGGCTCGTCGAGGGCGTCGCGACCGGCCGCGAGCAGCTCGGCCACCGCCGGTGGCAGGTCGACCTCGGCCACCGGCTGGTCGGTGACCGGCTCGTCGGCGTCGAGGCCCAGCAGTCGCCGGCCCTCGTCATTGATCAACGCCACCCGCCGGTCAGTGGTCAGCACCACCAGACCCTCGCGCACCGAGTGCAGGACCGCGTCGTAGTACTCGTACATCCGGGTCATCTGTGTCGGTCCCAGGCCGTGGGTCTGGCGGCGCAGGCGGCGGCTGAGCAGCCACGAACCGGTCGCGGCGAGCGCGAGCGCCGGTACCGCGACGCCGAGCAGCACGGGGAGCTGGCGCAGCAGCTTCCGGTTGATCGCGCGGGTGGTGATGCCCACCGAGACCAGGCCGACGATGCGCCCCTGCTGGTCGTACACCGGGACGACCGCGCGCACCGACTCGCCGAGCGTTCCGACGTTGGTGGTGGTGAACGCGTGGCCCGCCAGGGCCGGCCCGATCTCCCCGACGAACGGCTCGCCGATCCGGTCCAGCGTGGGATGGGAGAAGCGGGTGCGGTCGGGGGCCATCACGACCACGAAGTCCGTCCCCGTGGCCTTGCGGGTCGACTCGGCGTACGGCTGCAGGGTGCGGGCGGGGTCGGCGGTCGTGAGGGCCGCGCGGACGTCGGGGGAGCCGGCGACGGTCTGGGCGACCGCGAGCACCTCCTCCTGCGCGGCCTGGCGGGAGTCGACGCGGGCCAGCCAGACGGCGCCCGCCGCCCCGGCCAGCACGAGCAGGGTGACCACCACCGCCTGGAGGGCGAAGAGCTGCCCCGCGATGCTCCACTGCCGTCGGGCCACCTCCGGCACCTCCTCGGACTTCTCCCGGTGAGCGGTGAACAGAATGACCGCAAGGCTGTCAACGGGTGAGACGCGCTTCACATTGTCGACATGGACACCACCGCATCCACCACCACGGCGGAACCGTCGGCCCGTCGGGACCGTACCCGTTACCTGTACCTGGCCGTCATCGTGGCCGTGCTCGCCGGCATCGTCGTCGGCCTGGTCGCCCCCGATTTCGGCAAGGAACTCAAGCCCATCGGCACGGGCTTCGTCAACCTCATCAAGATGATGATCAGCCCGGTCATCTTCTGCACCATCGTGCTCGGCGTCGGCTCGGTCCGGCAGGCCGCGAAGGTCGGCAAGGTCGGCGGCCTGGCCCTCGGCTACTTCCTGACCATGTCGACCGTGGCGCTCGCCATCGGCCTGGTCGTCGGCAACCTCATCCACCCCGGCTCCGGCCTCGACCTGGGTCAGGACCTCGCGGGCGCCGGCAAGGCCGCCGCCGGAGACGAGGCCGGCGGTACGACGGAGTTCCTCCTCGGGATCATCCCGACGACGCTGCTCTCCGCGCTCACCGAGGGCGAGGTGCTCCAGACGCTGCTGGTCGCGCTGCTCGTCGGCTTCGCCGTCCAGGCGCTGGGCCGACGCGGTGAGCCCGTGCTCGGCGCGATCGCCGTCATCCAACGGGTCGTCTTCAAGGTCCTCGCGATGATCATGTGGCTGGCGCCGGTCGGCGCGTTCGGCGCGATGGCCGCCGTGGTCGGCGCGACCGGCGTGGACGCCCTCAAGAGCCTCGCCCAGATCATGGTCGGCTTCTACGTCACCTGTCTGATCTTCGTGCTGGTGGTGCTGGGCGCGCTGCTCTGGTTCATCGCCCGGATCTCGATCTTCTCGCTGCTGCGCTACCTGGGTCGCGAGTTCCTGCTGATCCTCTCGACGTCGTCGTCGGAGTCGGCGCTGCCCCGCCTGATCGCCAAGATGGAGCACTTCGGCGTCAGCAAGCCGGTCGTCGGCATCACCGTGCCGACCGGCTACTCGTTCAACCTCGACGGCACGGCCATCTACCTGACCATGGCGTCGCTGTTCATCGCCGACGCGCTGGGCAAGCCCCTCGCGGTCGGGGAGCAGATCTCGCTGCTGCTGTTCATGGTGATCGCGTCCAAGGGCGCGGCCGGCGTCACCGGCGCCGGGCTGGCCACGCTGGCCGGTGGCCTCCAGTCGCACCGCCCGGACCTCGTCGACGGGGTCGGCCTGATCGTCGGCATCGACCGCTTCATGTCCGAGGCGCGGGCGCTGACCAACTTCGCCGGCAACGCGGTGGCGACCGTGCTGGTAGGCACCTGGACCGGCGAGTTCGACCGGGAGCGGGCGGCCGAGGTCCTGCGCGGCGACGATCCGTTCGACGAGGCGACCATGCTCGACCACCACGACGACGAGGAGTCCGAGCCGCGGCGGTCCGAAGACGACGAGGCGGTTACCGCAGGTGTGAGAACCTGATCCGGAGCTTGGGAGCCCTCTGCGGTCGCCTGCTCATCGCTGACGAGGACGTGACCGCGTTGCGAGGCGAGCGGCGCGACCGCAGGGGGTTCCACCGAAGCCGACCATCTATCGGGAGGGCCGGTCCGGGAGCGCGAACGGATCCGCCAGGCCGAGCATCCGGTGCAGGTGAGTGACCTGCTCACGGGCGGGCCCGATCGGTTCGGTAGGTACGCCGCGCTGAACAGCGCGCAGCAGTCCTTCCGCGAGCGTTAGCCCGTCATCCTCGCGCGCCGCCACTGTGGTCACGATCCGTTCGCTCTCCGTCGGGTTGCTCACGAGGTCGTCCATCCTGAGGCGTCCGAAGATCTTCCTCAGGTTCGCCGCGGAGAATCCCGGAGCATCGTCGACCAGTTGCCGGATGAGCAGGCTCCGCTGCCGTGGCAGGGGCGTGAGCGCGAAGGCCCAGGCGTACTGCTCGGCCCGCATGTCGCGCCGCTGCGGATCCTGTGGCGACAGCAGTAGTTGCAGAAAGAGTGCCGCTTCGGACACCAGGAACGGCTCGCCGTCGATCTGGTGCAGACCGGGAACGCCAGCTTCTTGCCAGTACGGCATCAGGTCGTAGAGGCATTCCCGAACGTCGTGTCCGGTCTGCACGAACGCCGACCGACGCAGGGACCGCCCGATGCGGCTGTCCGCCGCGACGAACACGTCCGGCGCCATGGCAGCTACCCGACGATCAAGCGGCTGGGTGTCCGGACGGGTATCCGGTGGCCAGGGCAGCGACTCGTAGACGCTGATCTCGGCGCCGTCCTCGGGGCGTACCTCCAGGCGGGTGGGAGACACATCCAGCCGCCAGGCCACCCGAAGCGTCTGCCATATCCGCTTGCGGTCCTCGGCGTCGAGTTGGCTCTGCCACAGCAGCGCCTGCCGTCGCCAGTTGTCGACAACCGGCTCCCCGACCAACTCGACCGCGTCCACGG
Organism: Micromonospora sp. NPDC049359; assembly: GCF_044466585.1. Classification (NCBI taxonomy): domain Bacteria; kingdom Bacillati; phylum Actinomycetota; class Actinomycetes; order Micromonosporales; family Micromonosporaceae; genus Micromonospora; species Micromonospora sp. NPDC049359. Next base: position 147,566 of record NZ_JBITMW010000002.1, on the reverse strand, counting down.
GGCCGTCCGACAACAGCAGCACGAAGCAGGCCAGGTTCGCCGAGAACGCCGCCTGCCGCACGGCGGCCGGTGTCCGCCGAGGTTCGTATTCGCCTCTCGTCCAGGTGGGGTGGGGGTATCCGACGTCAGGCAGGAGCTCCAGGGCCAGCTCGCGGCAGATCCCACGCCGCCGTGGGTCCAGTCGCCCGAGCATTCCCCGGCAGAACTCCCACAGCGGAGTTCGCCGGGTGATGGTGACGAATGATGTCGCCCCGTACAACGGGCCGGGATCGATCACACCCTGACGCCGTCGCTGATGGACGCGTTCTTCGGCGAGATCGACAAGGGCGGCGACAATCTGTCGGGCGGCCAGAAAATCGCCGAAGGTGGCGTGCAGGAATTCGAAGCTGCGTTCCGGTCCGCTGGTGTCCCGGGACGCTCGCGACTCGTGGATGAAGAAGAACCGACCGACCATCAGCTGGCTCATGGTGAGCGCCCGGTCGGCAGACTCGGCCGACGGCGAGCGCAGGTCTTCTTTCCACAGCAGGTGCGGGATGTCAGCATCCAGTTCGGCTTCCAGGATCACCTCACCGCTTCGGTTCAGGATGGCGATGGCGACCGCCATCAGACGGCGCCATTCCGCAGCGATCTCGTGGGCGCGTTGGTCGTCGGTGTGGCCGCGCTCCTGTTTGTCGACCTCGCGTTCGACGAAATCAGCGAAGAGTCGTTCGTAGAGTTCCACGCGGCGCATGTCGCCCTCGGCGTTCTGCAGGCCGTTGTCACCCGCGTCATAGAGCGCCAGCAGGAGAAGCAGCAGTGGCTGACTCGCCAACTCGCCATGTGCGAGGGCTGTTTCGGCGGACAACGGCCGCAACCCCCGGGCGGTGAGGCTGGCACCGTTGTGGTCGTTCCACACGTCGAGCCACGCCCGGATCTGCGGTTCTCCGAACGGTTCGAGTCGCAGCACCACGGACTTGTCCGGGAACCGCGCTCGGTCGGCGACGACGGTACGGCTGGTGACGAGCACGGCGACCGGACGGTCAAGTTCCTCCTCGCGCTGTTGGAACAGCCGGATCTGGTCGAGGTAGTCCGCGTGGTTGATCCCGGTGGCTTGCAGCAACTCGTCGAAGCCGTCCAGGATGACGACGGGCAGCGCGTCGCCCGCGCGGCGGGCGAGGTCGGGCCAGGAGACCCGTTCGCCGAGCATCTGCACGAGCGCCTCCTCAATCTGCCCCTGGATCGAGGAGTCAGCGGGAACGTTGCGTAGTTCGACTCGGATGACCAGGAAGTCGGCCGGAGGAAGCCGGGCGGCGAGAACCCTCGTCATCGCGGACTTGCCTGAGCCGGGTTGGCCCAGTACGACGAGCGGGCTCTCGACGGCGTTCGGTCCGGTCAGGTGCGCCAGCAGGAAGGCGTGGACGTCATCGAGGCGGGTGGACCGTGACCACCACGTCTCGGTGGCGGGAAGATCGTAGGGCCCGGCCACCGCGACCCGGCCGTGCGGGTTGACGTAGCCCTTGCCCAGGCTGGGAAGCACGACGTGGCGAGGCGCATGCGCGGAGGCCAGGATGGCTCGGTCCAATCCGGCCCGGTACCGCCGGCCGAGACCGGCCAGGACGGCGTCGACGGCGGTCGCAGCCGACACGGCGCGCAGATCGGCAAGCTGTCTGGACAGGTCGGCGACCGAGTCCCGCAGCAGCGCGCGGGTGGCCTCGGTGTCGACCATGCTCGCCCAGACCCCGAACTCGGGGGCCTGCGTGATGAGTGCCCGGTACGCCTGCGTATACCGGTCAATCGCGATCCGCCGTACGTCTCCTTCGATGGCCGCGATGGTCTCGGTGACCCGGTCGTCGCGTGCCTCGAAGGCGCTGAGACCGTGCAGGAAGTCCCGCAAGGCTGCCGCCGCTGATCCGAAGTAACCGCCGAGCGCGGCGATCGTCGCCTCGAAGGGTTGGTGCGGCGCGGGCATCGGAGGCGGTGTGTCGATGAGCACCCGCACCAGGTCGGCGTAGCGGTCGACGACCGCCGTCGAGGTGGTGATGGCGACCTGTTCGCCGGCGGTCAGTGCGGCATCGGCCAGGTCGACCTCCGGATGGTCGGCCAGGGCGATCTCAAGCGCCTCGTAGAAGGCGGTGACGACGATGATCGCGTGGGCGGCTACGAGACGTTGCGTGCGGTCGAAACGCCGTAGGCCAGCGATCCGCTCGTGCAGGCCGGCCATTGCCGAGTTGCCCCAGAGGATCAGTTCGCGGCCCAGGGAAAGGAGGTCGGCTCCGCCGAGGCCAGCCGCGGTCAGGCCGGCGGCAGCTACGCCGCTCGTCGCGCCGACGGCTCGTATCACGGGATTTTCCGGGCTGCCAAGCAGACGAGCCGCATCGGCATAGCACAGCGGGCGGGAGCGCATGTGCCGCACCGTAGTGCAGCGACTACGGGCGGGCAACGCCTGCCTTTCCCGCTTTGGGATGTTCCCATATCTTTTGGGAGTTGGTTGAGGGGCCGAATCCTTCAGCGGCAATCGATGCCCGATGCCTCATCTCCACTCCCGCGGTAGTTGGGCGCTCGGCCTAGCTGAATTTGAATTCATGACTAATTCGCGGCACTGCCGATATACGTGTCGGTAACGTTGCTCTGGGCGACTGGGCCAGGTCAACGGCGCATATGTATCGAATGGCGGATGGTTGTCACCGGAAGCCTTATGTGAAAAAGCCAACTGCCGCTTATTGACGGTCCCGAGAAATTGGGTGTGTAAACAACGCCCGGTACCTTCCTGACGTGCCCGATGCCCCTCGACAGGTGATCGCCGATCGTTACCGGCTGGTCCGTCCCCTCGGCCAGGGCGGGATGGGCCGCGTGTGGCAGGCCCGCGACGAGATGCTTCAGCGCGACGTCGCCATCAAGGAACTGGTGGCACCGCCCGGCCTGCGCGACGACGAACGTCGGGAGATGCGCGAACGGTCCATGCGCGAGGCGCGGGCCGTCGCCCGCCTGGGCCACCCCAACGTGGTACGCGTCTTCGATGTTCTGCACTCGGGCGGCGACCCCCTGATCGTGATGGAACTCGTCCCGTCCCGGTCGCTGCACCAGGTGCTCGAAGCCGACGGGCCGCTGCCGGTGGACCGCGCCGCGCGGATCGGGCTGGGCCTCCTGGGCGCGCTGCGGGCCGCACATCGGGCCGGCGTGCTGCACCGCGACGTCAAGCCGGCCAACGTGCTGCTCGGCGACGACGGCAGGGTGGTGCTGACCGACTTCGGTCTGGCCACCCTTCCGGGCGACCCACGGATGACCCAGACCGGGATGGTGCTCGGCTCGCCGGCGTTCCTCGCGCCCGAGCGGGCCACCGACGGCGACGTGGGGCCGGCCGCCGACCTGTGGTCACTCGGCGCCACCCTCTACGCGGCCGTCGAGGGGCGCACCCCGTACCACCGCTCGTCGCCGCTCGCCACGCTGGCGGCCCTGGCCACCGAGCCGCCACCGCCGGCCCAGCGAGCCGGTCGGCTGACCCCGCTCCTGGAAGGACTGCTGCGGCGGGAGCCGGACCAACGGATCGGCGCGGACGAAGCCGAGCGACTGCTGCGTCAGGCCGCCGCCCCCGAGACGCACTCCACCCCGGCAATGCCCGCCGTGGCCGTGCCTGCCGTGGCGGTGCCCGCGGTAGCCGTGCCTGCCGTCCCGGTGTCGGCTGCCGGCGCCCCCACCGTGCCGGTGGTCAGCGCCGATGACATGGCCGGCAACGACGCCACCGACCCGGTGTCCCGTCCGGCGATCGTGCCCGAGTTCGTCACCGCCGACGGCCCGGCCGCGTCGTCGACGGTCCACGACGAGCCGTCGCCAGGACCAGCGCGCCGTCGTCGGGCTCGGTTGATCGGGTCGCTGGCCGCCGCGCTGCTGCTCGTCCTGGTGGTGACGACGTCGCTGCGGTACGGCGGAATGCTGGGCGGTGCGGGCGTCCTCGGATCGTCGGACCCGAGCGACAACCCGAACATCGCGGAGATGCCGGTGTCCCGGGTGCTGCCGCCCGCGCCCGCCGGATGGCGCTACTACCGCGACGACCCCCGCTTCCTCGTGCCGGTTCCGGACGGTTGGCAGGCGCGCCGCGACGGCGAGCGCGTCGTCTTCCGCGAGCAGGACGGCAGCCGGGTGCTCGTCATCAACGAGCTTCGGGCCGTCCCGGCGGACCTGGTCGCCGCCCTGCGGCAGCGCGAGGACGCGGAACGCGGGCGGTACACCCAGTACCGGCCGGTCCGGCTCGCTGCGCTGCGCTACCAGGCGCGGGCCGCCGAATGGGAGTGGACGTACACCGACCGGGACGACACACCGACCCGCATGGCGAGCCGGCTGTTCGTCGGCCACAACGGGCACGCGTACTCCATCGACTGGACCACCTCCGCCGCCGAATGGTCCGCCAGCGCGCCCGTGTTCGCGCTGATCACGGATGGTTTCCAGGGCCTGCCGGCGGCGACGGCTCCGCCCCGGTCCCCCGGCCCGCCACCGTCGATGAGCGTCGGGCCGCCGGCGTCCACCGGGACCGGCAGCGGCACGACCACCGCACCGCGGAACCAGGCGCAGCAGCCGTCCGCTCCGCCGTCCCCGACGAAGTCCAGCGCGCCCGCCGGCAAGCAGATCTCCAGCTTCGCCAGTGACCGCTGCATCGACATCCAGGACGGCAACCCCTACGCCGGCGCGCGACCGCAGATCTGGGACTGCCGGCGCACCGCCAAGCAGCTGTGGACCTTCCCGTCGGACGGCACGGTCCGGTCCATGGGTATGTGCCTGGACGTCGCGGGCCACTCCACCCAGGACGGGGCCGCCGTCATCCTGGCCGAATGCTCCGGAGCGTCATCGCAGAAGTTCACCCTCAACAAGGCGTACGACCTGGTGAACACCAAGGCGGACAGATGCGTCGACGTGGTCGAATCGAACCCGGACAACGGCGCCCAGTTGCAGATCTGGCAGTGCACCGGCAACGCCAACCAGAAGTGGCGGGCCATCTAGCCTCTGGATCCTGAGCACGGCGGTGAATTGCCGCGAAACCCATCGCCCCGGGCGGGTCGCGGCGGAGAATGGTGGACCGGACAGGGGCGCTGCGACGAACCGGGGGAGCGGTCGTGCTCGGAACCAGCCTCCTCGGTCGGCTTCGCCGCCGTGACCCGGGTGACGCCGTCCTGCGGCGCGCGGCCCGGCTGACCCTGGTCGCGTCCGTCCTCTTCTACGCCTGCCGCTACGGCGTGGGCAGCCCGCTGCTCGCCACGTACGCGCTGTTCGGCACGATCGCCGCCGGGGCGTTCGCGCAACTGCCCGGCCCGGCGTCACAACGGGCGCGGATCCTCGTCACGTCGCTGCCGGCGGTCTGGGCGTTGATCGCCGCCGGCACGCTCCTGGCGTGGAACACCTGGGCGGCGGCCGGCGGGATGCTGGTCATCGGGTTCGTCGTGGCGTTCGCCGGGGTCGGTAACCCGCGACTGGTGGGTCTGGCCAGCGCGTTCCAACTCTTCTACATCCTGGCGTCGTTCCCGCCGTACCAGCCGGACAGCCTGCCGCAGCGCCTCGGCGGGGTCACCCTCGCGATCGTGCTGCTCGCCGCGGCCGAGGTGGTGCTCTGGCCCGACCCGGTGCCCGTCTCCTACCGGCAACTGCTCGCCCGAGCGGCGGACAGCGTCGCGGCCTTCGTCGACGCCATCGCCGACGCGCTGACGGCCCCCGGCCACGGTGCTCCGGACGGGCGGCGCGAGCGGGCGTACGACCTGGTTGCCGTGCTCGGCTTGGCCCGCAACCCCCGGGAGTCGGCGCCCACGGCGGCCGGAGCGCAGGATCGGGCGCTGCGGATCTCCGCGGCGGCGCTGCGGGAGGTGCTGGCCACGGCGGACCGGCTCGCCACGGACGCCCCCTCGACGCCGATCCCGGACCTGGCGGCGGCGCGGCTGCTGCGCCCGTGCGCCGACGCGATCCGGGCTGCCAGCCGTAGCCTGCTTTCCGACGCGCCCCAGGCGGGCCTGCGCGACCTGGACGCCGCGATCGGCGCGGCTGAGCCGTCGGTGGGATCGGGCCCGCCGGACGTACCCCGGATGTGCCGGGACGCGACGGCGCTGGCCCTCGCCGACCAGGTACGGATCTTCGCCCTCGGCACCCGGATCGCCGCCGGGGCGCGCGTCGACGTCGACGCCTACCCCCGGCTCTTCGAGTACGCGCGACACGGCGCGTGGACGCTGTACTGGCGACAGTTCGGCGCCCACCTCGCGCCCCGCTCCGCGCACCTGCACAGCGCGCTGCGACTGGCGGTGGCGCTGGCGGTCGCCCGGGTGGCGGCCGGGGTGCTGCACCTCAACCACGGCTTCTGGGTGCTCCTGGCGACTCTCACCGTCCTGCGCACCTCGGCCGCCGACACCCGCACCGCGCTGCGACCCGCCGTGCTCGGCACCATCGCGGGCGTGGTCGCGAGCGGCCTGCTGGTGCTCGTCGTGCAGGAGCCGGTCGTGTACGCCGTCGTACTGCCGGTCTCGTTGCTGCTGGCGTTCGGAGTCGGTCGCCTGCTCGGCCCGGTGTGGCAGCAGGCGCTGTTCACCCTGCTGCTGACCGTCGTGTTCACCCAGCTCAGCCCCGAGGGGTGGCGACTCGCCGAGGCACGGCTGGTCGACGTCGGGCTCGGCGCGGTGATCGGCGTGCTCGCCGGTGTGGCCATGTGGCCGCGCGGCGCCGGCCACGACCTACGGCACAACGCCGCCCGCTATCTGGTGGCCAGTGGGACGGCGGTCGAGCGGACCGTCGAGGCGGTGCTCGGCGACGCCCGGCCACCCGAGCACGACTTCGACCGGGTCGGCCGGCGGATGATCCTGGTCGACTCGTCCTACTGCCAGTACCACTCCGAGCGCCACGACCCACGGCGCGCTCAGCTGAACTGGGACGCCGCCCTGAGCGCCGGGCACCACCTGGTGCCCGGCGCCGAGTCGTTGCTGCGCCGGAACCCGCCCGGCTGCCTGGCCGCCTGGCCGGCGGCCGCGGCACTGCTGCGGGACACGGCCGGGCACCTGCGGTCGGCGTACGACGACCTGGCCGGCGAGGTGACGCACGGTCGGGCGGCCGGGCCGATGCCCGTACCGATCGACTGCGTCGACGAGGTGGACCGGCTCCGCCCGCTGCTCGGCGACGTCGACTCCGCTGCGGTGCGGCACCTGGTGGAGGTCGACAGGTGGCTCGCCGGGCTCGCCGACAGCCTCAGCCGGATCCACCCGGACGCCGACGCGCCCCGGCGACCCTGAGCCGGCCCGGTCAGGGGATGACGGGCAGGCCGCTGTGGTACAGGTGCTCGAACTGGCGGTGTACCCAGAGGATGCGGCCGTCCGGGCGGACGACCTTGCGGAGATCGGCGATGGTGACGTCCTGGGCGCGCAGCGCGGCGTGCAGCGTCCGGAGGGTGGCGCCCTCGGCGATGACCGGCACCGGCGGTGCGCCCGGGGCCTGCTCCGCCAGACCGGCGCTGTGGTCGTCGGCGGTGAGGTGGTCGGCGGCCTCCGCCGCGGTCTTCAGTGTCTCGTTGGCCAGCGAGACCTGCTCTTCCACGGCCTTCCACTGCTCGTCGTCGAACTCGAGTTTGAGTTCGGCCACGCCCACGCCGAGCAGGGGCTTCAGGAGCATGGAGGTTGCCTTCAGGAGCGGGACGGCCCGGACCCACCACTCCCGGGAGACGTCGATCGAGTAGACGCCGGCGTCGCGTCGGGAGGGTTCCAGGACGTGCACGGGCTGGAGCGAGTGCTCGCAGTACAACGTCAGCCGCATCCGGATGGAGGTCCACTGCGGATTGCGTAGGGAGGACTCGACGGGAGTGAGGGTGAAGAGGCGCGGCCCGTCCGCGGCCTCGTCGTTGAGCTGCCACATCAGGGCCGTCAGCCGGGCGTTCACGCCCGCGAGGTTGGCCTTGACGGTGTCGCTGAGCTCGGTGACCCGCCGACTCAGGCCGCGGACCTGCCTGTCCACCAGGGCCATGCCGTCCTGCAGCACCGCGAGCGCGTCGTGCCCGGCGTGCGAGCCGCCCAACAGCGCGTCGATGGCGGGGAAGGCATCGCAGCTGGAGACGGGACACTGCGCCACGCTCTGACCGTGCGCGTCGCGCAGCTTGACGAGCTTGTCGACGTCGAACAGGCCCGCGCCCGGGGTGGGCAGGCCGCAGCCGTGCCGGCAGGCGACGAGGGCGACTGTGGTCAGGCCGGGCCAGAACCGTTCGATGCAGTAGCGGATTTCGTCGGTGACCTGTCGCAGGTAGGTGACGGCATCCGGGCCACGGACCTGGACCTGGACACCGACTCCGGTACGCACCGTGAGGAGCGCGCGGGCGCCGTACCGGCTCTGCAGGATCACACCCTGCTGCCAGTGCACGCCCTGCAACGAGTCGGGCTCCGTGTAGCGCTGATGGTGCAGACGCACGATGAGCCGGTACATCAGCGACTCGGGAATGACCACGGGACCCGCCGGGCCCTCCGAGATCCGGCACACCTCCAGGTACTCGCGGTCGCCGGAACGAAAGTCGACCCAGGCGCTGCGCAGGTCCGGCTGCGCGGCGGGGACGAGTTGCGCGATGAGGCTCACCGGCTCGGGCGAGGCGTCGAGCGAGACCTGGTACGTCAGCTCGAAGCGCCCCATGAGCGCCAGGAACAGTCGCTGTTGTTCCCTCGTGTAGAGCGTGCCGTCGGGCGCCTGCCCGGCACCCCACAGGCTGCCGAGCATACGGTGTGAAACGAGACCGAGGGCGTCGACGGCGTCTCGACTGTCGAGGACGGCGGCGATCGCGACGTTGAGCCAGTCCGGTTGGAGGATCACGAACGCGGCCAACGCGTCGTCGTCCGCGTAGTAGATCCACTTTCCCAGGTGGTGGGCGTTGCTGGCCAGCGCCCGCGCCTGGGCAACGGTCAGTCCCTGCGCCTCGGCCATCGCCTCGAAGTCGCGGTAGTCGATCACCTGCTGACCGTCGGCGGTGACGGCCTCGATCGTTCGCTGCCAGCTCGCCGGATAGTTGCGGTGCACGTGCGGGAGCGTGCCGGCGGCCACGGAGATCGCCTCCCGCAGCGCCTCCAGCCGGTCGTCCGGGACGGCGCTGTCGACCTCGTAGAAGCCGATGATCAGGTCACCGAAGCGCTGCTTGAGATGCCGTTCGTCGATGGCGTCCGCCCGCGAGGTCGGCCCGCCGTGCGACGCGACCACGAGCACCCGGGCGTCCGGGGCCCGGTGGGCGATCATGGCGATCCAGGACTCCACCATGCCGGCCGCGACACCCGGGCGTGGTTTCCAGACGACAACGTAGACGGCCGGCGCGCTGAAGAACAACTGGTGTGCCGGCTGGTAGGCCTGCTGACCGCCGAAATCCCACCCGTTCAGGGTGATCTCCCGACCGGCGTGGGTCACCACCAGCGACTTGATGTCCATGCCCTGCGTCTGGTGACGATCCCGCCACGGCTCGCCGCGCAACGCTCCGAGCAGCGAGCTCTTCCCCGCCTCGCCGGCGCCCACGAACAGGAGCTTCGCCTCCGAAATCGGTATCCCGTCGGCGGCGACGTTCCGGAGAAACGCCAGCAGCGCTTCAGTGCCCTCCGCCTCAGCGGCCAGCACCTCGGGCGGAAGTGGGTTGTCGTCGACGACGAGCGTCCGGAGCTCTGCGAGCCGACCGATGGCGTGGGGCAGGGTGGTGAGCTGATTGCTTTCCAGGTAAAGGCCGGTGAGGGAGGTCCAAGCGGCGACGGCGTCAGGTAGCGCGGTGAGCCGGTTGCCGGCTAGGTAAAGCCCGGTGAGGGAGGTCCAGGCGGTAACGGCGTCGGGTAGCGCGGTGAGGCGGTTGCTGTCGAGGTTCAGCTCGGTGAGGGCGGTCCAGGCGGCGACGGCGTCGGGTAGTGCGGTGAGCTGGTTGCCTTCCAGGTGCAGCTCGGTGAGGGAGGTCCAGGACGCGGCGTCGTCGGGCAAGGCGGTGAGCTCATTGTTCTGGAGGTAAAGGCTGGTGAGGGCGGTCCAGGCGGCGACAGCGTCGGGCAAGGCGGTGAGTTTGTTGCCGGTCAGGTGCAGCTCGGTGAGGGAGGTCCAGGCGGCGACGGCGTCGGGTAGTGCGGTGAGCTGGTTGCCTTCCAGGTACAGGACATTGAGGCAGCTCCAGGCGGCGACCGCGTCGGGTAGTGCGGTGAGCTGGTTGTGATCCATGTCGAGCCGGGTGAGGGCGGTCCAGGCGGCGACGGCGTCGGGTAGTGCGCTGATCTGATTGTTATCCAGGTTGGACTTTGTCATGGCGGTCCAAGCGGCGACGGCGTCGGGTAGTGCGGTGAGCTGGTTGTGATTCAGGTGCAGGACATCGAGGAAGGGCCAGGCGGCGACGGCTTCGGGTAGTGCGGTGAGCTGGTTGCTGTCCAGGTGCAGGTCGGTGAGGGCGGTCCAGGCGGCGACCGCGTCGGGTAGTGCGGTGAGCTGGTTGTTCTCCAGGTACAGCCCGCTGAGGGAGGTCCAGGCGGCGACGGCGTCGGGTAGCGCGGTGAGTTTGTTGCTGGCCAGGTTCAGCTCGCTGAGGGAGGTCCAGGCGGCGACGGCGTCGGGTAGTGCGGTGAGCTGGTTGCCTTCCAGGTACAGGACATTGAGGCAGCTCCAGGCGGCGACCGCGTCGGGTAGTGCGGTGAGCTGGTTGTGATCCATGTCGAGCCGGGTGAGGGCGGTCCAGGCGGCGACGGCGTCGGGTAGTGCGCTGATCTGATTGTTATCCAGGTTGAGCTTTGTCATGGCGGTCCAGGCGGCGACGGCGTCGGGTAGCGCGGTGATTCTGTTGTCGATCAGGTTCAGCTCGCTGAGGGAGGTCCAGGCGGCGACGGCGTTCGGCAGCGCGGTGAGCTGGTTGTTGTCCAGGATGAGCCGTTCCAGGGTGGTCCAGGCGGCGACGGCGTCGGGTAGCGACGAAAACCGGTTGCTACTCAGGTCCAACAGGGTGAGGGACGTCCAGGCGGCGACGGCGTCCGGCAGCGTGTCCAGCTCGTTGCTGGCGAGATCGAGGCTGACGACCTCGGCGAAAGCCCAGGTGTCGCGCAGCAGTTCGGTGAGGTCTTCTGAGGTGAGATCGAGACCGCTCAGGTCGACATGCCCAGTGGTGGCGGCATCAATGCGCTTCCGGGCCTCGACAAGCCTGCCGTCGTCCATGCCCGAGCAGCGTAGTCTCCCGTGCACAGTCGGTACGGCCGGCGCGGTCTGCCGTGCGTCCGGGTCGCGAGCAGGGATGCCCGCTGGCAGGCCGCCGATTGCCGATTGGCCGTGGCTGACCGTCGATGACCAGGCCTAACGTCGGTGGTATGGAGATCGCGCAGGCGCAGCAGTTGTGGAAGCCGGAGCCCGGCTGGTTGAACACCGCCTCGTACGGCTTGCCGCCCGAGCCGGGCTGGACGGCGTTGCAGGACTCCCTGGCCCAGTGGCGTGTCGGCAGCACCTCCTGGGAGGGCTGGGGCGACTCGGTGCAGCGGGCCCGGACGACGTTCGCCGGTCTGATCGGGGTGCCTGACGTCGACGTGGCCGTCGGCGCGACGGTCTCCCAGATGCTCGCGCCGGTGGCGGCGGCCCTGCCGGCCGGCGCCACCGTGGTCGTTCCGGACATCGAGTTCACCTCGAACCTGTTCCCCTGGTTGGTGCAGGAGGAGCGCGGCGTCACGGTCCGCACCGTGCCGGCGGACGGGCTCGTCGACGCGATCGACGCCGACACGGACGTGGTCGCGTTCAGCCTGGTGCAGTCGTCCGACGGCGCGGTCGCCGCGTACGACGAGATCGTGGCCGCCGCCCGAGCGCACGGCGCGCTGGTGGTGGTGGACGCGACCCAGGCGTGCGGGTGGCTGCCGTTCGACGGCAGCCGGGCCGACGTGGTGGCCGTGGGCGGTTACAAGTGGCTGATGAACCCGCGCGGCACCGCGTACGCCTATCTGGCCCCCGCCCTGCGCGAGCGGCTGCGCCCGGACGCGGCCGGCTGGTTCGCCGGGCAGGACCCGCACGCCTCCTATTACGGCCTGCCGTTGCGGCTGGCGGACGATGCCCGCCGGTTCGACATCTCGCCGGCCTGGTTCAGCTGGGTGGGCGCGGCCCCCGCCATGGAGCTGGTCGCCGAGATCGGCGTGCCGGCGATCCAGGCGCACAACGTGGCGCTGGCCAACCGGTTCCTGACCGGCCTGGGCCGGCCGGCGGGGGACAGCGCCATCGTCGCCGTTGACGTGCCCGACGCGGAACAGCGCCTCGCGGCGGCTGGCATCCGGGCGGCGGTCCGGGCCGGCCGGGTCCGCGCCTCGTTCCACCTCTACTCGACCGAGGCGGACGTGGACGCGGCGCTGACGGCGCTCGTCGGCTGAGGCCGGAAGGCCGGCCGCGCCCCGCAGTGGGGCACGGCCGGCCGGCGCTCAGGAGCAGAGGACTGACATTCGGGCTCAGGCCAGGTGACCGCCGATCTTCGTGTACCCGCGCAGCAGGTCCCGGGAGATGATGAGCCGCTGCATCTCGTCGGTGCCCTCGAAGATGCGGTAGAGCCGGACCTGCCGGTACCAGCGTTCGATGGGCAGCTCCCGGGTGTAGCCCATGCCGCCGTGGATCTGGAGCACCCGGTCGACGACCCGGTTGACCATCTGCGCGCCGTACAACTTGCCCATCGACGACGCGTGCCGGGGGTCGAGGCCCTGGTCGACGGTCCACGCCGAGCGCAGGATCAGCCAGCGGGCCGCCTCCAGTTCGGTCTCCGAGTCGGCGATCATCCACTGGATGGCCTGGTTGGTGCCGATCTTCGCGCCGAAGGTCTCCCGGGTGTTGGCGTACTCGATGGCCATCTGCAGGACCCGCTCGGCGATGCCGACGGCGTGCGACGGGATGGTGTAGCGGCCCTTGCCGATCCACTCCATGCCGAGGGTGAAGCCCTGCCCGATCTCGCCGAGGATGTTGCGGTGTGGCACCCGTACGCCGTCGAAGATGAGGGACGCCGGGCCGCCCTCGCCCATGGTCTGGATGAACTCCGAGCGCCAGCCCATGGCCCGGTCCACCAGGAAGGCGGTCGCGCCGCCGTTGCGGGCGCCCTTCTCCCGGTCGGTCACCGCGACGACGATGGCGAAGTCGGCGTCGTGACCGCCGGTGATGAAGGTCTTCTCGCCGTCGAGGATCCAGTCGTCGCCGTCGCGGCGGGCGGAGAGCCGGATGTTGGCGGCGTCCGAGCCGGCGCCCGGTTCGGTGATCGCGAAGCAGGACCGGCGCTCACCCTCGATCGTCGGGATGAGGAACTCCTGCTTCTGCTCCTCGGTGGCGTGGAACAGGATGTTGTCGGCCTCGCCGCCGAAGCGGAACGGCACGAACGTGTGGCCCAGCTCTGTCCAGATCAGCGACTGGAGGACGGCCGGCAGGTTCATCCCGCCGTACTCCTCGGGGGTCGCGAGACCCCAGAAGCCGAACTTGCGGGCCTTGAGTTGCAGCTCGCGGACCTCGGAATGGTCCAGACTCGGCTGGTGGGCCCGCTCCCGGCGAAGCACCTCCGCCTCCAGCGGCATCACCTCGCGTTGGATGAACGACCGGGCGGTGTCCCGCACCGCCCGCTCCTCGTCGGTGAGCGAAAAGTCCACGATGGTCCTCCTGGCGTCGGCGCGGCCGGTCACCACTAAACTAGCGGTGTAAGTTTTGCTGAGTCCAGTCCCGCGAGGAGCGTTGTGCCCCGACCCCGCCAGCCCCGGCTCACCCGGCAGCTGATCGTCGAGACAGCCACCGCGCTGATCGACGCCGAGGGCCTGCCCGCCTTCTCCACCCGCCGGCTCGCCGCCGCGTTGAGCGTCCAGGGGCCCTCGCTCTACAACCACTTCGCCACCAAGGACGAGATCCTCGACGCGGTCGCCGACGGGGTCACCGGCGCCGTCGACACCAGCGGATTCGCCAGCCGTGACTGGGCCGCCGCGCTGCGCGATTGGGCGTGGTCGTACCGGCGGGCGCTCACCGCGCACCCGAACATCGTGCCGTACCTGGCGCAGGGGCCGGGTCGACGTCCGGCCGCCCTCGCCATGGCGGACGCGGTCTACGGCGGTCTCGTCCGCGCCGGCTGGCCACCGGCCCGCGCCACCCACATCGGCGCGGCGCTGCGCTACTTCGTGGCCGGGTCGGCGCTCGGCTCGTTCGCTCGCGGCTTCGTCGAGGATCCCGAGCTGTACGCCGCGCACTACCCGCACCTGGGCCAGGCGCACCGGCTCGCCGAGCACCAGCAGAGCGTCGACGAGGGCGCCTTCGCCCTCGGCCTGGACGCGCTGCTGCACGGGCTGGCCGCCGAGTACGACCGCGCCGTCGGCCCCCTCGGCGCGGTGGAGTCCGGGCAGTCCAGCGGGTAGCGTCCAAACTCCCAGCGCTAGTTTCATCGTCCGTCCGCCGCTGAGCCGCCCGTCGCCCACCCCCCCCGAAGGGACGCCATGGACCTCGCCGCACCGCCGTCGCCGCTCCCCGACACCCTGCGCCTCCGGCGTCACCTGCACATCGGCGGCGAGTGGACGCCGCCCGCCGGCGCCGACGTGCTCGACGTGGAGAATCCGAGCACCGGGGACACCGTCGGCCAGGTCCCCGCCGGCACGGCGGCCGATGTGGACGCCGCCGTCACCGCAGCCCGCGCCGCCTTCGCGGGCTGGGCGGCCACCGCGCCCGCGGAACGCTCCGCGCACCTCGACCGGCTGCACACCGCGCTCGCCGCCCGTGCCGACGACCTCGCCCGCACCATCGCCGTGGAGCAGGGCTCGCCGCTCAAGCTCGCCACCCGCGTGCAGGTCGGGCTCCCGCTGACGGTGCTGCGCGACCACGTCGCGCTCGCCGCCCGTCCGCCGGTCGAGGAGAGCATCGGCAACTCTCTCGTCGTCCGCGAGCCGATCGGCGTGGTCGGCGCGATCACCCCGTGGAACTACCCCCTGCACCAGGTGATGGCCAAGGTGGCGTCCGCGCTCGCCGCCGGCTGCACGGTCGTGCTCAAGCCGAGCGAGCTGACCCCGCTGACCGCGTACCTGCTCTTCGACGCGGTCACCGAGGCCGGCCTGCCGCCGGGCGTGCTCAACCTGGTCCCCGGCACCGGCGCGGTGGCGGGCGAGGCGCTCGCCGGGCACCCGGACGTCGACCTGGTGTCGTTCACCGGCAGCACCGCCACCGGCAGCCGGATCATGCGACTCGCCGCCGACCGGATCACCCGGGTCGCGCTGGAGCTGGGCGGCAAGTCCGCCAACGTGATCCTCGGCGACGCCGACCTGGCCACCGCGGTCAAGGTGGGCGTGGGCAACGCCCTGCTCAACTCCGGGCAGACCTGCACGGCGTGGACCAGGATGCTGGTGCACCGTGACCGGTACGACGAGGCGCTCGACCTGGTCGCGGCGGCGGTCTCCGGTTACCGCCTCGGCGACCCGTTCGACCCGGCCACCCGGCTGGGCCCGCTCGTCTCCGCTGCGCAGGCGCAGCGGGTACGCGGTCACGTCGACCGGGCGCTCGCCGACGGCGCGCGGCTGGTCGTCGGCGGCCCGGACGCCCCGGTCCCGGCGCGCGGGCACTTCGTCGCCCCGACCGTCTTCGCCGACGTGCGTCCGGACAGCGCGCTCGCCCAGGAGGAGGTCTTCGGCCCGGTCCTCGCGGTCATCCCGTTCGACGACACCGACGAGGCCGTGGCCATCGCCAACAACTCGCGGTACGGGTTGGCCGGCGCGGTCTGGTCCGCCGACACCGACGCGGCGCTCGCGGTGGCGCGACGCCTGCGGACCGGGGCCGTCGACATCAACGGCGCGCCGTTCAACCCGCTCGCTCCCTTCGGCGGCTACAAGCAGTCCGGCCTCGGCCGGGAGCTGGGCACGCACGGGCTCGCCGAGTTCTGCGAGGTAAAGGCGATCCAGCGATGACCGGCCCCGAGCTGACATCGGCCGCGCCGGGCGGCGCCGCCGAGCCGGCGTCCGCGCCGGTCGTCGTCCGCGCGCTGGTCGCCCGCGAACGCGGGGCCGAGCTGCGGGTCGAGCGGGTACGACTGCCCGCGCCCGGCCCCGGCGAGGTGCGGGTGACGATCCGGGCGGCCGGTGTCTGCCACTCCGACCTGTCCATGGTGAACGGCACGATCGCCGCGAGGTTCCCGCTGGTGCTCGGGCACGAGGCGACCGGGGTGGTGGCCGAGGTCGGGCCGGGCGGCGGGCTGACGGTCGGCACACCGGTGGTGCTCAACTGGGCGCCCGCCTGCCGGGCCTGCTGGTGGTGCCGACGCGGCGAGCCGTGGCTGTGCGCCGACACGACGGCCCCGACCGTGCCGCGGGGCGAGACCGAGGACGGGGTTCCGCTGCACCTGACCCTCGGTCTCGGCGCGCTCGCCGAGGCGGTGGTGGTCCCGGAGAGCGCTGTCGTACCGATCCCCGTCGGCCTGCCGGTCGAGCAGGCCGCGCTGCTCGGCTGCGCGGTGCTCACCGGCCTCGGCGCGGTCCGGAACACCGCCCGGGTGGCGTCCGGCGAGTCGGTCGCCGTCGTCGGGCTCGGCGGGGTCGGGCTCGCCGTGCTCAGCGCGGCACGCCGGGCGGGTGCCACGACGATCCTCGCCGTGGACGTGGCCGAGGCGAAGCGTGACCTGGCCCTGGCCGCCGGAGCCACCGACTTCCTGCTCTCCGACGATCGGCTCTCCAAGGAGGTGCGGGCTCGCACCGAGGGGCGGGGCGTCGACCACGCCTTCGAGTGCGTGGGTCGGGCCGCCACCATCCGGGCGGCCTGGCGGCTCACCCGGCGCGGGGGCTCGGTCACCGTGGTCGGCATGGGCGCGAAGGACGACATGGTCAGCCTCGGCGCGCTCGACATCTTCCACTCCGCCCGTACGCTGCGCTCCTCGGTGTACGGCTCGTCCGACCCGGACCGTGAGGTGCCGGTGCTGGCCGCCGAACTGGCCGACGGTGCACTGGACCTGCGCGTGCTGGTCAGCGGCACGGTCGCGCTGGGCGAGGCGCCCGCCGCGTTCGACCGGCTCGCCCGAGGCGAGGGTGCCCGCTGGGTGGTGACACTGGACTGAGCCGAGCAGGCTCACCCGCTGGCGATCTCCGGCCGGCGGCACCGGCCGGAGATCGGCTTCGCTCAGAAGGGTGGTGCGTCCTCGCCCATCAGCGCCAGTACGACGCCACCCCTTCCGCTCTTGAGGCTCTGGACGACGACCTTGCCGGTGCTGCCGTCGGGCAGCTCCAACGTGAAGGTCTTGCCGATCGCGTTCTTGGGACCATTTCCGGCGCTGTTGGCGGGACGGAAGTCGCCGGCCCACGGCCGGGTCCCACCTTTGCGGGCGGGCTCGGCGAAGAGGGCGGCGGTGCCAGGGGTCCTGGTGCCGTCCGAGGAGAGAAGCACTGAGGCGCTGCGATAGGTAGCCATATGCGCCAAGGCTATCCCGGAGTGCCGCGGTCGCGGCAGATGACGGCGCGGGTAAACGTCGACCGCCGCCGGCCCGGACGCCTTTGTCGCTGGCCGGCGGCCACCGGGGTCACGCGGCGGCGCCGAGCACCCACTGTCTGGTCTCGGCGATGAAATCGGCCGGGAAGCCGAGACGGAACCCGGTGGCCGTCTCCAGCCGCAGGGCCAGTTCCGGCGGCAGCGTGACCGCGGTGCAGCCCAGGTTGTCCCGGAGTTGTTCCACGGTCCGCGCGCCGATGATCGGCAGCACGCCGCTGCGGAGGCGGGTCCAGGCGAGGGCCACCTGCGCCGGGGTGACGCCCAGCTCGCCGGCGACCTCCTGCACGACCTGCGCCACAGTGAGGTCGCGGTCGCCGATCGTGTCCCGGCTCAGCCGCGTCCTCTCCTGCGGCGGGCCGGCGTTGTACTTGCCGGACAGCACGCCGCCGCCGAGCGGGCTCCAGGCCGTCACGGTCATGCCGTACGCCTCGGCCATGGGCAACAGTTCCCGCTCGGCGTCGCGGTTGACGAGGCTGTACGGCACCTGGAGGCCGGCGAACGGGCTCCAGCCGCGCCACTCGGCCAACGTGTTCGCGCGGGAGACCACCCAGGCAGGGGTGTCCGACACCCCGACATAGAGGACCTTGCCGGCGGTGACCGCGTCGTCGAGTGCCCGCATGGTCTCGTCGATGGGCGTGCGCTGGTCCCAGATGTGCACCCAGTAGACGTCGACGTGGTCGGTGCGCAGCCGGCGCAGGCTGGTCTCCAGCGACAGCCTGAGGTTCTTGCGGTGGCTGCCACCACCGTTGGGGTCGGCCGAATCACGGGTCACCGTGTACTTCGTGGCCACGACGAACCTGTCGCGCCGCCCGGCGAGCAGCTCGCCGAGCATCTCCTCGCTGGCGCCGCCGCGGTAGTTGATGGCGGTGTCAACGACGTTGCCGCCGGCCTCGGCGTAGGCGTCGAGGATGCGGCGGCACTCTTCGATCGGCGCACCGACGCCACCCTGTTCACCGAACGTCATCGCGCCGAGCACCAACTCGGACACTCGCAGCCCGGTCCGCCCGAACGTCGTGTACCTCATGCGAACTCCGTCGCAACGAACTCGGCAGCGACGTCGCTCAGGTGCCGGTGGGGTGCCCAGCGGTGCTCGGGCGGGTCGAGGAACTGCGCGGTGCGGTCGGTAACCTCGGTCATGCGCCCGACCATACGCCCTGTCTGGTCACAGTGTCCAGATGCTCTATCAGGTAGGCTGCGGCCTGTGATGGCCCGCCGTGACGACCCGCAGCAGAGCCGCGCCGAGCTGCGCGAACGTGTCTTGAACGCACTTCGTGAACTGCTGCGCGAACGCACTTTCGACACGCTCAGCGTGGCCGACATCATCACCGCCGCAGGCGTCTCGCGGGCCAGCTTCTACTTCTACTTCGCCGGCAAACAGGCGGTGCTGGCCGAGCTGGTACGTCGGGCGGTCGGTGCCGGTCACGAGGCCGCCCAACCGTGGGTGCAGGCGACCGCCGACCCGCGCGAGACGCTGCGAGCGGGCATCGACGCCGGTGCCGAACTCTGGCTCGCCAATGCCGCCGTGCTGCGCGCGATCGTGGAGACCTGGGCGTCCGACCCGCAGTTGCGCGAGCTGTGGCTGGGCCAGATGGCGACGTTCACCGACGCGACGGTCGCACGGATCGAGGCCGATCGTCGGGCGGACCCCGCTGTCTCGGCCCGGCTCGACGGTGTCGACGTGCACGCGCTCGCCGCAACGCTGACCTGGACCGGCGAGCGGCTCTACTACCTGGCCGCGTGCGGGGTGCCGCCGTTCGACGACCGGGCGGTGCTGGTCGACACGCTCACCCGCCTGTGGGTGTCGGCGCTGTACGACCAGCCCGTACCGACGACCGGGAATCCCTCTCGTCCTGCTGGCGGTCAGGTGGTTTGATCACGACGTCGATGCGGAGGGGGCACGGTGGGACGGAACGCGATCATCTTCCACGGCACCGGCGGTAACCCGGACGTCGTCTGGTACCGCTGGCTGGCCCGGCGGCTGGAGGCCCGGGGTTACGCCGTCGAGGTGCCGCACCTGCCGGGTGTCAACGTCGAGCCGATCGCGACGTTCCTGCCGACGGTGCTGGCCGGGCACCACTTCGACGAGGAGACGGTGCTGGTGGGCCACTCCGGCGGCGCGGCCCTGCTGCTGGCGCTCCTGGAGCACGTCGAGGTGACCGTGGCCCAGGCGATCCTGGTCGCCGGCTACTGCACCCGGCCCAACACGAGCGACGAGCCCGTCCTGCAGGAGCGCTACGACTGGGCGGCGATCCGGTCGCACGTGCGGGACATCTACTTCGTCAACTCGCGCGAGGATCCGTACGGCTGCGACGACCGGCAGGGACGCGCGATGTTCGAGCGGCTCGGCGGCACCCAGATCGTGCGCGACGACGGCCACTTCGGCGACTACGACCAGCCGTACGAGCGGTTCGAGCTGCTCGACCGCCTCATCCCCTGACGCTCGTCACATCCGCGCCCGCAGCACGTCGACCTCGCAGCCGGGCGCCGACGGGTCGAAGCCGTGCTCGGTCAGCCAACGGATCACCACCAGGCTGCGCCACGACCACCACGCCCGGATCACGTCGAGGTCGACGTCGGTGCCGTAGCCGGCCAGGACGTCGCCGAGGCGCTCCTCGTGGCCGAGCGTCAGCGTGGCGAGGTCGAACAGGGCGTCGCCCCGGGCCGCCTCGGACCAGTCGAGGACGCCGGTGACCTCGTCACCGTCGACGAACACGTGGCCCACCTGCAGGTCGCCGTGCGTGAAGACCGGCGTCCACGGCCGGAGCGCCGCCTCGGCGATGTGCCGGTTGCGGGTGACCAGGTCGGTGGGGAGAGCGCCGTTCGCGACGAGCCAGGCGCACTCGCGGTCGAGCCGCGTGGCCAACTCGTCGAGACTCCGACCGGGCCAGGGCGGCAGCGGCGCGTCGTGCAGCCTCCGTACGGCGGCGCCCGCCGCGACCCACGCCGTGGCCGGCGCGGTCGACGGCTCGCCCAGGCGGCCGAGCGCCCGCCCGCGCAGGGCGGCGAGCGCGAGCACGGGCGGGTTGTGCCAGAGGACCTGCGGGGTCGGCACGGGCGCCAGCGCCATCGCCGCCACCTCGACGTCCGCGTGATCCGGATCAGCGTCGATCTTGAGAAACACGTCCCCGGCACGTACGGTCGCCCGCTCGGAATGGGCGACGACGACCTCGATCTCCGGCACGTCGGCCATTGTCGCGGGATCGGCCGCGACCTTCGACGGGTTTTCGGTGGCGGAGTCGTTGCGGCGGGAAAATACCTAGCAGTACTATGCATCGTACTTCTAGGGTTGGACGGGAGGTCCCGTGAAGGTCGCCAAGGATCTGGTCGCCGCGTCGGCGACGCCGATGGTGCTCGGCATCCTGGCCGAGGGGGACAGCTACGGCTACGCCATCCTCCGGCGGATCAACGAGCTGTCCGGCGGTGAGCTGGACTGGACCGAGGGGCTGCTCTATCCGTTGCTGCACCGGCTCGAACGTCTCGGCTTCGTGGAGTCGAGCTGGCAGGCGGTCGCCGGCGAGCGCAGGCGCAAGTACTACCGGATCACCGACCGGGGCCGGGCCGAGCTGGCCGAGCAGCGCCGGCAGTGGGACACGGTCGTGGGCGCGCTCAAGGCGGTCTGGCACGACCGCGCGCCGCTGACGCCGCGTCCGCTGGAGGGTCTCGCATGACGGTGTACGACGGTCCCCACGAGCACGAAGGCCCGCGCGAGTTGGAGGCGCAGGTGACGCAGTGGCGTCAGTACGTGCTGCGCCGCGGGACGCTGAGCCCGGCCGACGCCGACGAGCTGGAGGACCATCTCCGCGGTTCCGTCGACGCGCTCGTCGCGGCGGGCCTCAGCGCGGACGAGGCGTTCCTGGTCGCCGTGAAACGGATGGGCAGCCTCGACGAGTTGTCCCGGGAGTTCGCCCGGGAACACTCGGAGCGGCTCTGGAAGCAGCTCGTGCTCACCGGCGACTCCGGCGCCTCGGACGCCGGCACGCGTTCCCGACGGGACCTGTGGGTGATGCTCGGCGCGGCGGCCGGCGCGGTGGCGTCGGTGAAGGTGCCGGCGCTGTTCGGGCTGACCTTCGACGGCGACGGCTCGTTCTACACGCGTAACTTCACCCTGTTCGCGCTGCCCTGGCTGGCGGCGTTCCTCGCCTGGCGGCGCCGAGCCCGGCCGGCGGTGGTCGTGGCGCTGGTGGCGCTGTTCGTCCTCGGCGCGCTGGCGGCCAACGTCTACCCGCTGGCGGGCGACTCGCAGTCCATCGTCGTCACCAGCGTCCACCTACCGATCGCGCTGTGGCTCGTGGTCGGTCTGGCCTACGTCGCCGACGACTGGCGCTCGACACGTCGACGCATGGACTTCATCCGCTTCACCGGGGAGTGGTTCATCTACTTCGTGCTGATGGCCCTCGGTGGTGGAGTGCTCGCCGCCTTCCTGTTCAACACCTTCGCGGCCATCGGCATCGTCCCGGAGGCGTTCGTCTCGCAGTGGCTCCTACCCTGCGGCGCGGCGGCCGCGGTCGTCGTGGCCGGGTGGCTGGTCGAGGCCAAGCAGAGCGTCGTCGAGAACATCGCGCCCGTCCTCACCCGGCTGTTCACCCCGCTGTTCACGGCCGCGCTCCTGGCCTTCCTCGTCGCCGTCGTCTGGACCAGCCACGGCATCGACGTCGAGCGCGAGGCGCTGATCCTGTTCGACCTGCTGCTGGTCGTGGTGCTGGGGCTGCTGCTCTACTCGTTGTCGGCCCGCGACCCGCTGGCCCCGCCCGGCGCGTTCGACAAGCTCCAGCTGGCGCTGGTGCTCAGCGCGCTGGCCATCGACCTGCTGGTGCTGTTCGAGATCACCGGGCGGATCACCGACGACTACGGCGGTACGCCCAACCGGGCGGCGGCCCTCGGCGAGAACGTGGTCCTGCTGGTCAACCTCGCGTGGTCGGCCTGGCTCCTGCTGAGCTTCGTCCGTCGGCGTACGCCGTTCGCGGCCCTCGAACGCTGGCAGACCGGCTACCTGCCGGTGTACGCCGCCTGGGCCTGGATCGTGGTCCTCGCCTTCCCTCCGCTGTTCCGGTACGCCTAGCGAGCTGCGGGACAGGAGGCGTCCGGCCAGCGCGGCGGCGAGGCCGGCGATCCCGGCCGCCGCGAAGCCGCCGGCCGGTACGGAGAGGTCGATCGCCACGCCGACGAGAGGGGACCCCAGGGCGAACCCGGCGCTCTGCGCCGACGACTGCAGACCTGTCGCCGGCGACGGAGGGTGATCCGTTGACGGACGCCGTGGAAGACGCGCTGCGTCGGATGGTCCGAGCCCCGCCCCGGGTCACTTGCCGGTGACGATGCCCGGGTTGATGCACAGGCCCGGGTTCGCGCCGTTCTTCTCGGCGATCTCCAGGCATCGGGTCACCTTGTCGACCTTCGCGTTGGTCTCGGTGATCTGCTTGGAGATCTCGGCGTTCTTACGGTCCTGCTCCAGGTTGCGGGTCTGCGCCAGCTTGTCCTGGAACGCCTTGATGTTGCCCTCGGTCTTGTCGTCGTGGTTGACCCGGGTGATGGTCACCGACAGGATGTCGACGTCCGTGGCGAGGCGGCTCTCCGCGCTGGTCTTGATGTTCGCCGCGAACGGTTTGAGGTCCACGTTGAGGTCGCCGGTGCGCGCGTCGATCTTCTCCAGCGGGTTGTACGCGGCGAACGCGTCGTTGACCGCGCTGTCGAGCTGCACGCCCACCCGCTGTCCCCGGAAGCTCACGAAGTCGCCCTTGTAGTCCATGAACTGCTTGGGGGCGTTCTCCGGTTTGACCTGCCACTCGATGAGCACCTCGACGCAGGCGTCGGCGAGCGTTCCGGTACGGACCCGGACGCAGTCGTCGCCGCCGATGTGGTCGTACTTCTGCCGGCCCGCGTCCCACTCGCCGACCTTCTGCCAGGGGGCCACCCACTTCAGGCCCGAGCCGGTCACCTCGCCGGTCGGCTTGCCGAAGCTGGTCACGATGCCGACCGAGCGGATCGGCACCGAGTGGGCGCTGGAGGCGATGCCGACCACCAGGCTGAGGGTGAGGAAGCCGAGCGCGGCGAGGGCGGCCACCCGCTTCAGCGAGCGGGCGGGGGCGACGAGCGCGGCGACGGCGCTGACGACCAGGGCGACGGCGAGGATGATCGCCATGGTGAAGCCGACGGGCATGGGGTGGGGGCCTTCCGCTGGGCTGTGTGGATCTTCACGCTAGGAGGTCCGGTCAAGTCGGGCCGCGCCGGTCGGCGTCGGCCCGCCGCCGGTAAATTCCGCGCCGGGCGCATCCGCCGCGCCCGGTCGCGGCGAACCCTGGGTAGCGAACACCGACCCGGGGGTACGTCTGTGCTGACCGATCCGATGCCGCCTGTGCTGACCGATCCGATGCCGGCCGACGCCGTGCAGACCGCGCTCAAGCGGGTCTCGCTGGCGGCCGAGGACCTGGACGGTAACCGGGTCGCCACGCTGATGCTGGAGTTGGCGGCCGAGTGGGGCGTGCCGGCGCTCTGGGAGCAGGTCTGCCAGCCGCTGCTGGCGCCGATGTCGGGGCGCGACGTCGGCGAGATCGCCGTGGAACACGCCCTGTCCGAGGGCGTCCGGGTCGGGCTGGACGTGTATCGCCGGGATCCCGGGCGGTCCCTGCCGACCGGCGGGGTGCTGCTGGCCGGCGCCGAGCGGGAGGCGCACTCGCTCGGTCTGCACGCCCTCGCCGCGGCCCTGCGGGAGCGGGGGCGTGGCTGCCTGCACCTGGGACCCGCGCTGCCGTGGTCCGCGCTGAGCGGCGCCGTGCGCCGCGCTCGCCCGTACACCGTCGTGGTGTGGTCGCAGACGCCGGTCACCGGGCGCGCGTACCGGCTGGTGCGTTTCGCCCGTGATTTCCCCGGCCTGCGCGTCTACGGCGCCGGGCCGGGCTGGATCGAACCGCTCGCCGCGCCCGCGGTCCACCTGAGCGCGCTGCCGGCCGCCGTGGCCGCCTGTCTGAACGTGCCGGAGCCGGGGGAGCGGCGTCGCGCCGAGACGTGACGCCGACCACTTCCGATACGAAACAGTTCCGTATCGTTAATGGCTGGTCG
Organism: Micromonospora sp. NPDC049359; assembly: GCF_044466585.1. Lineage (NCBI taxonomy): Bacteria > Bacillati > Actinomycetota > Actinomycetes > Micromonosporales > Micromonosporaceae > Micromonospora > Micromonospora sp. NPDC049359. Next base: position 123,098 of record NZ_JBITMW010000002.1, on the reverse strand, counting down.
TAGTCTGTTCGCCGTTACGAGTCTGGCCCGTATCGTATTGCGGAACGGGTGCAACCGGGGGGAGAACCGGGCATGGAGCTGCACGAGAACACAGGACACCCGAGGAGGTGGGCGATCCTGGGGGTGCTGGTGATCAGCCTCCTCGTCGTCGTCCTCGACAACACGATCCTCAACGTCGCCCTCCGCACCCTGGCCGACCCGGTACACGGTCTCGGCGCCAGCCAGGGCGAGCTGGAGTGGGCGATCAACTCCTACACGCTGGTCTTCGCCGGCCTGCTGTTCACCTTCGGCGTGCTCGGCGACCGCGCCGGCCGCAAGCGCTTCCTGATGATCGGGCTGGCGCTGTTCGGCCTGGCGTCGCTGCTCTCGGCGTACGCCGACAGCCCCGCGCAGCTCATCGGCGCCCGCGCCCTGATGGGGGTCGGCGGCGCGGCCATCATGCCGGTGACGCTCTCGATCATCTCCAACGTCTTCGACCCCCGCGAGCGCGGCCGGGCCATCGGCGTCTGGGCCGGCGCGGTCGGCCTGGCCGTGGCGATCGGCCCGATCCTCGGCGGCACGCTGCTGGAGCACTTCTGGTGGGGCTCGGTCTTCCTGATCAACGTCCCGGTGGTCGTCGCCGGCGTGATCCTGGTGGCGCTGCTCGTCCCCGAGTCGCGTGACCCGCGCCCCGGCCGCGTCGACCTGCTCGGCGTCCTGCTCTCCGTGGTCGGCCTGGTGGCCCTCTCCTACGGCATCATCGACGGTGGCGAGCACGGCTTCGACCGTCCGGTGGCCTGGGGTTCGATTCTGGTGGGCATCGCCGTGCTGGCCTGGTTCGTGCGGCACGAGCTCCGCTCCGACCACCCGTCACTGGACGTCCGCCTGTTCAAGGTGCCCCGTTTCGCCGCGCCGGTGGCCATCGTCGGCCTGGTGTTCTTCGCCGCGATGGGCGTGATGTTCTTCAGCTCCTTCTACCTGCAGCTGGTTCGCGACTACAGCCCGCTGCAGACCGGTCTGCTCTTCCTGCCCTTCGCCGGGGCCCAGCTGATCTTCGCGCCGCGCAGCGCCGCGATGGTCCGCCGCTACGGCGGCCGGGCGGTCGCCGCCGTCGGGCTGGGGCTGACCGTGGTGGCGCTGGCCGCGTTCGCCTTCATCGACGCCTCCACCCCGATCTGGATGGTGCTGGTCGTCTTCTTCCTCCAGGGCGTCGGAATGGCCAACATCATGCCGCCGGCCACCGAGTCCATCATGTCGGCGCTGCCGCGCGAGAAGGCCGGCGTCGGCTCCGCGGTGAGCAACACCGTCCGCCAGGTGGCCGGCGCGCTCGGCGTGGCGGTCCTCGGCTCGGTGCTCAGCGCGGTCTACCGCAGCGACGTGGGCGACGCGCTGACCGGCCTGCCCGCCCAGGCGCAGGACGCGGCCAACGAGTCGATCTCCGGGGCGTACGCAGCCGCCGGACAGCTCGGCCCGGCAGCGCCCACGCTGATCTCGGCGGCCAACGATGCCTTCGTCACCGCCATGCACTGGGCGGCGGCGCTGTCCGCGATCGTCGCGGCTCTCGGCATGCTGGTGGTGCTGCGGTGGATGCCGGGCCGCGACGCGCTGGCTCCGGCGTCGGCGGCCCCCGCCGCCGAGCCCGAGTTGGCCGGGACGGCCTAGGTTCGGGGACGATGTCCGACATGACCTCCACCGCAGATGCTCCGCGGTCGCCCGGGCGACCGCGGAGCATCCGCGCCGACGAGGCGATCATCGAGGCGACCCTCGACCTGCTCGCCGAGGGCAGCACCATCGAGGCGCTCTCGATCGAGGCGATCGCCACCCGCGCCGGCGTCGGCAAGGCCACCATCTACCGCCGCTGGGCCGGCAAGGACGCGTTGCTGCTGGACGCGCTGCGCCGACTCAAGGGCATCATGCCGCAGCCGGCCGGCCACTCCGTCCGCGACGACCTGCTGCTGCTGGTCGGCGCGGTCGGGCAGAACGTCGACCCCCGCGCGACGAAGATCATGCCGTGCCTGGTGCCGGCGGTGAACCGCAGCCCGGACCAGTTCCAGCTCTACCAGAACATCATCGAGCCCCGGCGGCAGCTCATGCGCGAGGTGCTGCGGCGCGGCATCGACGAGGGACTGCTCCGGCCCGACATCGACATCGAGGTCACCATGGCGCTGCTCACCGGGCCGATGCTGATCCAACGCGTACTCCAGTGGAACCCGGAGCTGGACAACCGCAAGCTGCCCGCGCAGGTCGTGGACGCTGTTCTCGAGGGCATCCGCGCCCGCTGAGCCGACCGCGCGCCCTGGCCGGGGCCTGCACCGACCGCGCGCCCTGGCCGGGGCCTGCACCGACCGCGCGCCCTGGCCGGGGCCTTCTCGACCGCGCGTCGGGTCAGCCCGCCGGGGCGCGCAGCCGGTGCAGGCGCAGCGCCAACTGCACCTCCAACGCCCGCTCGGGGCGCTGCCAGTCCGCGCCGAGCAGCTGCCCGACCCGCTCCAGCCGCTGCGTCACCGTGTTGACGTGCACGTGCAGTTGCTCGGCGGCCCGGGCCAGGCTGCCACCCACCCCGAAGTACGCCTCCAGCGTCTTCACCAGCGCCGTCCCGCGCCGGGCGTCGTAGTCGACCACCGGTCCGACCGTGGTGGTGAGGAACCGCGCCACGTCCCTGTCGCCCCGGTCACCCACCGTGCCCAGCAGCAGCCCGACGAAGCCCAACTCGGCGGTGCTCGCCCCCTGACCGGCGCGGCCCAGCGCGCCGAGGGCGGTGAGGCACCGGTCCGCCTCGTGGAACGTCCCCGCCAGCGCCCCCGGCCCCGTCGCCGGGCCGCTCGCCCCGGCGGTCACCGGCCGGCCCGTCACCCGCGACAGGTCCCGCGCCACCGCGCGGGCGCTGCCGCCGGCATCCTGGCCCGGCAGCATCAGGACCACCCGACCGTCGCGCGCCGCCGCCAGGCCACCCCGCGTCGAGGCGTACGTGGTGGCCCAGGAGAGCACCCGCTGCCGCGCCGAGCCGGTCGCCGCGATCGCGTCGTCGCCCACCGTCACCAGCACGTGCGGCGCGTCCAGGTCCACCCCGAGCCGACGGGCCCGGCTGCGCAGCGCGTCGGTGTCGCGCAGCGGCCGGGCGATCAGGTCGTCCAGCAACTCGCCACGGACCCGCCCCTCCGCCTCGGCGACCGTCCGGCGGAACAGCAGCAGCAGCGCGGTCACCAGCGCGGCCCGCTCCAGGATGCGCTGGTCCGCGTCGACCAACTCGTCGTTGGGACGCAACACCAGCGCGCCCAGGTTCTCGGCGCCCGCCACCACCGCCGCGTACCACAGTGGACCACGGCGGACGCTGCGCCCCTCGGTCCGGGAAGCGGCCACCGCCTCGACGATGTCCGCCCGCTCCGGCTCGTCGATCTCGCCGACCCGGGCCAGCAGGCGGCCCTCGGCGTCCAACGCCAGCAGCGCCCCGCCCAGCACGTCGGTCACCGCCGCCGCCACGTCCTCCACGCCGCCGCCGCGCAGCACCAGCGCCGTCATCCGGTCGTGCGCCGCCGCGGCCCGCTCCACCGAGCTGCTGTGCGCCCGGATGGTGGTGTTCGCCGCCGACAACTCGGCCAGCGCCGAACGGGTCTCGGCCAGCAGCCGGGCCGTGTCGATCGCCACCGCGGCGTGCGCGGCCAGGGAGACCAGCAACGCCACCTCCTCCCGGGCGAACGGCCGGGCCGAGCGGTTGGCCGAGTAGAGCACCCCGATCGAGGTGGACCCGAGCCGCAGCGGCACCCCGAGGATCGCCACCAGGCCCTCCTCGCCCACTCCGGCGTCGATCTCACCGGTGTGGTGAAAGCGCGCGTCCTCGCCGTAGTTGGCGGTGACGTACGGCGCGCCGGACTGGGCCACCAGACCACCGAGGCCGGCGCCCATCGGCAGCCGCAACCGCTGGAAGCGGGCCGACACGGACCCGTCGGTCACCCGCATGTACGTGTCGCCGCGCTCGTCGTCGTTCAGCGTCATGTACGCCACGTCGGCGCCGAGCAGGTTGCGCGCCCGGTGCACGATCGCCCGCAGCACGTCGTCCAGGTCGCGCAGCCCGGCCAGGTCACTGACCGTGTCGTACAGGCCGGACAGCTCGGTCTCCCGGCGACGACGGCGCTCCAGCAGCGCGCGGACCCGCAACGCCACCGTCTTGGCCTGCTCCAACTCGGCCAGCCGGGCCGGCGGCACACCCGCGGCGCGCGCGGCCACCAGCGGGCCCTCGAACTCCACCGCGGCGGCCTCGCGGGCGAGCAGTTCCAGGAACTCCACCGGCGACGACATGGTCGACATTGTGCGCGGACCCACTAGTTGGCCGTCCAGCCCCCGTCGAGCGCGATCGACGCGCCGGTGATGAAGGCCGCCGGCGGGGAGCAGAGGTACGCCAGCAACTCGGCCACCTCCTCCGGTTCGATCAGCCGTTTGACGGCCGCCCGGGCCAGCATGATCTTCTCGACGACCTCGGCCTCCTCGATACCGTGGCTGGCCGCCTGGTCGGCGATCTGGCTCTCCACCAGGGCGGTCCGCACGTACGCGGGGTTGATGCAGTTGGCGGTCACCCCGTGCGCGGCGCCCTCCAGCGCCACCACCTTCGAGAGCCCTTCGAGGGCGTGCTTCGCCGAGACGTACGCCGCCTTGTACGGCGAGGCCCGCAGACCGTGCACCGACGAGATGTTGACGATCCGACCCCAGCCCCGGGCGTACATGTGCGGCAGCGCCCGGCGGATCAGCAGGAACGGCGCCTCCACCATCACCCGCTGGATGTACTCGAAACGCTCGACGGGAAAATCCTGCACCGGCGCCACGTGCTGGAGCCCCGCGTTGTTCACCACAATGTCGACGTCCACGTCGAGCGCGTCCACGGCAGCCGGGTCGGCCAGGTCCACGCCCTCGGCGCGTCCGCCGGCCTGGGCGGCCACGGCCTTGGCCGCCTCCAGGTTGCGGTCCACTACGAGCACCTTCGCGCCGGCCGCGCCGAGACGCAGGGCGCACGCCCGCCCGATGCCGCTGCCGCCGCCGGTGACCAGGGCGGTCCGACCGGCGAGGTCGACCTGTACGACGTGGGGGACCGCCACGGGTTCTGCCGTCATGGCGCAAGAAGTTACGAGCTGTGTGTCCGTCGGCACATGGGCCGGAGCCACATACTCCCGGGCAAAGCTGTGTGCCCCGCTGGGTCGTCGCTCCGTTGGGTCGTAGGCCTGGTGGGTTGCCGCTCCGCCGGGTCGCCGCGCCCCCGCTGGGCCGTCGCGCTGCCCGCTGGGTCGTCGCGCTGCCCGCTGGGCCGTCGCGCTGCCCGCCGGGTCGCCGCGCTGCCCGCCCGGCCGCCGCGCTGCCCGCTGGGCCGCCCGCAAGATCGCGCTGCATCCAGGATGTAGTGGTGTCGGCGGTGCGAGAGGCCACTACATCCAGGATCGAGCGTGACCTTGAGCCGTGCCGGCCCGGCCCGCCCGTGCCGCTGCCCGTCGGCCCGCAGACCCGTGCCGGTCGGTGGTCGTGGCTGGCGCGCGCCGTCAAGATCCGCGCGACTTCGGGGATGTTGCTGTCTCCGGCGCGGCTGAGGCAGCAACATCCCCGATCTTGTGAGGATCTTGGGCGCGGGGCGCGGGGCGCGGGGCGCGGGGCGCGGGGCGCGGGGCGCGGGGCGCGGGGCGTGTCCCGTGGGGGCGATGGGGAGGGTGGGGGTTAGGGTGTCGAACACACGTACTGGGGGAGGGGGCGGCGTGCGGGTGCTGGGGGTCGATCCGGGGTTGACGCGCTGTGGGGTGGGCGTCGTCGAGGGCGTGCCCGGCCGGCCCTGCACGCTGGTCGCCTACTACGTGGTCTACACCGATCCGGCCGACGACCTGGCGTTGCGGCTGCTGCACCTGGACCGGTCGCTGACCGAGTTGGTGACCAAGCACGAACCGGAGAGTGTCGCCGTCGAGCGGGTGTTCAGTCAGCACAACGTCCGTACGGTGATGGGCACCGCCCAGGCCAGCGGCATCGCGGTGCTGGCCGGGGCGCGGGCCGGGTTGCCGGTGCAGACGTACACCCCGAGCGAGGTGAAGGCGGCGGTGACCGGTTCCGGTCAGGCCGACAAGGCGCAGATGACCGCGATGGTGACCCGGCTGCTGCGGTTGGCCGAGCCGCCGAAACCGGCGGACGCCGCCGACGCGCTCGCCCTGGCCATCTGTCACGTGTGGCGCGGCGGCACCCGGTCCAAGCTGGCCGCCGCGGCCGACCGGGCACGACGAGGAGGAGCACGATGATCGCCAGCGTGCGCGGCACGGTGACCGCGACGGGTCCGGATCTGGCCGTGATCGAGGTCGGCGGGGTCGGCCTGGCCGTGCACTGCGCTCCCGGGACGCTCGCCGAGCTGCGGGTGGGACAGCCGGCGCGGCTGGCGACCAGCCTGGTGGTCCGGGAGGACTCGCTGACCCTGTACGGGTTCGCCGACGACGACGCCAGGGCGCTGTTCGAGCTGTTGCAGACCGCCAGCGGGGTCGGCCCGCGGCTGGCCCAGGCCGTGCTGGCGGTGCACACGCCGGACGCGGTGCGCAAGGCCATCGCCAACGCCGACACCGCCGCGCTGACCCGGGTGCCCGGGATCGGCAAGAAGGGCGCCGAGCGGCTGGTGCTGGAGTTGCGTGACCGCATCGGCCCGGTCTCGATCGGCGCCGACGGGGCCGGTGGCGTGACCGGTGGCGCGTGGCCCGACCAGGTCCGGCAGGCGCTTGTCGGGCTGGGCTGGACGGCCGGGCAGGCGGACCAGGCGGTGGCCGCCGTGGCGGAGACGATCGACGGGCCCACCCCGCCCGTGCCGGTCCTGCTCAAGCAGGCCATCCGGCTGCTGGGCCGGACCCGATGAGCGAGACCGACGGGCTCGTCTCGGCGTACGTCAGCGATGCCGAGCGCGACGCGGAGGCGACCGTACGGCCTCGGCGGCTGGCGGAGTTCATCGCCCAGGACCGGGTGCGTGACCAGCTCGACCTGCTGTTGCAGGGCGCCATGCGGCGGGGGTCGCCGCCGGACCACATCCTGCTGTCCGGGCCACCCGGGCTGGGCAAGACGAGCCTCGCCAACATCGTCGCCGCCGAGATGGGCGCGGGCATCCGAGTGACCAGCGGTCCGGCGATCGAACGGTCGGGTGACCTGGCGGCGATCCTGACCAGCCTCGCCGAGGGCGACGTGCTCTTCATCGACGAGATCCACCGGATCGCCCGACCGGCGGAGGAGCTGCTCTACAGCGCGATGGAGGACTTCCGGGTCGACGTGGTGGTCGGCAAGGGGCCGGGCGCGACCGCGATCCCGCTGGACGTCGAGCCGTTCACCCTGGTCGGCGCGACCACCCGCTCGGGTCTGCTGACCGGACCCATGCGGGACCGGTTCGGTTTCGTCGCGCACCTTGACTTCTACGCCCCGGCGGATCTGGAGACGCTGCTGCACCGTTCGGCGCGCATCCTCGGGGTGCCGATCACCCCGGACGGCGCGGCCGAGATCGCGGGCCGCTCCCGGGGCACGCCCCGGATCGCCAACCGGTTGTTGCGCCGGGTCCGTGACTACGCGGAGGTCCGCGCCGACGGTGTGGTCACCCTCGGCACCGCCCGCAAGGCCCTGACGGTGTACGACGTCGACGCGCTGGGCCTGGACCGGTTGGACCGGGCGGTGCTGACCGCCCTGGTGGACTCGTTCCGGGGTGGCCCGGTCGGGCTGTCCACCCTCGCCGTGGCGGTGGGGGAGCAGCCGGACACGGTCGAGGAGGTCTGCGAGCCGTTCCTGGTGCGTGCCGGCCTGTTGGCACGCACGCCCCGGGGGCGGGTGGCGACGGAGGCCGCCTGGCTGCATCTGGGGCGTACGCCACCGAATGGTACATTTGGGGCGGATATCCCGCCGACACCCGATCTGTTCTCCGTAGATACCGATCAGCCGTAATGTGAACGTGATCTGTGCCGCATTCGGTGTTCTCAGGTGCAGGGATTAGACTTCGCCGCGGTCTGTACAGGTTGTGAGAATCCGCCTCCGCTCTGGCACCCCCCGTGCCGGCGTGGAGGCCAATGGGAAGGCAGTAACCGTGCAATACCTTGCAGCGGGTGGTGGAGCCGGCGGCTTCACGCCGGTCCTGATGGTCGTCCTGCTCGGCGGCGTCATGTACTTCATGATGATCCGTCCCCAGCAGAAGCGTCGTCGCGACGCCGAGGCCATGCAGTCCGGGCTCGGCCCGGGCGACGAGGTCGTCACCATCGGCGGGCTCTACGGCACGGTCACCGGCGTCGAGGACGACGCCGTCCTGCTCGAGATCGCTCCGGGCGTCCAGACCCGCTACGCCCGCCCGGCCATCGCCCGGGTGGTCACCCGCGCGGAGCTGCCGAGCGAGCCGGTCACCGAGGACGCGGACACCGTCAAGGAGTGACCTCCCGCGAGGGGTCGACGGTTCCGGCGGCAAGGCCGGCCGACCGACTCCCCGGGGCACCGCGCCCGACGGGGCAGCGGACGTGACGTGAAAACTGGATAGTTGGGTCGACGCCGGGCGTCGGCACGTTCCCGTGGCCGTCGGCGTCCCCGTGCCGGCGTGTCCGGTCACTGTGTCGGCACCCCGCCGACCCAGGTCAGATCGTTGGCCGGAACCCCCGGCTCGACACTCGCCGCCGCCGCGCGCAGCGGCGCGACCGTACAGGGAGACAGGACAACCGTGGCACCACCTCAGGGACAGATGCGCCCCGGCCGGCAACTCGCCGTGCTCGGGCTCATCTTCGTCGTCCTCTACCTTCTGGTGTTCTTCGCGGGCGGTGCCAGCGGCAGCTTCAAGGACCGGCTGGAGCCACGGCTCGGCCTGGACCTGATCGGCGGCACCCGGGTCACGCTGGAGGCGACCAACTCCGTCGACGGTAAGCCCCCGACGGCGGAGAACCTCGAGGAGGCCCGCCAGATCATCGAGAGCCGGGTCAACGCGTTCGGCGTGGCCGAGGCCGAGGTGGTCACCGAGGGCAACCGGAACATCGTCATCTCCCTGCCCGGTGAGAACCGGGACCTCACCGACGTGGGCAGCGCCGCCGAGCTGCGCTTCCGCAAGGTGCTCAAGGCCGCCGACGGCAGCGGGACGGCCGTCGCGCCGCCGGCCGCCGCGCCGACCCCGAGCGCCGCGCCGCCGTCCGGCGCCCCGTCGGCTAGCGCCGCGCCGAAGGTGACCCCGTCGGCGACCGGCGCGGCGAAGGTGAGCCCGTCGGCCAGCGGTGGACAGGGCGGGATGGCGCCCGCGCCGTCCGCCAGCGCCACGCCGACCCCGTCGGCCTCCGCGAGTGCCGCGCCCTCGGCGAGCGCCAGCGCCGAGCCGGTGCCGGCGAGCATCGAGGAGCAGCGCAAGGCAGTCGAGCAGAAGGTCGGAGCCGCCGCCTGGCAGACCGCGAGTGGCCTGCAGGCCCCCGCCGACCTCAGCGCCGACCCGTCGCTGGGCGACAAGCTCAAGCCGTTCAGCACGCTGACCCCGCAAGAGGTCGCCGTCCTGCCGGCGCAGATGCAGTTCAACGTGCCGACCATCGGTTGCGCGCAGCTCGACAAGCGCCCGCCGGCGTCGATCTCCGACCCGAAGCAGCAGGTCGTGTCCTGCGAGGACGGCGCGTCGAAGTACCTGCTCGACCAGGCCAAGGTGCTGGGTACCGACGTGGACGACGCCGACGCGGTGCTCGACCAGGCCAACTCCTGGGTGGTCAGCCTCGACTTCACGGGCGACGGCCAGGGCAAGTGGACGGCGCTGACCCGCGAGGCGTTCGGCAACGAGGGCCAGGCCTGTGACGCCACCGCCCTCGGCCAGGACGGCAAGTGCCGGGTGGCCGTGGTGCTGGACAACGAGATCGTCTCCTCGCCGGAGATCCAGGGTGTGCTGACCGGCAACTCGCAGATCACCGGCCAGTTCACCCAGAAGGACGCCAGCACCCTCGCCGGTCAGCTCCGCTACGGCGCGCTGCCGGTGACGTTCGAGCAGCAGGAGGCGCAGAACGTCACGGCGACCCTGGGCGCCAGCCACCTGCGGGCCGGTCTGCTCGCGGCCGGCATCGGCATGCTGCTGGTCATCATCTACGCGTTCTTCTACTACCGGCTGCTCGGCTCGGTCATCTTCCTGAGCCTCATCCTCTCCGCGCTGCTGGTCTTCGGCGCGCTGGTGGTGCTCGGCCGGCAGATCGGCTTCACGCTCACCCTCGCCGGCATCGCCGGCATGATCGTCTCGCTCGGTGTGGCGGCGGACTCGTTCGTCATCTACTTCGAACGACTCAAGGATGAGATCAGAGAGGGTCGCAGCCCACGCAGCGCGGTGCCCCGCGCCTGGATCCGGGCCCGCCGGACGATCATCTCGGCCAACGCGATCACGTTGCTCTCCGCGGTGGTGCTCTACGTGGTCTCGGTCGGCACGGTCAAGGGCTTCGCGTTCGCGCTCGGCCTGGCCACGGTGCTGGACCTGGTCGTGGTCTTCCTCTTCCGGCACCCGATCATGACGATGTTCGCCCGGACCCGGGCGTTCCTGTCCCCGCGGGTCAGCGGCCTGGGCCGGGCTCTTCCGGCCCGCAGCCAGCAGACTCAGCCCCGCAACCCGCGCGCCAAGGAGGCCTGAGATGGCTCAAAACGGTTTGGCGAGCCGCCTCTACAACGGCGAGGCCGGTCTCAACATCGTCGGCCGCCGCAAGCTGTGGTTCGGTGTCGCCGGTGTCCTGATCCTGGTCGCGATCCTCAGCTTCGCGCTCCGCGGTTTCAGCCTCGGCATCGAGTTCGCCGGCGGTAACTCGTTCCAGGTGCCGGCCAGCGTCGGCACCCTGGACGACGCCGAGCGCGAGGTCAACTCGGCCCTCGCGACCGAGAACACCGGCGTCAAGGTCGCCACCACGCAGAAGGTCGGCGGCCCGGGTGGCGACTCGTACGAGCTGCGGACGCCGCAGCTCACCGTCGAGCAGGCCAACGCGGTCAAGGCCCAGATCGCCGAAGACCTCAACATCAACGCCAACGAGATCAGCAGCAACCAGGTCAGCGAGGCGTGGGGCAGCCAGGTGACCGAGCGGGCGGTGCTCGGCCTGGTCATCTTCATCGCGCTGGTGATGGTCTACCTGATCCTGCGCTTCGAGTGGCGGATGGCCGTCGCGGCGGTCTCGTCGCTGTTCATGAACCTGATCCTGACCGCCGGCATCTATTCGCTGGTCGGCTTCGAGGTCACCCCGTCGACGATCATCGGCTTCCTCACGATCCTGGGCTTCGCGCTCTACGACGTGGTGGTGGTCTTCGACAAGGTGCAGGAGAACACGCGGGGCATCACCGCCAACAACAACATGACGTACAGCGAGGCGGCCAACCTGGCCGTCAACCAGAGCCTCATGCGGTCGCTCAACACCTCCGTGGTGGCGCTCCTGCCGGTCGGCGGTCTGCTCTTCATCGGTGCCGGCCTGCTCGGCGCGGGCACCCTGAAGGACCTCGGCCTGGTGCTGTTCGTCGGTATGGCGGTGGCGTTCCTGACCTCCATCCTGGTGGCGACGCCGCTGCTGGCGCTGCTGAAGAACTACGACCCGCGTATCCAGGCGCACAACAAGCGGGTGCAGACCCGCCGGGGTGCGTTGGGCCGTGGTGAGGCCACCGGCAAGGTCACGCCGACGCCGGTCGACGGCGACGCGGCCGACGTGATCGACCCGGACTCGGCGGCGCTGGCCGGCGCGGCCCCCAAGGTGGGTTCGCGGCCGGCGGGCAAGCGGCCGACCGGCGCGCGGGGCGGCCGCCCCGGCGGCGGCGGTAACCGGCCCGGTGGCGCCAAGCGTCGCTGACCGGCCGGCGCGCTCACCAGCGCGAGGCGAGGGCGAAAGGAAGGGCCCCTTGTTATGCACCAGGCGATAACAAGGGGCCCTTCCTTTCGCAGCACCTGATCGGCCCGGGGCTGACCCGGGAGGAAACGCCCGAACGGCGTCCGGCATGCTGTGCGAGCAGCATGCCGGACGCCGTCGTCGTTGGAAGGGAACGCAACAGCCGTGACGGAGACCCACAGCAGCGCCCCGCGGGGGGACAGCGGCCCGGAGGCCGCCCGACTGGTGGCCAGCCGGGTGCTGGACGTGCCGGACTTCCCCAAGCCCGGTGTCCTGTTCAAGGACCTGATGCCGCTGTTCGCCGACGGAAAGGCGTTCCGCGAGGTTGTCGACGGGATCGTCGCGTACCACGGGCGGGACGCGTTCGACGTGGTGGTCGGCATCGAGGCGCGGGGGTTCGTCGTCGCGGCGGCCGTCGCGTACGCGGCCGGGGTGGGTGTCGTACCGGTGCGTAAGGCCGGCAAGTTGCCCCGTCCGGCGCACTCGGTCTCGTACGCGCTGGAGTACGGCGAGGCCACGCTCGAGGTGCACGAGGACGCCTTCACCGCCGGCCACCGGGTGCTCGTCGTCGACGACGTGCTGGCCACCGGGGGCACCGCCGAGGCGACGCTGGACCTGGTCGAGCGTGCGGGCGGTACGGTGACGGGCTTCACCGTACTGTTGGAGCTTGCCTTCCTGGGCGCCCGGGAGCGACTGACGCCGCGTCCGGTCCATGCCCTTTTGACCGTTTGATCCCTGTCGCGCTGGCGCTGGGACGGGGGTGCGCCCACGTCGCGGATCGAACGGCCGTGCCGACCGGCGGAGCCGAGGCCCGGTCAGGCCGGCCGCCCGGGGCGTCGACCGTCCGGCGGAGCGGCAGGGGACCGTCCGTGCGGGTAGCATTGCCCATTGCTGACGCCGGCGGTACACCGTCCGGCGACGCGAGACCAGGCCGGCCGACACACGGCCGGCGTGTTTCCGGCGAGCGGTGAGGAGGCCGGTGTCCCACGATGTCGTCCCTCCGGCGGAGGGCACGGTGCACCCCACAGGCGACGCTGACGGCTCGGTGACCGACCGGAACGGCGACGCGCCGGCCCGGGTGACGGGCACCGACAACGGCTCCGGCAGGGCTCCTGCCGACAGCGTGACGGCTCCTACCGAGGTCACGGCGAGCGCCGTCGAGGCGTCGCCCGGCGCGGACGGGGTCGTGGTTCCGTTCCCGACCGATGTCGACCCGTCGCCGAGCGGCGGCTTCGGGTTCTCCAACGCGCCCACCGGCCGACGGGTGCGCGCCCGCCTGGCCCGGTTCAACGCGCCCTGGCAGACCTCGCAGGTCAGCGAGGTGCTGGAGCCGCTCATCGCCAGCCACCGGGAGAACCACCCGAAGGCCGACGCACGGTTGCTCCAGCGTGCCTTCGACACGGCCGCGCGGTGGCACTCCGGCCAGTACCGCAAGTCCGGCGACCCGTACATCACGCATCCCCTCGCCGTGGCGACGATCCTGGGCAACCTGGGGATGGACACGACCACGCTGGTCGCCGCGCTGCTGCACGACACTATCGAGGACACCGAGTACACCCTCGACGCGATGCGCGCCGACTTCGGCGGCGAGGTCGCCCTGCTGGTCGACGGCGTCACCAAGCTGGACAAGGTCAAGCTGGGCGACGCGGCCAAGGCCGAGACGATCCGCAAGATGGTCGTGGCGATGGCCAAGGACCCGCGGGTGCTGGTGATCAAGCTGGCCGACCGGCTGCACAACATGCGTACCCTGTCCTTCCTGCCGGCGCCGAAGCGCGAGCAGAAGGCCAAGGAGACCCTGGAGATCCTCGCGCCGCTGGCCCACCGCCTCGGTATGAACACGATCAAGTGGGAGCTGGAGGATCTGGCCTTCGGCACGCTCTTCCCGAAGCGGTTCGAGGAGATCAACCGGCTGATCGGTGAGCACCAGCCGCAGCGCGAGTCGCTGCTGCGGCAGGTCACCCAGAAGGTCGGCACCGACCTGAAGGCCGCCAAGATCAAGGCGGAGACGACCGGCCGACCGAAGCACCTCTACTCGATCTACCAGAAGATGATCGTGCGGGGTCGCGACTTCAACGACATCTACGACCTGGTGGGTGTGCGAATCCTGGTCGACACGGTGCGGGACTGCTACGCGGCGCTCGGGGTCATCCACGCCAACTGGCAGCCGGTGCCGGGCCGGTTCAAGGACTACATCGCCATGCCCAAGTTCAACATGTACCAGTCGTTGCACACGACGGTCATCGGGCCCACCGGCAAGCCGGTGGAGATGCAGATCCGCACGTACGCGATGCACCGCACCGCCGAGTTCGGCATCGCCGCGCACTGGAAGTACAAGGAGCACAAGGGCACCCCGGTGGTCGGTCCGCCGGCGCACATCGACGAGATGACCTGGCTGCGGCAGCTGCTGGACTGGCAGCGCGAGGCCGCCGACCCGAGCGAGTTCCTGGACGCGCTGCGCTTCGACCTGTCCAGCCAGGAGGTGTACGTCTTCACCCCCAAGGGTGACGTCATCCCGCTGCCGACCGGGTCGACGCCTGTCGACTTCGCGTACGCGGTGCACACCGAGGTCGGGCACAAGTGCATCGGCGCGCGGGTCAACGGCAAGCTCGTGCCGCTGGAGTCGACGCTGTCCAACGGCGACGTGATCGAGATCTTCACGTCGAAGTCCGAGACGGCCGGCCCCACGCAGGACTGGCTGGGATTCGTCAAGAGCCCGCGCGCTCGCACCAAGATCCGCCAGTACTTCAACAAGGAGCGGCGCGAGGAGGCGATCGAGGCCGGCAAGGACGCGATCGTCAAGGCGATGCGCAAGCAGGGCATGCCGCTGCAGCGGATGCTCACCTCCGACGCGCTGATGTCGATCGCACGGGACCTGCACCTCGCCGACGTGGCCTCGCTCTACGCGGCCGTCGGCGACAGCCAGGTCTCCGCGCAGTCGGTGGTGCAGAAGCTGATGGCCGCGTACGGCGGCGAGGAGGGCGCGGCGGAGGACATCGCCGAGACCGCCGTCGCCACCCGGCCGCCGCGCAGCCGGCAGAGCAGCAGCGACCCGGGCGTGGTGGTCCGGGGCGTCAGCGACGTCTGGATCAAGCTGGCGCGGTGCTGCACCCCGGTTCCGCCCGACTCGGTGTTCGGGTTCGTCACCCGCTCCGGTGGGGTGAGCGTGCACCGTGACGACTGCGCCAACGCCGAGGACCTGCGGGCGCAGGCCGAACGGGTGGTCGAGGTGAGCTGGAAGCTCACGTCCGCCTCCACGTTCCTGGTGGCGATCCAGGTCGAGGCTCTGGACCGGCACAAGCTGCTCGCCGACGTCACCCGGGTGCTCTCCGACGAGCGGGTGAACATCCTGTCCGCGACCGTCACCACCACCCGTGACCGGGTCGCGGTGAGCCGGTTCAGCTTCGAGATGGCCGACCCGAAGCACCTGGGCCACCTGCTGGCCACCGTTCGCAAGGTCGACGGTGTGTTCGACGCGTACCGGGTCACCTCCGGCGCCTGACGCGTACCCCACACACGAGAGCGCCCGCCGGCTCAGCCGGCGGGCGCTTCGTCATCCTGGTGGGCGTCAGCCCTGCGGCGCGCTCATCGTGAGGGTCTTGATGACGACCTCCTTCTTCGGGTGGCCGCCACCGGCCTGCTGGGCGAACGCCCCGTCGTCGCCGGCCTTGGCCACGTCCTTGACGATGTCCATGCCACCGGTGACGGTGCCCAGCACGGTGTACGCCGGGTCGAGCGGCGAGTCTCCGTACACGATGAAGAACTGGCTACCGGTGCTGCCCGGCTGACCGGAGTTGGCCATCGCGATGACACCCTCCGGGTACGGCGGGCGCTTGTCGGTGGGCAGGTTCTCCTCGGGCAGCCGGAAGCTCGGGCCACCCGTGCCGTCGGTGTCCCGCCAACCCTTGCCGGTGGCGCTCGGGTCACCGCACTGCAGCACCTTGATGCCCTCGGTCACCAGGCGGTGGCACTTGGTGTTGTCGAAGAACTTCTTCTCGGCGAGGAGGCTGAACGCCCCCGCCGTGCAGGGCACCTGCGACCGGTCGACCTTGGCCGTGATCGGGCCCAGGTTGGTGTCGATCGTCATGGTCTGCACACCGCTGGCGGACTGCTGGTTGCTCGGTACCCCGACGTCCTTGATCTGCGGGGACCGCTGGTCGGCCGGCATCGCGTTGTAGACGCACTCGGACGCCCCGGGCGCCGACGCGGCGTTCTTGTCCTTGTCGTCGTCGCCGCCGAGGGTCGTGGCCAGCCAGACGGTGCCGGCGACCACGAGGACCAGCACGGCGGCGGCGCCGACGATCGCCTGCGTCTGGCGGCGCTTGCGGGCCTTGGCCGAGCGCTCGGCCATCTCCTTCTCGAGTCGGGCGCGTGCCGCCGCGCGCTGCCGCTCTCTGGTGGACGTCACGCCTGGATCCTCCTGGCTGTTTGCTGCGGGGTGCCGCTCGGGTGGGTGGGGGCGACCGGTCAGCCGGCGCTCGGGCTGCTGGCCGGGGCGCCGGAGGGCGGCGGTGCCGCGCCGGTGACCGGCTCGCCGACCGTGAGGCTCTGGATCACCACGTCGGTCTTGGGCTTCACCTTCGCCCCGGTCCCATTGTCCACGGTCGGCTGGGCGCCGATCTTCTCCACCACGTCCAGCCCGCCGGTGACCTTGCCGATCACCGGGTACTTCGGGTCCGCCGTGGTGAAGTCCTTGAAGAAGATCAGGAACTGGCTGCCGTTGGCGCCCGGCGGGTTGGAGATCATCGCCACGGTGCCCTTGGGGTACGTCGGCGGCTGTCCGGGCGCGGGGCTGGCCGAGGGCGACGGCGCGGTCGGCACGTCCTCGTCGTAGAACGAGTAGGTGGGCCCACCGAGGCCGGTGCCGCTGGGGTCACCGCAGCGTAGCGCGCCGTCGGTGGTGATCTCGTGGCACTTGGTGTTGTCGTAGAACGACCGGCTCGCCAGGTGGGCGATGCTCGCGGCGGCGCACGGCGAGCTGGTCAGGTTCAGCTCGGCGGTGATCGGCGCGCCCTGGTTGGTGGTGACGGTCATCGCCCGGGTGCCGTCGGTCGGCAGACCCTTGGTCTCCGGCGTGCCGACGTCCTTGAGGTTGGTGTTCGCCGTCGCGTCCTGCGGCGTCCAGAGGCAGGTGTCCTCCGCGGCCGCGTTCTGCTTCGGGTCGGAGTCGAACGCCCCGAGCGCCCAAGCCGAGCCGGCAACGATCACCGCGAGGACCAGGAAGGCGCCCACGCCGGCCTGGATCTGCCGACGCCGCCGCGTGGCGGCCGCCCGGCGTGCCATCTGCCGGTCGAGCTTGGCCCGCGCCAGTTTGCGCTGCCGGTCCCTGCTGGAAGCCACAGGTGCTCCCCTTTCTTCGCCTGATCGTCACCGGCGGCCGGCTCTCCCGGCCCGTCCGGGCGTCGCGTGTGCCGCGCCACACGCCCGCCAGAGTGTACGGCTAGTGACTGGGAATGTGGTGTACGAGGTCCACCCCGTCCCGAGCAGCGCTTATCGGAAGTTGTCACTGTGCCGGTCGGGGCGCGCGGGACGGACGCGGCGAACCCGCTCGGCCCGCCCGATAGGCTGCTGGCAGGACGACAGCTCGACGGAGAGGACAGCGCCCGTGCTCGTGGCCGGCTTTCCCGCGGACGCCTTCGGCACCAACTGTTACGTGGTCGCCACCGCGCCGGGGGAGCAGTGCGTGGTGGTCGACCCCGGCATCGGGGTGCTCGACCAACTCGACGCGCTGCTCGCCGAGCACCGCCTGCATCCGGCCGCTGTGCTGCTCACCCACGGCCACCTGGACCACACGTTCTCGGTGGCGCCGGTCTGCGACGCCCGCGGGATCACCGCGTACGTGCACCCCGGCGACCGGGAGATGCTCGCCGACCCGGCCAAGGGCCTCTCGGCCGACCTGACGTCGCTCTTCGGCGGCCGGCTGAGCTACAGCGAGCCGGAGGACGTGGCCGAGTTGACCGACGGCGCCACCCTCACGCTCGCCGGCCTGGAGATCGCCGTCGACCACGCGCCGGGCCATACCGGCGGGTCGGTGCTGTTCCGGCTGCCCGGCGCCGGGTCGGGCTGGGAGGCGGACGAGATCTGCCTCTCCGGCGACGTCCTCTTCGCCGGTTCGATCGGCCGCACCGACCTGCCCGGCGGCAGCATGCCGGCCATGCTCGCCAGCCTGCGCGACAAGATCCTTCCGCTGGCCGACGACACCGTCGTGCTGCCCGGCCACGGCCCGAGCACCACCATCGGCCGCGAGCGCGCCGGCAACCCGTACCTCGTCGAGGTGGCCGGCACGTCGCCGGCCGCGCCCACCCGGGGTTTCTAGATCATTCGTCCGCGCCGCGCGCGGACCCACGACACCACCGCGCCATGGGCGCGGAACCGCAAGGAGTACGCGATGAGCAAGCCCACGCCCATCTCCGGGTTCCCGGAGTGGACCCCCGGTCAGCGGATGATCGAGCAGTTCGTGCTCGACAAGATCCGCGACACCTTCGAGCTGTACGGGTTCGCCCCCCTGGAGACCCGCTCGGTGGAGCCGCTGGACCAGCTCCTGCGCAAGGGGGAGACCTCCAAGGAGGTCTACGTGATCCGGCGGCTGCACGCCGACGCCGAGGGCGCCGGTGGTGATGACCAGCTCGGGCTGCACTTCGACCTGACCGTGCCGTTCGCCCGCTACGTGTTGGAGAACGCCGGCAAGCTCACCTTCCCGTTCCGTCGTTACCAGATCCAGAAGGTGTGGCGGGGGGAGCGGCCGCAGGAGGGCCGCTACCGGGAGTTCGTCCAGGCCGACATCGACATCGTCGACCGGGACACCCTCGCCCCGCACCACGAGGCGGAGATGCCGCTGGTCATCGGGGACGCGCTACGTGCCCTGCCCATCCCGCCGGTGACCATCCAGGTCAACAACCGCAAGATCTGGGAGGGCTTCTTCCGGGGCATCGGGGTGACCGACCCGGAGGCGGCGCTGCGTACCGTCGACAAGCTCGACAAGATCGGCCCGGCGAAGGTGGTCGAGCTGTTGGCCGAGACCGCGGGGGCGAGCGAGGCGCAGGCCAAGGCGTGCCTCGCGTTGGCCGAGATCTCCGCGCCGGACGCCTCGTTCGCCGACGCCGTACGCGCGCTCGGGGTCAGCGACCCGCTGCTGGACGAGGGCGTCGACGAGCTGGTCCGGGTGGTGGAGACCGCGGCCGGGCACTCGCCCGGCCTCTGCGTGGCCGACCTGCGCATCGCCCGCGGCCTGGACTACTACACGGGCACGGTCTACGAGACCCAGCTGCGCGGCTACGAGCGGTTCGGCTCGATCTGCTCCGGCGGCCGGTACGACAACCTGGCCAGCGCCGGCGCCGTCTCGTACCCCGGTGTGGGCATCTCGATCGGGGTGACCCGGCTGCTCGGGCTGCTCTTCGGGGCGGGGGAGCTGACCGTCTCCCGTTCGGTGCCCACCTGTGTCCTGGTGGCGCTCGCCGACGAGGAGCACCGGGCGGCCAGCGACAAGATCGCGGCAGAGCTGCGTCGGCGGGGGATCGCCACCGAGGTGTCCCCGAGCGCGGCCAAGTTCGGCAAGCAGATCCGGTACGCCGAGCGGCGGGGCATTCCGTACGTCTGGTTCCCGGGGGCCGACGGCGCGGCGGACGAGGTGAAGGACATCCGCTCCGGTGAGCAGGTCACGGCCGACGCGCAGGCCTGGACGCCACCCCCGGGCGACCTCCGGCCGGCGGTGAACTGAGGGCTTCCACTGGCGCTATCGGTCGCGGGGACCTACGGTAGCGTAAGTTACGCCACCGTAGGGAGTTCTTCGTGACCGTGAGCACCACACTGAGCCAGACCGCCCTGCTCGTCGAGCTGGAGCCGGTAGTCGCGCGCAACCTGGACCGCCATCTCTCGTTGGCGAAGGAATGGTTCCCGCACGAGTACGTGCCGTGGAGCGAGGGGCGCACCTTCGACGGGCCGCTCGGTGGCGAGGCGTGGTCGCCGACCGACTCAACGATCCCGGACGTGGCCCGCACCGCGCTGATCGTGAACCTGCTGACCGAGGACAACCTGCCCTCGTACCACCACGAGATCGCCACCCTGTTCGGCCGCGACGGCGCCTGGGGCACCTGGGTGCACCGGTGGACCGCGGAGGAGGGCCGGCACGGCGTCGCGATCCGCGACTACCTGACCGTCACCCGCGCCGTCGACCCGGTGGCGTTGGAGCGGGCCCGGATGACGCACATGTCGGAGGGCTACACGAACGCCCACGGCGACGAGGTGCTGCACTCGCTGGCGTACGTCTCGTTCCAGGAGTTGGCCACCCGGATCTCGCACCGCAACACCGGCAAGGCCACCGGCGACCCCGCCTGCGAGGCGCTGCTGGCCCGGGTGGCCGCCGACGAGAACCTGCACATGGTCTTCTACCGGAACCTGCTCGCCGCCGCGTTCGAGCTGGCCCCGAGCCAGGCCATGCGGGCCGTCGCCGATGTCGTCGCCGACTTCCAGATGCCCGGCAGCGGCATCGACGGCTTCGCCCGCAAGTCGGTGGCGATCGCCCTGGCCGGCATCTACGACCTGCGCCAGCACCGCGACGAGGTGTTGCAGCCGGTGCTGCGCCAGTGGGACGTCTTCAACGTCACCGGCCTCGACGCCGACGGCGAAGCCGCCCGCGAACAACTCGCCACCCAGCTCGACGCCCTGGACCGCGCGGCGTCCCGCTTCGAAGAAAAGCGCGACGCCCGAGCCGCCCGCCTGGCCCAGCGCTAACCCCCACCTGCACCCCGTCGATCTTGCACTTTCTGTTGTCACGAATCGGGGCACAGCCCGCGTTTCGGTGACAGGAACTGCAAGATCGACGGCAAAGGGGTGGGGTTAGGGGAGGGGGAGGATCAGGCAGGTGCTGGTGGCGTGGGCTACCAGGCGGCCCTGCGCGTCCGTTAGGCGGGCTTCGGCCAGGGCCGTGCGGCGTCCGCGTTGCAGGACGGTGCCCTCGCAGCTCAACGTGCCGCTCGCGACGGTGACCGGCCGGAGGAACTTCACGTTCAGGTCCAGCGAGGTGTAGCCGACCCCGGCGGGCAGCGTGGTGTGTACGGCGCAGGCGGCGGCGGTGTCCAGCAGTGTCGAGAGAACGCCGCCGTGCACGGTGCCCAGCGGGTTGTAGTGGAACTCCTGGGGGGTCAGCTCGACGACGACCCGCCCCTCGTCGGCCTCCATGCGGGCCATGTCGAGCAGGTGCATCACCGGGGGCGCGGCCAGTTCCCCCGCGATCATCGCGCGAAGCATGTCGAGGCCGCTGCGCCGACCGACCTGCGCCGCGTTGGCCGCCGGGTCCGACCAGGTGAAGGTACGGCTGCGCGCCGGCTCCTGAGTCTGTGTCATGGACGCAGCGTCGCAGGATGTTGCTGAGTCTGTCAATGAGACCTAGCCTGGTCGGATGAGGCCCGCGGCACTGGACTGGTCGGTGGAGAACTGCACCATCGCCCGCGCGATGGAGATCCTCGGCGAGCGGTGGACCATGGTGGTGCTGCGCGAGGTGTTCAGCGGCGTACGACGCTTCGACGACATGCGGGTCCGTACCGGGATCCCCAGGCAGGTTCTCACCAACCGGCTGGCCCTGCTGGTCGAGCGGGGCGTCCTTCGTCGCGAGCCGTACCGGGAGCCCGGCAGCCGACTGCGCCACGAGTACCGACTGACGGAGATGGGCCTCGCCCTCTGGCCCGTGCTCGTTGCCGTGCTCGGTTGGGGCGACAGGTACCTGGCCGACGCCGAGGGCGCGCCGTTGCGGGTGGAGCACCGCGACTGCGGCGCCGAGGTGCGCGCCGAGCTGCGCTGCGCCGACGGGCACGAGGTGCGGGACCCGCGTGACGTGCTGCCCCGCCCGGGGCCCGGCGCGCGCCGCCGCGACCCCTGACGCCGCCGGCCGCCCATCCCGGGGCGTCACACGTGTCCGCCCGGACGAGCCGGCGTCACACGTGTCCGCCCGGACGAGCCGGCGTGGCACGCGTCCGCCGGGGCTTGCCGGCGTCGTAGACGTCCGTCGGAACGGGCGGGCCGGCGTCGCCCGCGTCCGCCTGTTGTGGCGTCAACCGCCTCCGTTGCCCGGCGCTGTCCGAAAGGGATCCGGCGGTCGTCGGGGTGTGACGGTAGATGTCCCCGAGTGTGTCGATGGTGTTGCGCCGACGTCCTCGGTGACGTTCGACGAATTCGGGCGAAACCAGATCTTGTTAATGATCTTAAGTATGTGAATACTTCAGTTCACTCGACCGGTTTTCGCAGATCGGCCGGGTTGCCCTCGGGTCAGCCATCCCCGGCCAGACCCGTCTCCCCCGCCCAGGAGGTTTGTTACATGCGACCCACGAGGTCCTCCTTCCGTGTTGCGGCGACCGTCGCCGTGACCGGAACCCTGGTCGTCGGCTCGCTCATCGGCGCACCCGCCCAGGCCGCCCCCGCCGCCTCGCCCGACGCCGGCGCGGCCCTCTCCGCTCAGCTCGGTGACCGCTCCGCCGGCTCGTACATCGACGCCAGCGGCAAGACCGTCGTCACGGTGACCGACGCCGCCGCCGCGAGCGCGGTCAGCAAGGCCGGAGCGAGCGTCCGGTACGTCACCCGCGGCGCCGCCGAGCTCAACCGGGCCACCGCCGAGCTGGAGCGCTCGGCGAAGATCCCGGGCACCGCCTGGTGGAGCGACCCGATCACCAACCAGGTGGTCGTCTCCGTCGACAGCACCGTCACCGGCGCCAAGCTGGAGCGGGTCAAGGCGGCCGCCGCGCGCGCCAACGGCGCGGTGCGGGTCGAGGCCGAGGCCGGCGTGCTGAGCACCCGGATCTCCGGTGGCCAGGCCATCTACACCGGCGGTTACCGCTGCTCGCTGGGCTTCAACGTGCGCAGCGGCAGCACCTACTACTTCCTGACCGCCGGGCACTGCACCAACCTCGGCAGCAACTGGTACTCGAACTCGAGCCAGACCAGCCTGCTCGGCACCCGTACCGGCACCAGCTTCCCGGGCAACGACTACGGCATCGTGCGGCACAGCAACTCGGCGAACGCCGCCGGTAACGTCTACCTCTACAACGGCAGCTACCGGGACATCACCGGCGCCGGCAATGCGTCGGTCGGCCAGTCGGTGCAGCGCTCCGGCAGCACCACGGGCCTGCGCAGCGGCTCGGTGTCGGCGACCAACGCCACGGTGAACTACGCCGAGGGCTCGGTCTCCGGCCTGATCCGCACCAACGTCTGCGCCGAGGGTGGCGACAGCGGTGGCTCGCTCTTCTCCGGTAGCACCGCGCTCGGCCTCACCTCCGGCGGCAGCGGTAACTGCCGCACCGGCGGTACCACCTTCTTCCAGCCGGTCACCGAGCCGCTGAGCGTCTACGGCGTCAGCGTCTTCTGATCGACGTACCGCACGCGGGCCGCCGGGGCACTCCGGCGGCCCGCGTCGCGCGTGCGGGTCGGCTCACGCGAGCCGGTCGGGCCCGTCCGTCGGCAGCAACGAATCCGGGGGTACGACACCGGTCGTCGGCACCGACGGTCCGACTGGCGTGGTGCCGGCGGCGGCCCACGCGAGATGCGCCCGGCGCGCCGAGAGCACCGCCAGCAGCGGCCAGAGCGAGACGCCCACCGCCGTCACCCGTTCGGCCAGGCCGGTCCGGGATCCGCTGGTCACCTCGAACGCGAACCAGCCGAACAGGGCCAGCAGCACCAGCGTGGCGCTCAACGCCACGCCGCGCCGGAACGCCCAGGGCGGTTGCGGCGTGCGTGGATGCGCGGCGTCCGGGCCACGCGACAGCCGCAGCGCCGACCCGGCCGGCCAGAGCGCCAGCGCCAGGACGGCGATGGTCGCCACGATGCCGTGGCTGAGCGAGCCGCCGACCGCCGGTCGGGGAAAGGCGACGAGCGCGATGGTGGCCACGCCGCCGACGGCGAGCAGGAAACGGCTGGGTAGCCCGGCCGCGTGCAGCACCGCGGCGGTCGCCAGGTAACAGCACCCGAGCAGCACCAGGGCACTGATCATGATCCAGGCGTCGGTGGCGTCATGCCCGGCCAGTTCGCTGATGGTGTCGCGGATCGGGTCGTACCCGGCGGGTTGCCGGGCGCCCGCGACCGTCCAGCCGCCCACCAGCAGCACCGGCGCGGCGACCGCCGTGGCGACGCCCCAGTTCGGTACGGCGCGCATCAGGCCACGCTAACCGGCGTCGGGGCCCGCTGCCCGGGGTTCGCCGGCTCGTCCACCAGCGAATCGGGCCGGGCTGCCGGGTGCCCCCCAGCGGGCCCGGCCACCCCTGACAGAATGCGGGGTGAGGACTGTTCCACGATGAGGAGTTGCCAGCCGTGATCCGTACCCACAATGCCGGAAGCCTGCGCGCCGCGGACGCCGGCTCGACGGTGACGCTCGCCGGGTGGGTGGCCCGCCGGCGCGACCACGGCGGTGTCATCTTCGTCGACCTGCGTGACGGCTCCGGCGTCGTGCAGGTGGTGTTCCGCGAGGAGGACGCGCACGCGCTGCGCAACGAGTTCTGCGTGAAGGTCACCGGCGAGGTGACCCGCCGCCCCGAGGGCAACGAGAACCCCGACCTGCCCACCGGCGAGGTCGAGGTGACCGCCGCCGCGCTGGAGGTGCTCTCCGAGGCCGCGCCGCTGCCACTGCCGGTGGACGACCAGGTTGAGGCCGGTGACGACATCCGGCTCAAGTACCGCTACCTGGACCTGCGCCGCAGCGGCCCGGCGAACGCGCTGCGGCTGCGCTCGCGCGCCAGCCAGCTCGCCCGCGGCGTGCTGCACGAGCGGGACTTCCTGGAGATCGAGACGCCGACGCTGACCCGGTCGACCCCGGAGGGCGCCCGGGACTTCCTGGTGCCGGTGCGGTTGCAGCCCGGCAGCTGGTACGCGCTGCCGCAGTCGCCGCAGCTCTTCAAGCAGCTGCTGATGGTCGGCGGCATGGAGCGGTACTACCAGATCGCCCGCTGCTACCGCGACGAGGACTTCCGCGCCGACCGGCAGCCGGAGTTCACCCAGCTCGACATCGAGATGTCCTTCGTCACCGAGGACGACGTGATCGACCTCGGCGAGGCGATCGTCTCGGCGCTCTGGCAGGACCTGGCCGGGCACGAGATCACCCGACCGATCCCGCGGATCACCTGGCACGACGCGATGGCCCGGTACGGCTCGGACAAGCCGGACCTGCGCTACGGCGTCGAGCTGACCGAACTGACCGACTACCTGCGCGGCACCGAGTTCCGGGTGTTCGCCGGGGCGATCGACGCGGGCGGCTACGTCGGCGCGGTGGTGATGCCCGGTGGCGCGGCCCAGACCCGCAAGGAGCTGGACGGCTGGCAGGACTGGGCCAAGGCGCGCGGCGCGCGGGGCCTGGCGTACGTGGTGCTGGACGCCGAGACCGGCGAGGCGCGCGGACCGGTGGCCAAGAACCTCTCCGCCGAGCACCTGGGCGGGCTCGCCGACGCGGTCGGCGCGAAGCCGGGCGACGCGGTCTTCTTCGCCGCGAGCACCACCACCCGTGAGGCGCAGGAGCTGCTCGGCGCTGCCCGGGTCGAGATCGCCAAGCGCTCCGGCCTGATCGACGAGAGCGCCTGGGCGTTCTGCTGGGTGGTCGACGCCCCGATGTTCGAGAAGACGGACGAGGGCGCGTGGACGGCCGTGCACCACCCGTTCACCTCGCCGAACGCGGAGTGGGTGGACCGGTTCGAGGAGGCGCCGGACCGGGCCCTGGCCTACGCGTACGACATCGTCTGCAACGGCAACGAGATCGGCGGCGGGTCGATCCGTATCCACCGGGGTGACGTGCAGAAGCGGGTCTTCGACCTGCTGGGCATCACCCCGGAGGAGGCGCAGGACAAGTTCGGCTTCCTGCTGGAGGCGTTCAAGTACGGCGCCCCGCCGCACGGCGGCATCGCGTTCGGCTGGGACCGGGTCTGCATGCTGCTGGCCGGCGCGGACTCCATCCGCGAGGTCATCGCGTTCCCGAAGACCCGGGGCGGCTTCGACCCGCTGACCGGCGCGCCCACCCCGATCACCGCCCAGCAGCGCGCCGAGGCCGGCATCGACGCCAAGCCCAAGCCCGCGCCTGCGGCCCACACCGGCACCGCCGGCCCGGCCGCCCCGGTGGCCGACCCGGTCTGACCCGTCCCTGTTTGGTTGATCAAGAGGTTTGCGTCATCATCGCGGCGCGAGATGACGCGAACCTCTTGATCAACGGGGGAGTGGGCCGGGATGCGGGTGCTTGTCGTCGGGGGTAGTGGGTTTCTCGGGCGGGAGGTTTGTCGGCGGGGCGTACGCGTGGGGCTTTCGGTCGTCGGGACGTTTCACTCCGGTGAGATCGGGGTGCCGGGGGTCGCGGCGCGGCGGTTGGACGTGACCGACCGCGCCGCCGTGCGCGCGCTGGTCGCCGAGGTGCGGCCGGACGCCGTGGTCGCGACCCCCTACCGGTACGACGACTGGACGGTCACCGCCGACGGTGCCGCCCACGTGGCCCTCGCCGCCGCCCAGGTGGGTGCCCGGCTGGTGCACCTGTCCAGCGACGCGCTGCACGGCGGCCGACCCCAGCCGTACGCCGACGACGTGCCGCCCAGCCCGGTCAACGCGTACGGGGCCGCGAAGGCGGCGGCCGAGACCGCAGTGCGCGCGATCGATCCCGGTGCGGCGCTGGTGCGTACCTCGCTGATCCTGGGGGAGGGCAGCAAACAGATCCAGCTCTGCCGCGACGCGCTCGCCGGGCGGGCCGTCCTGTTCACCGACGAGGTCCGGTGCCCGGTCGACGTCACCGACCTGGCCGACGCCGTGCTGGAGCTGGCCCGATCGTCGTACGCCGGTCTGCTCAACGTGGCCGGTGTCGACGCGGTCAGCCGGGCCGAGCTGGGCCTGCTGGTCGCCGAGCGGTTCGGGCTGGACGCGACAGGACTGAAGACCACCATGGCCGCCGCCGTCGGTGTCGTGCGCCCCAGCGGCGTACGCCTCGACTCCGCCCGCGCCGCCGGCCTGCTGCGGACCCGCCTGCGCGGGGTACGGGAACTCCTCGCTTGACATCGTGCACACTTTCTATGCACAACTCTTGTGCATAGAAAGTGTGCAGAGATAGTGTGCAGTCATGGCGAATGACGAAGCGACCCCGCAGCCGACCCCCCGGGAGGTGCGGATCGACAAGCGGCAGGTCCGGGTGCTCGCGCACCCGCTGCGGATGCGACTGGTCGGTGCCCTGCGGGTGAACGGGCCCGCCACCGCCACCACCCTCGCCGAACTTCTCGGCACCAACACCGGCGCGACCAGCTACCACCTGCGCCAACTCGCCGAGGTCGGGCTGGTCACCGAGGATCCCGACCGGGGCAGCGGACGGCAGCGCTGGTGGCAGGCCGCGCACGACGTCACGAGCTGGGAGCCGAGCGACTTCGACGACGACCCCGACGCCCGTGCCGCTATCGAGTGGATCCAGGGCGACCAGGTGCGCCTCCTCGTCGAACACGCCGACCGCTGGTTCGCCAATCAGCACGAGTGGTCCCCCGCCTGGCGGGACGCCTTTGGCATGGGCGACATCTTCCTGACCGTCCCGCCTGAGCGGCTGGAGGCGCTCAAGGCGGAGGTGTGGCAGGTGCTGGAGCGGTACCACCGCGAGGCCGAGTCGGTCGACGCGGCCGAGCCCGCCGACCCGCAGGCCCGCCCGGTGCAGGTCTTCCTGGCCGCCTATCCGCTGCTGGACGGTCCCAAATGAGCGTGAGGAGTGAGTCGGGTTTGCGAGCCCCGCAGTCGCGAATGGAGGTGACGTCGTGAGCGCGCTCACCGTACGCCAGGTCCGGCGTCGCTACCTCACGCTGTACGGCCTGCGCTGGCTGCCCACGGGCCTGCTGATCCCGGTGCTGATCCTGCTGATGCAGGAGCGCGGCCTGTCGCTGCCGCAGATCGGCCTGGTCAGCACCGCGCAGGGGCTGCTGGTGCTCGCGCTGGAGCTGCCCACCGGTGGATTCGCCGACGCCCTCGGGCGCAAGCCGGTCCTGCTCGCCGCCGGGGTTCTCAACCTCGCCTCCCTCGCGGTGTTCGCGGTGGCCGACTCGTTCGCGCTGTTCTTCCTGGTCTGGGCCCTGCAGGGTGTCTACCGGGCGCTCGACAGCGGCCCCCTGGAGTCCTGGTACGTCGACGCCACGCTGGCCGCCGACCCGCAGGCCGAGTACGAGAAGGGCCTCGGCTACGCCGGCACCGTCGTCGGGATCGCCATCGGCGGCGGGGCCCTGATCAGTGGCGGACTGGTCGCGCTCGGGCCGCTCGGCCCGGTCAGCGCCCTCACCGTGCCGGTGCTGGCCGCGCTCCTCGCGCAGGCGGTGGCGCTCGGCGCGTTGCTGGTCCTGCTGGTCGAGGAGCGCCCGACCACCGGTCTGGCGGCGGTGCGCGCGTCGGTGACGCAGGCCCCCCGCATGATCGGCCAGGCGGTCGGCCTGCTGCGCCGATCCCGGGTACTGCTCGCATTGGTGGCGGTGGAGCTGTTCTGGGGCTTCGGCATGATCACCTTCGAATCGCTGCTGCCGGTCCGGCTCGCCGAGGTGGTCGGCGACCCGGAACGCGCCGCCGCGCTGCTCGGCCCGGCCAGCTCCGCCGCCTGGATCGCCAACGCGGCCGGCGCGGCGCTCACCCCGCTACTGCTGCGCTGGCCCGGGGCGGCGCCGGGCGCGGCCCTGCTGCGCATCCTGCAGGGGGCGACGGTCGTCGGGATGGGACTGCTCGCCGGCCCGGTCGGGGTGCTCGTCGCCTACCTGGCCTGCTACGCCGTGCACGGCGCGTCGAACCCGCTGCACAGTGGCCTGCTGCACCGCCAGGTCGACGGCCCGTACCGCACCAGCGTGCTCTCGCTGAACTCGATGATGGCGCAGCCGGCCGCCGCGCTCGGCGGAGTCGTGCTGACCGCGCTCGCGGCCAGCACCAGCGTGGGTACGGCGATGGTGGTCGGCGCGGTCGTGCTGGCCGTCGCGGCCCCGCTCTACCTGCCCGCCTGGCGGGCCGACCGGCGGGCAACCCCCGTCGCCGAACCGGTCACGATTCCCGTAGCCGCCGATCGATGAGGGGGAGGGGCCGCCGGTCCTGGACGGGTGGCCCCTTCCGGTGCTTTCAGGTGAGGCGGATCGAGGCGAGCGGGAGGGTGTCGGTGAAGCCGAGCCGACGGTAGAGCCGTATCGCGCCGACATTGCTCGGATAGACGCCGAGCCCCACGGTGTCGTAGCGGGCCAGCAGAGCCCGAGTCATCCCGGCGGTAAGCGCCGCGCCAAGGCCGCGACCCCGCTGGTCCGGGGCTACGGTCAGACCGGCGAGGAAACCGATCTCGCCCTGACTGCGATCCGCCCCGCATGCCACCAGCCGGTCGCCGGCGCGGATGCCGTACCAGGCCACCACGCGTGGATCGGTCGGGCGGGAGGTGGTGCTCGGAAACGCCTCGTCGATCAGCGCCTCCATGGCGGGGCGGTCGCTGTCGGTGAGCCTTACGACCCGCTCCTCGTCCGGCTGGAGCGGCGGCGGCGTCGAGGTCCAGTGGAAGACCCAGTCCCGGTGTTCGGTCACCGACAGTCGGTCGGACATTTGTTCGCGGTCGTGCTGGGGCAGGTGCAGCCGCTGGCCCGGGAGCAACGTCCCTCCGGCGACCAGCGCGACACACATCTCGATCGCCGGCTCGGGCGGGCCGATCGCGCAGCCGGCTGACCCGTGCTCGGGCGGCAGCAGCCACAGCACGGCCCCCTCGCGCCGGTAGCCGCGCGCCGACGGGCGGCCGCCGAGCGCGTGTCGGGCGAACGGGTGGTGGCCGGCGGCGGCCAGGATGGCGGCCCGGTCGTGGAGCACCTGGTCGTCGACGATCATGCAGTTCAGCCTAGGTGTCGGCGTACCGGCAACCAAGCCGGGCTGGCGATGCGCCCCGCTCGACGGCCGGTGTGTCGTACCGCGCCGCCAAGATCGTCACAACGTCGGGGATGTTGCTGCTTCAGCGGCGCCGGAGGCAGCGACTTCACCGAAGTTGCGCGACGGGGCCGGAGCGAGGTGAGCGGCGACCGGCCGGTGGGGTACGCAGCAGATCCACGGTGGAGATTGGCGGGTCGACCGATTGGGTACATCACGCGCCGACCTACTGGGAACCCCCACCGGAGGACCGATATGCTCGCCATTCTCGCGGCCATCGTCTTTGGCTTCGCCCTGCTGATCGACCTGTTCGACACCAACTTCGGCGCGCCCGACCTGTTCAACTGGAACACCCTCGTACTCATCGGCCTCTTCCTGCTCGCGCTCTACCTGGGCGGCGTCGGCAGCGGGCCGCGCGGCGGTGGTGGCGGTCGCTGGTACCGGGGTCGTCGCCCCGGCCGTGGCTGACCGAGACCGATCAGCGGTGGCCCGGCCCGTAGCGCGATTCCGGCGTCTCGGGTCGGGCCCGGTACTGTCTTCGTGATGGAGTCCGACGCTCTCTTCTCCCTCGGTGCCCCCACCGGGTCGCGTGGCGCGCCCGAGGGTCCCGCCGGTGTAGACGGCTTCACTCCGGTAGCGGACGATTCGCCCCTGCCTGTCCGCATGCGACCCGCGAGCCTGGACGAGCTGATCGGGCAGGACCACCTGCTGGCCCCCGGCGCGCCGCTGCGGCAACTGGTCTCCGGCGGTGCGCCGATGTCGGTCATCCTCTGGGGTCCGCCCGGTAGTGGCAAGACGACCATCGCGCACCTGGTGGCCGGCGCGACCGACCGCCGTTTCGTCGCCATGTCGGCGCTGTCCGCCGGCGTCAAGGACGTCCGCGCGGTGATCGAGACGGCCCGTCGTCAGCGCCGTTCGGGCGGCCCGCAGACGGTGCTGTTCATCGACGAGGTGCACCGGTTCAGCAAGACCCAGCAGGATTCGCTGCTCGCCGCCGTCGAGGACCGGACGGTCACGCTCCTCGCGGCGACCACCGAGAACCCGTACTTCTCGGTCATCTCGCCATTGCTCTCGCGGTGCGTGCTGCTCACCCTGCAACCGCTCGACGACGACGCCGTACGCGGCCTGCTGCGCCGCGCGGTCGCCGACGGGCGCGGCCTGGGCGGCGCGCTCACCCTGGCCACCGATGCCGAGGACCATCTCGTCCGGCTCGCCGCCGGTGACGTCCGCAAGGCGTTGACCGCGCTGGAGGCGGCGGCGGCCTCCGCCACGGCCCTCGGCGCCGGGCGCATCGACCTGGCCACCGCCGAGCAGGCGGTCGACGTGGCGGCGGTGCGGTACGACCGCGACGGCGACGCCCACTACGACGTGATCAGCGCCTTCATCAAGAGCATGCGCGGCTCGGACGTCGACGCCGCGGTGCACTGGCTGGCCCGGATGCTGGTCGCCGGGGAGGACGCCCGGTTCATCGCCCGACGACTCGTCATCTTCGCGAGCGAGGACGTGGGCATGGCCGACCCCACCGCGCTGAGCGTGGCCACCGCCGCCGCGCACGCGGTGGAGTACGTCGGCCTGCCCGAGGTGCAGCTCAACCTGGCCCAGGCCGTGATCCACCTGGCCACCGCGCCGAAGTCGAACTCGGCCACCACCGCGATCGGCGCTGCCATCGCCGACGTACGGGCCGGGCGGGGCGGTCCGGTGCCCCGGGGTCTGCGTGACGCGCACTACGCCGGCGCCCGCGGGTTGGGCCACGGCACCGGATACCGCTACCCGCACGACGACCAGCGCGGCGTGGTCACCCAGCAGTACGTCCCCGACGACCTGGTGGGCGTCGACTACTACCAGCCCGGCCCACACGGGGCGGAACGGTCCGTGGCGACGCGGCTGCCGCTGCTGCGCCGGATCGTGCGCGGGCTGCCGGTCCCGCCGGCCCGCCCGGAAAGTCCGCCCGCGACGGCCGGACCGGCCGCCACGGCCGCGCCGGCCGCCGGGGATTCGGTAACGCCGCAGCCGGGGACGGCGCTTGCTGGTCGGAACGGCCGGGCGGTCACGGGTGTGGATGGTGCCGCTACGACGCAGGACGGCGGCACGAACGCCGCAGGAGAGGGTCAACAGTGAGATCGCGTGGTGCCGACCGCCCCGACGAGGGCCCGGACGAGCGGCGTGATCCCCGCGCCAAGGGCCGCCGCTGGGGTCGAGGCCGAGCCGAGGCCGAGCCGGAGGAGCCGGTAGCCGGCGAGGAGTTCGGCTGGATCGACGACCTGCGTTCGGCCAAGCAGCAACGGGGCGAGCTGGGCCCGGACGGGGTTCCGGTTGAGCCGGTGCCGCCGCGTGCCGGCGTGCCGACGCCCCCGGACGCGCCCCCCGGCCCGCGCCGGCCGGACACCGAGGCCGCCGGGGCGCGCCGAGGTGTCGACGGACCCTGGCCCGGCGAGACGCCCCCGCCCGGTCGCCGCCCGGACGCCCGCCCGCCCGCCGACCGGGCGCCGGTTGAGCGCCCGCGTGAGCTTGGGCCGGCCGGCGTCTCCGGTCCGCCGTCGCCGCGCGGCAACCAGCCAGTTCCCGGCGTCGACCCGCGCGCCGCCGCGGGCCCGCGTACGCCGCCGTCCGTCCGTCCGGGCGGCGGTGACCCGGCCGACCCCGCCGGCCCCCGACCGAGGGGCGGCGCTCCGGCCGGCCCCGCGCGAGCGCGTCCGACCGTCGGGCCGTCCGGCCCGCCGCTGGGGGCACCGGCCGTGGGCGCTGCGACCGGCCCCCGTCCCGAGGTCCCCGCGCCCGCCGGCCGGGCGGAAGCCGCGCCGCCACTGCGCCGGCCCGACGCCGTACCGCCGGGCCGTCGACCCGCGCCCGAGCCGGGCGCGGGCGGCCGGCCGCTCAGCGGTGACGGCCCGCAGCCCGGACGTCGTACGCCCGAACCGGCGCGGCCCGCCGGTGGCGCTGCCCGCTTCGACGGACCCGTGACCGGTGTCGCCCCGCAGGTCGCCGACGGACTGCGACCCGACCCCGCGATCGCCGACGACCCGCGTACGGCCCGGCGTCGTCCCGGGCCGGTCGACCCGGGCGCGCCGGAGCCACCCCGCCCCGCCGGGGGTGGTCACCGTCGTGCCGCCGAACCGGACGAGCCGGCGGTTCCCCGCACGGGCAACGCCCCGCCGCTGCCCGACGCGTCGCCCAGCGGCGCTGTCCCCACCGGCGGCCCGGCCACCGACGGCACCGGTCGCCGTCGGGCGGTCCCCGACGAGCAGGACCGACGCGCGGCGACCGGCGGTGAGCCGCAGCCGGAACGCCGGGACCGTCCGGAGCGGCCGGCGGACTGGCTGCGTCAGGCCGGCCGGCTGCCGCACACCGACCCGGGCCTGCCGGTGGTCAACCGTCGAGGGGCCGGCGGGCAGCCTGCGGAGCGGCCCGCCGGCCGCCGTACCGGCCCACCGCCCGCCGGTGACCTGAACGACCGCTCCGGTGCTCCACTCGCCGTACCCGATCCGGCCGCGGAGCGGGCCACCGGCCGCCGGGCCGCCGGGCCGCCCGCCGACCCGGGCGCGGACGCTCCCACCGGCCGCCGGGCCGCCCGCGCCCCGGAAACCACCGGCGAGCACCCGAGCGGTCCCGTGCCGCAGCCGCCGGCCCCGGGGGAGCGCCCGGTCGGCCGTCGGAGTGCTCCGAGCACCGCCCCGGACCCGATCAACCGTCGTCGCCGCCCGTCGGCCGAGCCGGCTGCCGAGGGGCGGCCCGGCCCGGCGGGCGAGCGCGGTGACGACTCGTACGCCGGTCCGCCCGGCGGCGGACGACCCGGGCCCGGCGCGCCCGTGCGCGGCGTCCGCTCCGGCCCACCCGGTGGCCGGGCCCGGCTTGCGCCCGACGACGCGCCGGTCTCCGGCGCCGGCCGCCGTGGGACCGATGGTCCACCCCGGCCCGGCGTGGCCCGCCCCGACGGACCGGCGCGCGCGGCGGTGCCGCCGGGCGCCGGTCCCGACAGCCCGCCCGGTCCACGCGGGGACGGCCCGCCCCGGTCCCGCCCCGAGGGTCCGGGCCGCGCCGCGGTGCCGCGGAACGCCGATGGTTCCGCTCGCGCGGCGACGCCGCCGGGCGTCGGTCCGGACGCCGCGGCCCGCGCCGCTGTCCCACCCGGCGTCGATCCGCAGGGTGCGGCTCGTGCCGGGGTACGACCTGGCGTCGGTCCGGACGCGCCACCCCGACCTGGTACGGCCCGGCCCCGCCCGGATGGTCCGGCTCGCGCGGCGGTCCCGCCGGGCGTCGGTTCGGACGCCGCGCCCCGACCGGATGGCCCGGCGCGTGCCGCCGTCCGCCCCCCGGGCGTCGCCCAGCCACCCGGTGGCGACGTTCGGACGGGCGTCGAGCAAGCCGGCCCCGGATCACCCGCGACCGCGCGTGCCGCCGCCCCACGTCCGGCGGACCGCGCCGCGGGCCGGGCGCTGCCGCCGCCCCGCGAGGGCGGCCGTCCCGAGCCCAGCGGTGTCGCCCCGGTGCCGCCGTCCGGTCGTACCGGCGAACCGGTCGCCCGTGCCGCGGTCGTGCCGCCGGGTGCGGCTGGCCCGGTGGACCGGCCACCGTCCGAACCGGTCGACGGGCCGGCGCTGCGCGCGGCCGGCGACGTCGCCGACGACGAGGACGCGGCCCCGGGCGCCCGCTCCGAGCAGCACCGGCAGTCGCGCGAACGACGCCGGCTGCGGGTCGCCGTCCTGGCGCTGGTCAGCATCGTGCTGCTCGGCGCGGTGCCCCTCTTCTTCGGCCTCCGCACCCTCAGCAGGGACCCGGTGTTCGACAACCTCGACCAGCTCAATGTGCCCTCATGGGCCGCGACGAAGACGGTCGACGACGTCAGCGGCAGCCGTTGGTGCCTGCTCGACTGTCGGCTGCGCGAGCGCACCGTCACCTCCGAGAAGTCGCCGGAGGAGACGGCGAAGGTCTACGAGGAGGCGCTGCGCGGCGATGGTTGGCGGCCGTGGAAGGTGGGCCGCTGCCCCGAGCAGGAGACCAAGGGCAGTTACACGTGCTGGCGTCAGGACGAGTTGACCCTCGACCTGTGGGTGCGCGCGCCGGCCTGCGTACCGCCGCCGGTCGACGGGGAGCCGGCGATCGTGCCGTCCCCCGAGCCGTCGGCCGCTGCGGGGGAGTGCGCCGGCTCGTTGGTGTCGGTGAAGGTGCGCAACGCGATCGACGACGAGCGGACCAGGCCGCAGCCCAGCACCGATCCGTCACTGACCGGGGAGGATCCGTTCCCGACGGTCAGCGGGGATCCGCTGGGCGATGTGACACCCTCACCGTCCTGAGCCGCTCTCCATCACGGACGGTAGGGTCTGGGGCTGGCGGACGCGCCGGCCGGCGACGGTTCGGTGGGTTCGGTGGGCACCACGGTTGTGCGTTCCGGGGACGTCGGGTCCGGCGGAAATCTGCTTGAGGAGGAGACGCGTGGGCGACATTCTGGCGGTCGCGGCGCTGATCGCGGCGAGCGCGTTCGCGGTGCTGGTGCTCATCCTGACGCTGCCGATCCTTCGGCTGCGGCACACGGTGGACGCCACCACCCGGATGATCAACGACCTCAACGACCGGACGGGACCGCTGCTCGGCGACGTCAACACCACGGTGAAGAACGTCAACGTGGCGCTGGAGCAGGTGCAGACCTCGCTCGACGGTGTGAACCTGCAGTTGGCGAAGGTCGACACGATGACCAGCCACGCCCAGAACGTCACCGCCAACGTCGCCAACCTGGCGACGGTGGTCTCCGCCGCGGCCGCGAACCCGCTGGTCAAGGTGGCCGCCTTCGGCTACAGCGTGCGCCGGGCCGCCGCCAGCCGCCGGCACGCCGAGACCGAGCGCGAGGTGCGCGACACCATCAAGCAGCAGCGGCGGGCCGCCCGGCGCGGCAACCGTTGACCGACCCGGCCACAGGAGGTAGCGCGACATGAAGCGGTTGTTCTGGCTCGGCATCGGCGTGGCCGTCGGCGTGGTGGTGGTCCGCAGGGCGACCCGGACCGCGCAGGCGTACACCCCGGCCGGCATCGCCAGCTCGTTGTCGGAATCCGCTGGCAGCCTGGTGGAGTCGGTGCGTAGCTTCGTGGAGGACGTGCGGGTCGGGATGGCCGAGCGCGAGCAGGAGATTCACCAGGCGTTCGTCCAGGGCGAGGCGTTCGACGACCAGTTCGCCGAGCTGCGGGAGTCCCCGCGGATCGGCGATAGAGAGATTTTTCCGGAGGAACACCAGCGATGAAGACGGCGGAGATCAAGCGGCGGTACCTCGCGCACTTCGAGGCGAACGGCCATGCCGTGGTGCCGTCCGCTCCGCTGCCCGCCATCAGCGATCCGAACCTGCTGTTTGTCAACGCCGGCATGGTGCAGTTCGTGCCCTACTTCCTGGGCCAGCAGACCCCGCCGTACCAGCGGGCGGTCAGCGTGCAGAAGTGCATCCGCACCCCGGACATCGACGAGGTCGGCAAGACCAGCCGGCACGGCACGTTCTTCCAGATGAACGGCAACTTCTCCTTCGGCGACTACTTCAAGGCCGGGGCGATTCCCCTGGCGTGGGAGTTGTCCACGAAGCCGATCGCCGAGGGTGGCTACGGGCTTGATCCGGAGCGGATCTGGCCGACCATCTACCTCGATGACGATGAGGCGTACGAGATCTGGCGGTCGGTGGGTGTGCCGGCGGAGCGGATCGTGCGGCGCGGCAAGGCGGACAACTTCTGGTCCATGGGCATCCCCGGACCGTGCGGTCCGTCGTCGGAGCTGTTCTACGACCGCGGCCCGGAGTACGGCGCCGAGGGTGGTCCGGCGGTCGACGAGGACCGGTACATGGAGTACTGGAACCTCGTGTTCATGCAGTTCGAGCGGGGACCGGGTACCAACAAGGAGGACTACCCGATCCTGGGTGACCTGCCGGCGCAGAACATCGACACCGGCATGGGCCTGGAGCGGATGGCCTCGATCCTGCAGGGCGTCGACAACCTGTACGAGATCGACGAGGTACGACCCATCCTCGCCCGGGCGGCCGAGCTGACCGGCAAGCGGTACGGCGCGCACTCCGGGCACGTGGCGAGCGAGTCGCACCCGGACGACGTCCGGCTGCGGGTGGTCGCGGATCACGTGCGCACCGCGCTGATGCTGATCGGCGACGGCGTGACGCCGAGCAACGAGGGCCGCGGGTACGTGCTGCGGCGGATCATGCGTCGGGCGATCCGGTCGATCCGGCTGCTGGGCTGGCAGGACCGGGCGCTGCCCGAGCTGCTGCCCGTCGCGCGGGACTGCATGGCCCCCTCGTACCCGGAGCTGGCGACCGACTTCGACCGCATCGCGCAGTACGCGTACGCGGAGGAGGAGGCGTTCCTGTCGACCCTGCGCGCCGGCACGACGATCCTGGACACGGCGATCGCCGAGACCCGTACGGCGGGTGGCACGGCGCTGTCCGGGGCGAAGGCGTTCCAGCTGCACGACACGTACGGCTTCCCGATCGACCTGACCCTGGAGATTGCGGCCGAGCAGGGCCTGAAGGTCGACGACGAGGGTTTCCGCCGGCTGATGGCCGACCAGCGGACCCGGGCCAAGGCGGACGCGCAGGCGCGCAAGACCGGGCACACCGACGTGTCGGCGTACCGGTCGGTGCTCGACGAGGGCGGCCCGGTGACGTTCACCGGCTACAGCGAGGTGGCCCGCGAGTCGCGGGTGCGGGCGCTGCTGGGCTCGGACGGCCCGCGCGCGGCGGCGACCGAGGGTGAGCTGGTCGAGTTGGTGCTCGACACGACCCCGTTCTACGCCGAGGGCGGCGGCCAGCAGCCCGACCACGGCCTCATCACGGTCGGCGACGGCCAGGTCGAGGTGCTCGACGTGCAGCAGCCGGTGCCGGGCCTGATCGTGCACCGGGCCCGCGTCCTCCGGGGTGAGGTGCACCCCGGCGACACCGGCTACGCCGAGATCGACACCACCCGGCGGCGGGCGATCTCCCGGTCGCACACGGCCACCCACCTGGTGCACCAGACCATGCGCAACTTCCTCGGCGAGTCGGCCACCCAGGCGGGTTCGTTGAACGCGCCGGGCCGGCTGCGGTTCGACTTCAACACCCCGACGGGTGTGTCGCCGACCGTCCTGCGCGACGTGGAGCAGCAGGTCAACGAGGTGTTGCTGGCCGACCTGGAGGTGCACGCCTTCATCACGTCGCTGGACGAGGCGCGGCGGATCGGCGCGATGGCGCTCTTCGGCGAGAAGTACGGCGAGGAGGTGCGGGTCGTCGAGGTGGGCGACTACGCCCGGGAGCTGTGCGGCGGCACGCACGTGGCCCGCTCGGCGCAGCTCGGGCTCGTGAAGATCCTCTCCGAGTCGTCGATCGGCTCCGGCGTACGCCGGGTCGAGGCGCTGGTCGGCATGGACGCGTTCGGCTTCCTGGCCAAGGAGCACCTGCTGGTGTCCCGGCTGGCCGAGCTGTACCGGGTGCCCAACGACCAGGTCGCCGACCGGGTGGAGCAGACGGTCACCCAGCTCCGGGACGCGGAGAAGGAGCTGGAGAAGCTGCGCGCCCAGTTGGTGCTGGGTGGGGCGGGCGCGCTCGCCGCGCAGGCGAAGGACGTGCGCGGGGTGGCGTACGTGGGAACCGAGGCGCCCGAGGGCGCGGCCGGCAACGACGTACGGACCCTCGCCCAGGAGATTCGCGGCAAGATCGACCCGGCGCGGCCGGCGGTGGTCGCCGTGGCGGCCCGGTCGAACGGCAAGGCGTCGTTGGTGGTGGCGGTCAACGCGGCGGCCCGCAGCCGGGGCCTCACCGCGTCGGACCTGGTGAAGGCGGCGTTCTCCGGGCGCGGCGGGGGGAGCCCCGACCTGGCCCAGGGTGGCGGTCTGCCCGCGACCGAGGCACCGAACCTGCTGCTCACCGTCGAGAAGGCGATCACCGAGGCGTGATGGACGGTCAGTTTCGACCAGGGCGGACCGAATGGTCCGCCCTGGTTCGTCGACAGCACAGGGGTGACCCACGGTGAGCGACTTCACACGGGGAGTTCGCCTCGGTGTGGACGTCGGTCAGGTGCGCGTGGGGGTGTCCCGCTCGGATCCGCACGGGGTGCTGGCCACGCCGCTGGTGACCCTCGCCCGCGATCTCACCGCCGCGCCGGAGGCGGTGCCGAGCGACATTGCCCAGCTCGCGGCGTTGGTAGCCGAGCACGAGGCGGTCGAGGTGGTCGTCGGGCTTCCGATCAATCTGGCCGGCAAACATGGCCCGGCCGCGCTCAGCGTCACGGCGTACGCTGACCGGCTGGTCAATGTGATAGCGCCGGTCCCGGTAACGCTCACCGACGAGAGGATGTCGACCGTGGTCGCTTCTCGTAGGCTTGCCGAGCGTGGCGTTCGTGGCAAGCGTCAACGTGCGGTTGTCGACCAGGCGGCCGCGGTGGAGATCCTGCAGAGCTGGCTGGACGCGCAGCGGAGGCGGACGTAATGATCGACGATCTGGACCTTGGGTTCGACGAGCCGGAGCGGGGTGAGAAGGGACGGCACCGACGCGGCTTCCGCAACAAGCGCAAGGGAGGCTCCGGCGGCGGCCGGGGCAAGACCTTCCTGGCGCTGTTGATGGCCCTGGTCCTGTTGGGCACCATCGGTGGTGGCGCGTACTACGGGTTCGACCGGATCCAGAACTACTTCGTCACGCCCGACTACGACGGTGCCGGCTCGGGCGAGGTGCTGGTCGACGTCAAGGCCGGTGACAGCGCGACCGATGTCGGCGCCACGTTGTACGAGGCCGGTGTGGTCAAGAGCGTCAAGGCCTTCATCGAGGCGGCGGACGGAAACTCGCGTAGCAAGAACCTCCAGGTGGGTCGCTACAAGGTCAAGAAGGAGATGAAGGCGTCCGAGGCCCTGCTCCTGCTGCTCGATCCGAAGAGCCGGGTGGTGAACGGGGTGACCATCCCGGAGGGGATGATCACCTTGGCGATCTATGACGAGCTGGCCAAGGCGACGAAGATTCCGGTCGCCGAGTTCAAGGCCGCCGCGAAGGACCCGGTCAAGCTGGGGGTGCCGGCCTTCTGGTTCAACCGGGGAGACGGCAAGAAGGGGCCGAAGAGCCTGGAGGGCTTCTTGTTCCCGGCGACGTACGAGCTTCCGCCGAAGGCGACGGCCGCGGAGATCCTGTCGCTGATGGTGGACAAGTTCCTCGAGGTGACCGAGCAGATCAAGTTCGTCGACACCGTCCAGGAGAAGCGGGGCATCTCCCCGTACGAAGCCTTGATCGCCGCCTCCATCGCGCAGGCCGAGTCGGTCAACCACGTCGACTTCCCGAAGGTATCCCGGGTGATCTACAACCGGGTGTACACGGACAAGTACCACTGCAAGTGCCTGGAGATCGACAGTGCGATCAACTACTGGTTGCGGTTGCAGGGCAAGGACCCGAAGGACTCCGACGTCCTGAAGGCCAGCGAACTCAACGATCCGAAGAACCCGTACCGCACCCATGGCGCCAACGGCCTGACCATCACGCCGATCAGCAACCCGGGCGAGGACGCGCTCAAGGGCGCGATGGACCCGCCGGTGGGCGACTGGATCTACTTCATGACCGTCGACAAGAAGGGCACGATGGGCTACGGCTCCAACGACGCCGACTTCCGGAACCTGCAGCGACAGATGTGCCGCAACGGCGTGCTCAGCGGCGAGAACTGTTAGTGAGGGCCGCCGTGGTCGGTGCGCCGATCGCGCACTCCCTCTCTCCGGTGATCCACAACGCCGGGTACGCCGCCGCCGGGCTGACCGGGTGGTCGTACACCCGGATCGAGTGCGGGGCGGCGGAGCTGCCGGATCTGGTCGCCGGCCTGGGCCCGGAGTGGGCCGGACTGTCGGTGACCATGCCGGGTAAGGAGGCGGCGCTCGCCGTGGCCGACGCCGCGTCGCCGGTAGCCGTCGCCGTCGGCGCGGCGAACACGTTGGTACGCCGTGCGGACGGCACGTGGTACGCGGACAACACGGACGTCGGTGGCATGGTGGACGTGCTCACCGAGGCCGGGGTGGTGGCCGGCGCGGCGGTGACCGTGCTCGGCGCGGGGGGTACGGCCCGCGCCGCCCTCGCCGCCGCCGCGCGGTTGGCCTGTTCGTCGGTCATCGTGGTGGCCCGTCGGGCCGAGGCGGTGGACGAGTTGCGACCGGTGGCGGCGGCGTTGGGTGTCGCCCTGACCGCCGGCCGTTGGGCCGATGCGCAACGGCACGTCTCGGCCGCCGACGTGGTCGTGTCCACCGTGCCGAAGGGGGTCGCCGATCCGCTGGCCGGCGGTGCGACCTGGCGGCCCGGCGCGGTGTTCTTCGACGCGCTCTACGACCCGTGGCCGACGCCGATGGCGGCGTCCGCCCGCGCGGCCGGCCTGCGGGTGGTGTCCGGACTGGACCTGCTGCTGGCGCAGGCGGTGGGTCAGTTCGAGCAGTTCACTGGCGTGACCGCGCCATTTACGGCGATGCGGGAAGCTCTGGTGGCGGCCCGCCGCTGACAATTGTGGCGGATCAGTGGCGCAATCGCTGGAATTCCGTCGGCCGTGCCGCGATTCGAATTCAGACAGACTTCGGGCGCTGTTCAGGTAGGCGAATGATTGATGCCGGTGGCCCTCGAAAATCGACCTGAGTCCATCCTAGCGGCCGGTGCTCTGGCGCGCTGCCCCGTTGCGGCATCGTGGCGGATTCTCTTCGTCGGTGGTCGGCATTGATGGCGCGTCATCCCTGGTAGAGGTGCGTGTGCAACTCAATGGAGAACCCGCTGGGGATCACCTGCAATCGCGGTGACGGTGACCGATCTGCCCTAGCTGCGACGTATGGGCGTCACTTTATAGACGATTAATCGGGTAGCCGAACTGCTTATCAGGCAACGCAAAGTAATGATTGACGTGCGGCAAGTATCTCTCCTACGGTTCGATCACTGTCGTTTTCGGACTTGGAGGTCCGTAGGTGAGTCATGCCTTTTTCCGAGGTGGAACACGTGCCACTCGACGATTGGCGGTCGCCGCTTCGCTGGCCCTGGTGGCCGGTACGCTGCCGACCCTGACCGGGCCGGCGGTCGCGGCCCCGGTCGCCGCACCAGCGCCGGCGTCAGGTCCCGACACCAGTTGCGCCGACCAGCAGCCCGACGAGGCCGCCGCGGTGGACGCCGCTCGCCGGTGTGCCAAGCGGGTGGAGAACCTCGCCGCCCGCAGCGAGACGCAGGATGTCTTCGTCAACCCCGACGGCACGTCGACCGCCCAGGTCTATGCCGGCCCGATCCGGATGCGGGACGCGGGGGGTCAGCTCGTCCCGATCGACCTCACCATGCGTGCGGAGGCGGATGGTTCGGTCGCACCGGTCGCCCACCCCAACGGTCTCAAGCTTTCCGGCGCGGTGGGCGCGGGCGAGCACGACCTGCTGAGCGTCGGAGTCGGCGCGCACCGGGCCGCGATCGGTTGGACCGGCGCGCTGCCGAAGCCGGTGCTGGCCGCCAACCGCGCGACGTACCCGGAGGTCCGGCCGGGTGTCGACCTCGTGGTCGAGGCCAGCCGTACCGGCGTGCGGCAGTACCTGCTGGTCAAGAACCGGGCCGCCGCCGCCCAGGTGGCGTCGGTGCGGCTGCCGGTACGGGCGAAGGGCCTGGTGACCACCGGCGACGGCGCCGGCGGTCTGCGCTTCGCCGATGACAAGGGCCGCATCGTGGCCACCTCGGCCACCCCGGAGATGTGGGACTCGTCCGTCGACCCGGCCAGCGGCGGCCCGAAGCGGCTGGTCAAGATCGCCGCCAAGCAGACCGCGCGGGCCGGCGCGATGGACCTGGCGCTCACCCCCGACCAGGCGTTCCTCGCGGACCCCGCGACGGTCTACCCGGTGATCGTGGATCCGTCGATCAATCCGGTATCGCCCACCTTCGCGACCTACGTGAAGTCCGACGACACCGTGACCCGCTCGGGTGCGAACGACATCCAGATCGGCAAGGCCTCCGGGGCCAACCCCGGAGTCGCCCGAGGGTTCGTCCACTGGGGCACGAGCGCGCTGCGCGGCAAGCAGATCACCTCGGCCACCGTCTACTTCTGGAACTGGTACTCCACGACCTGCTCCGCGAAGTCCTGGCAGATCTGGTCCACCGGCGCGGCCAGCTCCGGCACGCTCTGGACGAACCAGCCGGCGTGGAACTACCAGGAGGCCTCCTCCACCGCCACCAAGGGTCTGAACAGCACCTGTGACGACGGCTGGGTGAGCATCACCGGCACCAGCTTCTTCCAGCGGGCCGCCACGGCCAACCAGGCCACCGCCTACATGGGGATCCGGGCCACCAGCGAGACCGATCCGGACAGCTGGAAGCAGTTCCGCTCCGACGACGCGGACATCCAGAGCGAGGTTCCGTACGCGGTCGTGAACTACAACAGCTACCCCAACGCGTTGGACCCGACGAAGCTGCAGCCGGGCGACGCGAGCGAGACCGAGACGCGGACGCCGACCATGAAGGGTGTCTTCAGCGACCCGGACGGCGGCAGCGGCCGGGTCGACTTCGAGATCTACGACCGCAGCGGGTCGACGCTGGAGGTCTCCGGTTCCGGCGGCAGCGTCACGAACGGCAGCGAGTCGAGCTGGACGGTGCCGTCCGGTGAACTCGTCGCCAACACCACGTACAAGTGGCGGGCTCGCGGCCACGACGGCAGCGTCGCCGGGCCGTGGTCGAGCTGGCGGTTCATGACCACCTCGGACGGCTCGCCCACCGGTGAGCAGGGCCGGTTCTCCTTCCAGGACCAGGACCTGACCGACCGGTTGCAGCTCAAGGTGAACGTCGCCAACGGCAACCTGCTGCTCAAGGGTACCGACTTCAACATCCGTGGCACCGGCACCGACCTGGTGCTGGACCGCTACTACAACTCCCGGTCGACGGCCACGTCGACGCTTGGTAAGGGCTGGGTGCTCGGCACCGGGCAGGACGTGAAGGTGACGTTCTCCAAGACCGACCACGCCACCGCCGACATCACGTACCAGGCGCCCACGGGCTTCACCGCACGGTTCGTCAACGACGGCACCAACTCCTGGCGGACCCCGCCGAGCCTGGACGCCAAATTGACCCGTAACACCAGCACCGGGGAACTGCGGCTGAAGTTCGACAAGAGCGAGGGCAGCTTCTACTTCGCCGACGCGACCGGCCGGCTGCTGCGCACCCAGGACAAGAACAACAACAAGATCACCTTTGGGTACGACGGCTCGGGGAACGTCACCACCGTCACCGACACCCAGAGCCGGGTGGTGACCCTGTCGTACACCTCGGGTCGGTTGACCTCGATGACCGACTCGACCGGACGCCGGGTGAGCTACACCTACAACTCGGACCAGAACCTGAACACGGTGACCGACACCG
Organism: Micromonospora sp. NPDC049359; assembly: GCF_044466585.1. Classification (NCBI taxonomy): domain Bacteria; kingdom Bacillati; phylum Actinomycetota; class Actinomycetes; order Micromonosporales; family Micromonosporaceae; genus Micromonospora; species Micromonospora sp. NPDC049359. Next base: position 79,130 of record NZ_JBITMW010000002.1, on the reverse strand, counting down.
CCAACGGCGTCACGGTCTACGAGTACACCGGCGATCGACTTACAAAGATCATCACGCCCGAGGGTCGGGTCACCAACCTCGGCTACGAGCCCGACACCTCCCGGATGCTCGACTACTTCGAGTTGACCAACCCGGGCGGCACGCCGGCCGAGGCACGGTGGCTGCTCACCTACTCCACCGGCAAGACGGAGGTGACCGACCCCAACGGGTACGCCACCGCCTCGACCACCGATGGCATCACCACCCACACCTACGAGACCCGCGACCGGGTCACCGAGGTGAAGGACGCCCTCGGCCACAAGCGGGCCAAGAAGTACAACGCCAACGACAACGTCGAGACCACCACCGACTCGCTGACCAACACCACCACCTTCGGGTACGACGCCAACACCAACAACATGACGTCGGTCGGCATCGCCACCGGGGCGAAGTCCACGATGTCCTACAACGACACCTCGCACCCGAACTCGGTGAGCGGGTCGACGGATCCCCAGGGCAACACCAACGCCTACTCCTACGACGCCGCGGGCAACAAGACCGGCACCGAGAGCTCGCAGTATCCGGGGCAGAAGATCGACGAGGCGGAGCACAACTCGAACGGCACGGTCAAGTGGCGCGAGGACGGCAAGGACGTCCGCACCAACTACACCTACGACGCCAAGGGCAATCTGACCCTGGTGGACAACCCGGGCCCGCTGGGGGACATCACCATCCTGCCGGACGCGCTGTCGCGCATGCTCGAACACACCGACGGCAAGGGTCAGAAGACCCAGTACGTCTACGACCAGCTGGACCGGGTCGACAAGATCACCTTTAAGGGCGCCGTCGTCGTCGACTACACCTACGACAAGGACGGCAACCTCACCCAGGTGGCCGATCCGACCGGTGCCACGACGTTCGGCTACGACAGGTTCGGCCGACCCAGCAGCAAGTCCGTGCCCGGGGCGACGCCGATCGGGTACGAGTACGACCGTAACGGGAACATGACGAAGTACACCGACGGCGGCGGCTCGGTCACCTATGGCTACAACGCCGTGAACCTGGTGACGTCGCTGCTGGAGCCGGGTGCGTCCACCGCGGTGACCTTCACCTACGACGAGAACAACCGGCGGCGGTTCATGTACCTGCCGACGTCACCGCGGATCACCGTGGAGATGAAGTACGACAAGTCCGGCCGGCAAACCTCGATCACGGCGACCAACGACAGCACGTCGGCGAAGCTGTCCTCCTTCACCTACGACTACAGCAAGACGGTCAACGGGGTCACGACCGACACCGCCCAGCGGCAGAAGGTCACCGACCTGTCGGGAACGACGACGTACACCTACGACAAGCTGAACCGTCTGACGGGTGCGTCGGGTGCGCTGTCGCGCAGCTACGACTACGACGAGAACTTCAACCGCACCTCCAAGACGGAGAGCGGCACCACCACGTCGTACAGCTACAACGACGCCCACCAGTTGACGTCTGCGGCCTCGACGACGTACTCGTACGACGCCAACGGCAACACCACCGGCTCGTCGTCGGGCTGGGCGTTCTCCTACAACACGGTGAACAACCAGACCACCTCGATCACCAAGCCGGGCGGGACGGCGTTGACTCCGCTCACCTACGGCGGCGCGGACCAGACCGAGCGGCGGGGCGCGGGCTCGACCACGTACGTCAGCTCGGCCCTGGGCGTCGCCTCGGCGAAGGCCCCGGCGGGCTCCGGTGGCACGGTGACCGCGAACTCGACGGACCCCGCGCCGGGGACCTCCGACTACTACACCCGGGACAACGCCGGTTCGCTGATCGGTTTGCGGGCCAACGGGGTGCGGTACTACTACCTCGTCGACGGCCTCGGCTCGGTGGTGGGTCTGGTGAACGGAAGCGCTGCGAAGGTCAACTCCTACAGCTACGACCCGTACGGCATCCAGCTGTCGGCGTCGCAGCAGGTGTCGAACCCCTGGCGGTACGCGTCCGGTCACCTCGACGGCGCGACCGGTCTGACCAAGTTCGGTGCCCGCTACTACGACCCGGGTCTGGGTCGGTTCACCCAGCGGGACCCGTCCGGTAAGGACCTGGCGTACAGCTACGCGTCCTGCAACCCGGCCAACAACACCGACCCCACCGGACTTGCGACCGACGCGGAGGCCAACGACGCCTTCGCATTGATCGGCGGGGCCATCGCGGGTGTAGCGATCGGTGGGTTTGCGTCAACCCTCGGCGCGCCGGTGCTAGCCGCGTGGGCCATCGGAGGGTGTGCTGCTGGCGCAGTCGGTACGCTCATCTCCCAAAAGGGCGAGTCAACATGGAGTGGCGTCGCGCTGAACTGCTTCGCGGGTGCCGTAGGCGGGCTGATCGGCGGGGTTTTCTCCAAAGGCGCGAGAGCTCTCTTCTGATGATCCCTTCCGCCGGAGGTCTTGATGTCGGTCCTGGTGCTCCTCGCCATAGGTGCCCTCAGCGTCCTGGTGCTGATTGCCGCGCTCGGGTACGGCTCGCTCGGTTGGCCCATCGTGGCGGTCATGGCCCTGTTGGCTGTGGTCGTGGTCGTCCAGGTGTGGCGGAGAGTCCGCTCCGGTGTGTTGCGGCCGCAGGGAAGTGGCGGGCAGTATCTGCTGCTGGGCGGCTTGGTTACGGCCGTGTGGCTGGTGGGAGCGGTCTTGTACCTCACCTCCGACCTCTCGGTGCCGCTCTACGCACTGGCGTTGCTCCTCGTCCCGTGCGTGACCTTCCTGATCGCGGGGCTACGGCAACGCCGTAGTTGACGATCGGGACCTCCAGCCGCCGTTGCCCGGCTGACACGATTTGGTGACGCCCAGGAGCGGGGTGGGTGGGGCTCGAGATCGGAGTCCCACCCACCTGCCCAGCGGACCGCCCCGGTGTCTTTCTTAGCTCACGGTTAAGACGCGCTTACGGAAAACTGTCCTACCGACGGTGTGCCCTGGTCATCGATACGCTGCTCACGGTTATCGCACCAGACACAGGGAGTTCTCCTTGACCAGGCACGGACTACACCGCATCACCCGGTTCCGCAACGGCCCCCGGCGCAAGGCGATCGCCATCGGCGTCGTCGGCGGCTCGGTGGTGGCCGGCATCGTGGCGACCATGATGCCCCTGTTGGCCAGCGACGACCTGTCGATCCGCGCGGTGGCGGACACCACCGCGACGATCGTCTCGCAGGACGGTGACAACTCCACCAAGGGGACCCTGGCGACCTGCCCGGCGCGCTGCGACGGAAACCCGCGCGGTGGCCGGGAGGCGGTCGTCGAGTTCGCGGTGACCACGCTTCCCGCCGCCGCCGTCAACGTCCGGGCGACCCTGCGCATGAACACCTGGCAGCAGTTCGCCGCCACGGTGACCGCGCACGCCTCGTCGGTGAGCGCCCGCGAGGCGCGACCGGCCCCGGCGAAGGCGGGAACCGTGTTGGACTCGGTGACCGGTGTGGCCAAGGGCGTCAACGAGTGGGACGTCTCCAAGCTGGTCACCGGAAACGGCACCTGGACGGTGTCGCTGGCCCAGACCGGCCTGGAGACCCGCGTCTACTGGGCGTCGGTCGAGAACCGCAACGCCGACCTGCGGCCCAGCCTGGTGATCAGCTACGACCTGGGTAGCGGGCCGACGTCGGCGCCGACCACCCGACCCGCGCCGACGCCCACGGTCGCGCCGACCACCGCCGCGCCCCGGCCCACGCCGACGGTCGCGCCGACCCGTACGCCGACCCCGACCCAGAGCCCCACCCTCCCGTCCGGCAAGTGCGGCCAGGTGTCCGACACGCTGGTGCCCTCCTGCGGCGCCTGGTGGGGGATGTACTCACCCGCCAACGCCGGCAGCGGCTGGGACCACGGCAAGGCGATCACCGACGTGGAGGCCCAGGTCGGGCGCAAGTTCGACATCGTGCACCGCTACCACGACTTCTCCAACGCCGGCAGCAACGGCGCGTTCCCGGACGACTACGAGCAGGACCAGATGCGCCAGGGCCGGCTGATGTTCTTCGCCTGGGAGTCGCGCGACTTCTCCGCCGGTACGACGCTGAAGTGGTCCGACATCTACAGCGGCCGACAGGACGCCACCATCGACGCGGTCGCCGGTCGCATCCGGGCCGCCAAGGTGCCGGTGTTCATGGGCTTCGACCACGAGCCGGAGGACGAGCCGGGCAAGGGTAGCGACGCCGACTTCGTCCGCGCCTGGAAGTACGTGTACGAGCGGTTCGCCAAGGCGGGCGCGGACAACGCCGTCTGGGTGTGGACGATGATGGGCTGGTCCGGGCACTACTCGCGGTACGCCGGTCTCTACCCCGGCGACCGGTACGTCGACTGGGTCGCCTACGACCCGTACAACTTCCACGTCTGCAACGGCAGCACCGTGTGGAAGAGCCCGAGCACGACGATCGGCGGCTTCTACGACTGGCTCGACGAGAACGGCATCGGCGCGGGCAAGCCCCGGATGCTCGCCGAGTTCGGCACGAACTTCGACGCCAAGGACCCGGGCGCGAAGCAGCGCTGGTTCCAGGAGTTCCCGGCGGCCCTGAAGGCGCACCCGAAGATCAAGGCCGCCATCTACTTCAATTCGCCGGGCATGACGACCCGCACGGCGACCTGTGACATGACGATGAACCACGACGCCTCCGCCGTGGCCGGGTTCAGCCAGGCCGGCAAGGACGCGTACCTGCGGCAGCCCACCGGAGGGAGCCGCTGAAACGTGTGACCACACTGTGAACACAGCCGCCGTTCATCGGAGATTCACCAGCTGATCTTCCGGCGTTCTGTCGGCTAGCAGATTCACGCACCGCCCAATCGGCGGATGCGCCTACCAGGCTGGGCGAGGCACGCTACCTCGGGTTCTCATCCATCTTGGAGGCGTAGCGTGCCCACACTCTCGCACTCATGGCGTTTGTCAGGACGACGTCGTACCCGGGCGGGGGTGGTCGCGCTGGCGGTCCTCGCCGCGGTGCTCAGCGCCCCCACGGCCTCCTCGGCGGCGGTGGTGCCGGTCCCCGGGACCGCGACCCTGGTGTCCGCGAATCCCACCGACCTCACCCCGCACGCCCGCGACGGTGAGACCCGCGCCTTCGCGCAGGTCGGCAACACCGTGTTCGTCGGCGGCAGCTTCACCCAGCTTCGGCAGACCGCCACGTCCGCGTGGATCACCCAGCGTTACCTCTTCGCGTACGACCGCACCACGGGCGCGATGTCCACCAGCTTCCTGCCGGTGCTCGACGGCGCGGTCAACACGCTGCTGGCGGGGCCCGGCGGCACGCTGATCGTCGGCGGCGCCTTCAAGAACGTCAACGGGGTCTCCCGCAAGAACCTGGTCGCGTTGAACCCGAGCACCGGCGAGATCATCGACAGTTGGGTGGGCCGCTCCGACGGCGGCACCGTCCGGGATCTGGCGCTGTCGGGCAACTGGCTCTACGTGGCCGGCGCGTTCAACTGGCTCAACGGCACCGCACACGCCGGTCTCGGCCGGCTGAACGCGACCACCGGGGCGATCGACCCGACCTTCTCCGTCGACGCCACCGTCGGACGGCACGGCACCACCTCGTACGTCTGGACCATCGACGTCACTCCGGACGGCAACACCCTGGCCGTCGGCGGCAACTTCACGCTCCTCAACGATCTGCCGCGTAACCAGATCGCGCTCGTCGACGTGTCCGGCACTCCGGCGGTGCTGGACTGGAGCAGCGAGAAGTACGTCGCGCCGTGCGCCGCCCCGACGACCTTCGTGCACTACGTGCAGGACATCAAGTTCGGCGAGGACGGCACCTGGTTCGTGGTCGGCAGCAACGGCGGCACCGGCTGGCCGAGCGCGTACTGCGACGCGCTGGTCCGGTTCGAGACCGCAGCCCGGGGCACCGGCCAGCTGGGCACCTGGGTCGACTTCACCGGCAACGACACCATCACCTCGGTCGAGGTGGCCGACAACGTCATCTACCTGGGCGGGCACTTCCGCTGGTTGAACAACCCGAACGCCAGCGACAACGCCGGCCCCGGCGCGATCGACCGGCTCGGTATCGGCGCGGTCACCCCGGCCACGGGTCTGCCGGTGAACTGGAACCCGCGGCGCAGCGGCAGCGCCTCGATGCCGTCCGGCACCACCGCCTGGGGTTCGGCGGTGCCGGTGCTCTGGCGCGGCTCGGACGGTCTCTACTTCGGCCACAACTCGGACGGCATGGGCGAGGAGTACCACGGGCGGCTCGGCATGTTCCCGCTCGCCGGCGGTCGCACCTTCACGGCGAAGAACCCGCCGAGTGGCAGCAGTGGCAACCTCTACCTGGGCACCGGCGCGGGTGAGGTGTCGAAGGTGCCGTTCGACGGCGTGACGCTGGGTACCCCCACCACCGTCAGTCAGCCGGCCTACACCGCGTCCGGCGCCACCTGGCGGGTGGACGACCGGATCTACTGGTCGCACACGGTGGCGGGTACGCCCACCGGCAGCCGGATCGACGTCTCGCTGTTCAACGGCGGCGCGATCGGTTCGTCGTGGGAGGCGTCCGGCTACAACGACTGGTTCAACCCGGCGAACCTCACCGGCGCCTTCTACCTCGACGGCCGGCTCTACTACACCCGTACCGGCGCCAACAGCCTCTACTACCGCTACTTCGAGATCGACGGCAGCTACCTCGGCGCGACCGAGTTTGCGCTGCCGACGAGTGGTGTCACCTGGTCGGGCGTGCGTGGCATGGCCTGGGTGGACGGTCGGATCGTCTACGGTGCCACAGACGGCGGGTTGCGCAGCGTCCCGTTCGACCCGACGGCCGCGCCGACCGCGGTGGTCAACGGCACGGCGACGACGCTCATCGCCGCAGCGACGCCGGAGTTGTCGTGGTCTGTCCCCTCAATGTTCTTCTCCGTGCAGTGATGGTCGACCGTTCGTAACGGAGGATCGGTAGATTGTTCACGTCGGGTCGGCGGCGGTACCACCGCCGCCGGCCCCGCGATGTGGGGGAGGGGTCGTTGGTCGGCGGCGCTGGATTCCGCGCGAAACGCGCGGTCCACCTGGTCTTCGCGCTCAAACGTGCCTGGTACGGGTTGCGCTATCGGCGGCTGACCCTCGGCCGGGACGTGCAGATCCGCGGCCGGATCCGGCTGCGTCGGGGCGTACGGGTCACCATCGGCGACCGCACCCGCATCAACAAGCTGGTCCGCTTCGCCGGCCCCGGCGAGGTACGGGTGGGCGCCGACTGTCTGCTCAACGCCACCTGGATCGGCACCTGGACGTCGGTGACGGTCGGCGACAGGTGCCTGTTGTCCGACTGCGAGCTGCTCGACAACGACTTCCACAACCTGCCGCCCGACCAACGGCACGCGCCGCCCGGCCCGGCCACCCGCGCGCCGATCGTGCTGGAGGACAACGTCTGGGTCGGCGCGCACGCCCTGGTGCTCAAGGGGGTCCGGGTCGGCCGGGACAGCGTCGTGGGCGCGGCCTCGGTGGTGCGCACCGACGTGCCACCGGGCGTCGTCGTCGTGGGCAATCCTCAACAGACGGTGAAGAAGTTCCATGACTGATGCCACGCCCGCCCCCTGGCCACCCGACTCGTCGAGCTCCGGCGGCGCCCGCGTGGTGACGCTCTCCGACCTGGTGCGGGTGCCGATGCACCGGCTGCGGCTGGTGGTCGCGGTCGCCCTGGTCGGCCTGCTCGCCGCCCTCGGCTACGTGCTGCTGGTCCCGGCGGCGGTGACCGCCCGAGCGGTCGTGGCGGTCCGACCGGTGGTCACCGACGCCTTCACGCCCAGCGGCGCGGGCGCCGACCGCGCCGTCAACATGAACGTGGAGAGTGGCCTCGCCACCGGCACCGAGGTGGTTCAGCGGCTCGCCGACGCCGTCGGTGGCGAGCCGCGCGACGTCCGCAACGCCCTGGAGGTCGAGGTGCCGACCGGCGGGCAGATCCTGCGCTTCACCTACCAGACGCACGACGCGCAGCGGGCCGTGCAGGGCGCCAACCTCGCCGCGCGGTCCTACCTCGACGTGCGGCGGGCCATGTACGAGCAGCAGCGCGCCGAGATGCTGCGCTCCTACGACGCGAGCATCGCCAAGGTCGTCGCGCAGCAGACGGCGGTGCAGAAGCGCGCGAGCAGCGCCAAAGGCACCGCCGCCGGTGACGCGGCGCTGGCCGAGCTGTCCGGCCTCAACAACCAGCTCACCCAGCTCAACACGGCCCGCACCGAGATCGCCGCGGTCGACGTCAACCCCGGCTGGGTCACCCAGACCGCCGAGCGGGCGCTGGTGACCTCCGCCGGGCACCGGCCGCTCTACCTGGTCGCCGGCCTGCTCGGCGGCGCGCTGATCGGCGTCGTGCTGGCGTACGCGTGGGAGTCGGCGGACCGGCGGGTCCGCTCGGTCACCGACGGCCGGGACGCCACCGGCCTGCCGCTGCTCGGCACGGTACGTCGGCCGCCGTTTCGGGGTAGTCCCCGGGCGGTCGACGCGGACATCCGCTACGTGGCGATGGCGGTCGCCGAGCGGGTACGCCAGCCGGCCCGGGTCGCGCTGGTCACCTCCCGCGAGGACGTCACGGCGCTCACCGCCGGGCTGGCCGTGGCGCTTGCCGCCGACGGTCGGGAGGTCTTCGTCGCCGACGACAGCGGCCGCGTCGAGCGCCTGCGTGCCGCCGTCCTCACCGACCGGGGGCGGCTGCCCCTCGACCCGTCCCGCCCGCTGGTGCCCAAGCCGCGTCCGGCCGGCACGCCGACGGCCAGCGGTGCTCCCGCCGATACGCCGGCGACTCGGCGGCCCTCCCCGCACCCGCCCGGCAGCCGCCCGTCCACCGACCCGGACGCGACGCTCACCCTGCCCCGGGTGGCGTCCGCCCGGACCGACAACGGCCGTCCGGCGTCGGCGGACGAGGTGACCGTGGGGGTGGGCAGCGTCCGCTTCGGCACCTGGCGGCAGGGCGCCGACCACGGGCTGGTGCTGTTCAACGCGCCACCGGCCGAGTCCGACGAGCGCGGCGTCGCGGTCGCCCGACAGGGCAGCGCGGTGGTGGTCATCGAGCGGGACCGTAGCCGCCAGAGCGACCTGCGGCGGCTCGTGGAGCGGCTGCGCGCCGCCGGGGTCACCCCGCTGGGCTTCGTCCTCACCCGCAACGGCCGGGCCTGATCGGTGTCGGTCACCCGCGCCCCGGCGACCGAGCCGCCACCCGGTGACACGCCGGCCGCCGCCGCAGTGACGCTGCCGACACCGCCACCCGCGCGGCTGCCGCTCTGGCCCCTGGCGTCGATGTTCGGCCTCGTGCCGCTCTGGTGGGCGCTCGGCGCGTTCTACCTGGGCTGGTCGCTGCTGGGCGGGCTGCTGCTGGCGGTGCTGCTCACCCGGGGCCGGGTGCCGCTGCCCCCGGTGGCCGGCATCTGGCTGTTGTTCCTGGCGATCGTGGTCGTCAGCGCCACCCAACTGTCCTCACCGGCGTCGCTGCTGACGTTCGCCCTGCGCCTCGCCTTCTACCTGACCGCGCTGGTGGTCGGCGTCTACGTCTACGCCGCCGCCCGGGAACGTGCCGACCTGGTGGCGGTGCTCACCCCGCTCTGCGCGTTCTGGTTCGCGCTGGTGGTGCTGGGCTGGCTCGGGGTGCTCGTGCCGCGGTTCGCGCTGGCCACCCCGATGGAGGTGCTGCTGCCCGCCGGCGTCGCCCGTACGCCGTTCATCCAGGACATGGTGCACCTGACCACCGCCGAATACAGCCCCCGCTCGCTCAACCCGATCTACCGGCCCGCCGCGCCGTTCGCGTACACCAACAACTACGGCAGCGCGTACGCGATGACGTTGCCCTGCGTGGTGGCGTACACCATGTTGCGCCGTCGCGGGCTGCTGCGGTGGGCGCTGCTGGCGTCGTTGCCGCTGTCGCTGGCCCCCGCGTTCCTCACCCTGAACCGGGCGATGTTCCTGAGCCTCGGCGCGGGGCTCGCCGTGCTCGGAGTGCGGGCCAGCCTGCGGGGCAACATCCGCGTCGCCGCGTCCATCGTCGGCGTGGTCGTGACCGGAGCTGTGGCCACGCTCTTCATCCCCATCACCGAGTTGATCAACAACCGGGTCGACTCCAGCGACACCAACACCGACCGGTTGTCGCTCTACACGGAGGTGATCCGCCGCGTGCAGGACTCGCCGTGGCTGGGCTACGGCGCTCCGGTGAACGTGGACACCGTCTCCGCCGACGCGCCGATCGGCACGCAGGGGCAACTGTGGATGGTGCTGTTCAGTCACGGCGTACCGGCGCTGCTCTGTTTCCTGGGCTGGTTCGTGGCCGCCGCGGTGGTCTGCGCGCGGGCGACGTCGGCGGCCGGTCAGTGGTTGGCCGTCGTGCCGGTGGTCTGCCTCGTGCAGATCCCGTTCTACGGCATGGCCAACCAGAACCTGACTGTCGCGTTCTTCGCGGTCGGCTTCGCCATGGCGCTCACCGAACGCGAACGCGCGCCCCGCCCGCACCGATGGCATCCGCCGCTCGTCTCCACCACGGCGGTGCCGGCATGACCGCCGCCACCCGACCGCCGGCCGACGCCGGCCGGGACGGCCCGCAGCGCGCCGCCGCGGACACCGGCGCGGTCGAGACGCGCCGCAGCGCCCGCAGCGGGGTGGCCGGGTTGCTCGGCGCGGCCGTGAGCGGCCTGTTCGGGTTCGTGCTGGCCGTGGTGATCACCCGGGGGTACGGAACAGCCGGCGCGGGTGCGTTCTTCGCCGCGATCGGCGTGGTCACCGTGGCCACCGCGGTCTGCACGCTCGGCGCGGAGACCGGCCTCATGTGGGCGGTGCCCCGGCGGCGGCTCGGCGTCCGGGGTGACGCGGCCCGGGTGCTGCCGGTGGCGCTGATCCCACCGCTGCTGGCCGGGTTGGTCGTCGCCGTCGCGGGAGCGCTGAGCGCCGACGCGCTCGCCCCCCGCCTGCTGCGCGGCTCGGGCGACGCGGCGCACGGGTTGCTGACGCTGACCTTCGCCGCCGTGCCGGTGGTGGTGGCGATGACCCTGCTGCTGGCCGCGTTGCGCTGCGTCCGGCCCATCCGCGCGTACGTCGGCGTCCAGTTCCTCCTGCTGCCGGTGGCCCGCCCCGCGCTGGTCGGCGCCGCCGCGCTGGCGAGCGGCGGGCTGCTCGCCGGCATGACCGGCTGGCTGGTGCCGGCGGCGCTGGCGTTGCTGGCCTGCCTGGTGCTGGTGGCCGGGCCGCTCGGGTTGGGACGGGGCGCGGCGCTACGGCCGACCAGGTCCGACTGGTCGACGTTCTGGCGCTTCGCCCTGCCCCGGGCCGCCTCGGCGGCCATCGACGCGGGCAGCATGTGGGTGGGGGTGCTGCTGACGTCGGTGCTGGCCGGACCGGCCGACGCGGGCGTGTTCGGCGCGGTGGGCCGCTACGTGCTGGCCGGTCAGCTCGCCATGCAGGGACTGCGGGTCGCGGTGTCGCCGCAGCTGTCCCGGCTGCTCGGGCGCGGCGAGCGGGCCGCCGCGGCGGCCGTGCACCGGCAGTTGACCATCTGGGGGCTGGTGCTGTCCTGGCCGGTGTACCTGCTGCTGGCGGTGTTCGCGCTCGCGTTCCTGCAGTTGTTCGGCCGGGAGTTCACCGCCGGCGTGCCGGCGATGACGGTGTTGGCGCTGGCGATGTTGGTGAACACCGGCGTCGGCAACGTGCAGAGCCTGCTGCTGATGGGCGGACGCAGCGGCCTGCACCTGGTCTCCACGCTGGCCGGGCTCACCGTGACCGTCTCGCTCGGACTCTGGCTGATCCCCGGTCACGGCGCGACGGGCGCGGCGCTGGCGTGGGCCGCCGGCATCGCCACCGAGAACCTCACCGCGGCCGGCTTCGCCCGGTCGGTGGTCGGCGAACCGCTTGTCAGCAGGGCGACGCTGTACGCCGCGGCGGCCACCGTCGGTGGGGTGGGCGTCGCGGCGGCGGTCGGCGTGCTCGCCGCGGGGCGTGGCCTGCCCGGCCTGGCGGTGGCGCTCGCCGTGCTGGTGGCCGGCTGCGTCGGCTTGTTGACGTTGCCCCGGGTGCGCGCCGGCATCCGGGTGACCATGAGGCAGATCCGTGGGTCCGACGAGGCGGCCACGGCCGCCGGGCCGGCCCCGGCATCGACGAGAGGTAGGTGAGGGCCGTCGTGGCGTCCATCCGTGACCGGGTCAAGCAGTTGGTGCCGACCCAGGTGACCACCCGGGTGAAGGATTCCCTGGTCGACTACGGGGTGCGCACCAGTGACCGGCGACCCCTGCCGGACTTCTTGATCATCGGCACCAAACGGGGTGGCACCACCTCGCTGTGGAACTACCTCATCCAGCATCCGCTGGTGCCCCGGCTCTTCCCCGCGTGGAACACCAAGTCGGCGCACTACTTCGAGGAGCACTGGGGTCGCGGCGAGGCGTGGTACCGCTCGCACTTTCCGACCGAACGGCATCGCGAGGCCCTCGCGAAGCGGCACGGCGGGCCGGTCCGCGTCGGCGAGGCCGCGCCGCTGTACATGTTCCACCCGCTCGCCGCGCAGCGGGTCGCCGCGCTCATGCCGACCGTGAAGCTGATCGTGCTGCTGCGTGATCCGGTCGAGCGGGCGTACTCGCACTGGAAGGAGCGTCGTACGCACGGCATCGAGCCGCTGGACTTCGCGGAGGCGCTGGCTGCCGAGCCGGAGCGTACGGCGGGGGAGCGGGAGCGGCTCATCGCCGAGCCGGAGGCGTTCAGCGAGGCGTACGACTGGTACACGTACCGGGCGCGCGGGCGTTACCTGGAGCACCTGGAGCCGTGGCTGGACCGCTTCGACCCGGCCCAGATCCTCTTCCTGCCCAGCGAGGACCTGTACCGCGACTCCCGGGCCACCTACCGACGCACCCTCGACTTCCTCGGGCTGCCCGCGTACGACCTGCCGAACTTCAAGGTCTACAACGACCGGCGCTCGGCCCCGCTGGAGCCGGCGGTCCGCGCCGAGCTGACCGACTACTACCGCCCGTACAACGACGCGCTGCGCGAGCGGCTCGGGTTGGACCTCGACTGGGCGGACCGGGCGGCGTGACGACCGGGGTCACCCCGGCCACGGACCCCCGTTCGCGGACGGACGGGCTGGGCTGGGTGAGCCGTGCGGTGTTCCCGGACGACCGGGTCCACCTGACGGTGGGCGGCGCGGTGCCGGCCGGGCTGCGGGCGGTCGCCCGGTACGCCGTGGTGCCGTCGGTGGCGCGGGCGCGGTTCTTGGTGCCGCTGGGCGCGCCCCGGGCCGGCGCGGCGTCGCTGCTGGCGTACAACGCCTTGCGGCCGCCGAAGGTGCGCGCGTTCCGGGCGGCGCTCGGTGGGCTGGCCCGACTGGGCGGGGCGGGCCTGGCGCTGTTTCCGACGCTGACCGTGTCGGTGCCGGTGGGGGCGCCCGTGGCCGACCTGGTGCTGAGCGAGCGGCTCGCGGCCGCGTTGGGCGGTGCGCCCCTGCTGGCCGCGTGCGGCGTTCGTCCGCCGGACCCGAACGCGAAGCCCACGCTGCAACTGTTCACCGTCGACGGTCGTCCCCGCGGCTACGCGAAGATCGGCTGGAACGACGCCACCCGTGCCCTGGTCACCGCCGAGGCCGCCGCGCTGCGGGCGCTGAGCGGCGTGGCCGGTGTGCCCGACCATCCGGCGCCGCCCGGGCTGCTCGCCGAGACGGCGTGGGCCGGTCAGGCCGTCGCGGTGATCGAGCCGCTGCCGCCGGACGTACGTGGAGTGCCGGCCGACGACCCGCCGCGGATCGCGGCGTTGCTCGCGGTCGCCCGGCGGGGCGGCGAGCCCGGTGTGCCGCGCCCGTTGGTCTCGTCGACGTTCCTGGCTCGACTGGCCGCCCAGGCGGAGGGGGCCGCCGGGGCCGGGTCCGCCGGGGCGCGGGCGGTGGCGGCGGTCGCCGCGCTGACCCGCCGGCACGGCGACACGACCGTCGAATTCGGTCACTGGCACGGCGACTGGGTGCCGTGGAACCTGGGCACGCACGACGGCCGCCTGGTCGCCTGGGACTGGGAGCACAGTGGTCCGGACGTGCCGGTCGGCTTCGACCTGGCGCACGACGCGTTCCAGCGGTCGCTGGTGCTGCGCGGCGAGCCGGCCCAGGTGGCCGCCGCGGCCGTGGACGCGTACCTGGGGCGACACGGCGGGCGGCTCGGCCTCGACGCGACGCGGTGCGCTCTGGTGGCCGACGCGTACCTGCTGGAGATGTGGCTGCGTACGTGGCGACTCGCCGACGCCGGCGCCGGGTGGAACCGGGCGCTGCATCCCGCACTGTTGGACGTCATTGAGAAACGACATAGCGAGTGAACAGGAGAATTCCCGACGCCGGGGACGCGTCAGAGAGTGACCGCATAACGGCAGGTCGTGACGGTGGTCGATGGGGTGTGAGGTCGACAGTGGGCCTGAGCACGCCGAAGGGAGATCGTCGCCTCGTCCGGTCGCGCTATTCAACGACCAGAAAACCTGTGATCTGCTTCTGCCTTGCGTGAATCGGAATTCCAAGCGAACTTGTGGGGAGTCGCGTGGACACGAACATCGACGACGAGTCGCCGGTGCTGCTGCTGGTCGGATCCAGCGGCGGTCACCTGGCCCAACTTCTCGCTCTGCGGCCCTGGTACGAACGGTGGCGGCGCTGCTGGGTCACCTTCGACACCCCGGAGGCGGTGTCGCTGCTGACCGGTGAGGACCTGGTGCCCGCGTACCACCCGACCACCCGCAACGTACCCAACCTGCTGCGTAACGCGCGGCTGGCCTGGCGGGTGCTGCGGCGTCGGCGGGTCGCCGCGGTGGTCACCACCGGCGCGGGGGTGGCCGTGCCGTTCGTGGTGCTGGCCCGCCTGCGTCGCATCCCGACCGTCTACATCGAGGTGTACGACCGGATCGACACCCCGACGCTGACCGCTCGGCTCTGCCGCCCGTTCCTGTCCGCGATGCTCGTGCAGTGGGACGAGCAGCGGCGGCAGTACCCGGAGGCAACCGTCGTGGGGACGCTGCTGTGAGCGGGGAGGCGGACACCGCGCGCCGCGACGCCGTCACCGAGCCGTCCCGGCTGCCGCGTCAGCGCGACACCACACCCGTCGAGCAGCCCCGGCTGCTCGTCGCGGTCGGCACCGACAAGCACCCCTTCGACCGGCTCGTCGACTGGCTGGCGCAGTGGCACGCGCAGGCCGGTCCGGTCGGGCTGACCGTGCAGCACGGGCACACGGCCGCGCCGACCCTCCCCGGCGCGGTGCCGTTCCTCGGCCACGACGCTCTGCAACAGGCGATGGCCGACGCCGACCTGGTGGTGTGTCACGGCGGCCCGGCGACGATCCTGGAGGCTCGCCGGCACGGTCACCTGCCCATCGTGGTGCCCCGGGACCCGTCGCGCGGCGAGCACGTCGACGACCACCAGCAGCTCTTCGCGCGCCGCCTCGGCGCAGCGGGGCTGGTGGCGCTCTGCGAGACCCGCGAGGAGCTGCACGACGCGCTCACCGCCGGCCAGGCCGACCCGTCCCGGTACGCGGTGCAGGCCGACCCGGCCGCGCACGAGGCCCGTCTCGCGGCGGTGGCACGGGTCGGGCAGATCGTGGACGACCTGGTGGCCCGGTCGAGCCGGCGCCGACCCCGCTGGCGGACCTGGCCGCGCACCGGCCAGCCGACGAAGGAGACCCGATGACCGACCAGCCGAGCGTCAGCGTCGTGGTACCCACCCGGGACCGCCCCGAACTGCTGCGCGCCGCCCTGGCCGCGATCATCGCCCAGGAATATCCGGGCACGATCGAGGCCGTGGTCGTGTTCGACCAGTCCACCCCGGACGAGTCGCTGACCGGCCTGGCCGGTCCGGGCCGGACGGTCCGGGTGATCGCGAACGGGCGCGCGCCCGGACTGGCCGGCGCGCGCAACAGCGGCACCCTCGCCGCCGAGGGCGAGCTGGTCGCGTTCTGCGACGACGACGACGAGTGGCTGCCCGGCAAACTGGCCGCCCAGGTGCAGGCGTTGACCGCCGACCCGAGCGCCGAGTTCGTCTGCTGTGGCATCCGGGTCAGCTACGACGGGCACACCGTCGACCGGGTGCTCGACAAGGACCGGATCACCCTGGACGACCTCCTGCGGGACCGGCTGACGGAGCTGCACCCGTCCACCTTCCTGATCCGGGCGACGGCGCTGCGCGACGGCTTCGGTCTGGTCGACGAGGAGATCCCGGGCAGCTACGCGGAGGATTACGAGTTCCTGCTGCGCGCCGCCCGCAGCGCTCCACTGATCAACCTGCGGACGCCGTCGGTGCTGGTGCGGTGGCACAAGCGGTCGTACTTCGCGCAGCGCTGGGACACCATCTCCGAGGCGTTGCAGTGGCTGCTGCGGCGTTACCCGGAGTTCGCCGGGCAACCGGCCGGCGAGGCCCGGGTCACCGGGCAGATCGCCTTCGCACGGGCCGCCTCCGGCGACCGGCGCGGGGCCCTGCGCTGGGCCCGGCACACGCTGCGCCGCAATCCTCGCGAGCCCCGCGCCTACCTGGCGCTGGCGGTCGCCGGCCGGATGGTCCGGGCCGACTCGGTGCTGCGCACGCTGCACAAGCGCGGTCGGGGCATCTGATCCGTCGTGCGAAGCCGCCCTGCGGACGGTCGTAGCCACCCTGCGGACGGTCCCGGCCGTCCGCAGGGCGGGACGCGACGGGCAGCGCGACGTCCCCGTCGCGCGTCGTGACAGACTGACCGCTGTGTTGCGCTGGTTGACTGCAGGTGAATCGCACGGCCCCGCCCTCGTCGCGCTGCTGGAGGGGGTGCCGGCCGGCATCGAGGTGAGCACCGCCGAGATCGCGGGCGAGCTGGCCCGCCGCCGGCTGGGCTATGGCCGTGGCGCCCGGATGTCGTTCGAGCAGGACGAGGTCGAGGTGATCGGCGGACTGCGGCACGGCCTCACGCTGGGCAGCCCGGTGGCGATCCGGGTCGGCAACTCCGAGTGGCCCAAGTGGCAGACGGTGATGGCCGCCGATCCCGTCGATCCCGACGAGCTGGCCCGGCAGGCCCGCAACGCGCCACTGACCCGCCCCCGGCCCGGCCACGCCGACCTGGCCGGCATGCAGAAGTACGGCCACACCGACGCGCGGCCGATCCTGGAGCGCGCCAGCGCCCGGGAGACCGCCGCCCGGGTGGCCGTCGGCACGGTCGCCAAGGCGTTGATCCGGCAGGCGCTCGGCATCGAGATCGTCTCGCACGTGGTCGAGTTGGGTCCGGTGGCCGCGAAGCCCGGGCTGCGTCCGACCCCGCAGGACGCCGACCGTATCGACGCCGACCCGCTGCGCTGCCTCGACCCGGACGCTAGCGCCCTGATGGTCGCCGAGGTCGACGCCGCGAAGAAGGCCGCCGACACGCTCGGCGGCGTGGTGGAGGTGCTGGCGTACGGGGTGCCGCCGGGCCTGGGCAGTCACGTGCAGTGGGACCGCAAGCTCGACGCCCGACTGGCCACCGCGCTGATGTCCATCCAGGCGATCAAGGGCGTCGAGATCGGCGACGGGTGGCAGCAGGCACGCTCCCGTGGCTCCGAGGCGCACGACGAGATCATTCCGTCGGCCACCGGCGTCCGCCGCGTCACCGACCGGGCCGGCGGGCTGGAGGGTGGCATCACCACCGGCGAGCCGCTGCGGGTGCGCGCCGCCATGAAGCCGATCTCGTCGCTCAACCGGGCGCTGGCCACCGTGGATGTCGTCACCGGCGAGCCGGCGACCGCCATCAACCAGCGCTCCGACGTCTGCGCCGTGCCCGCCGCCGCGGTCGTCGCCGAGGCGATGGTGGCCCTGGTGCTGGCCGAGGCGGCCACCGAGAAGTTCGGTGGCGACTCGGTCGCCGAGATCCGCCGCAACGTGACCGGCTACCTCGACGCGCTGGTCATCCGCTGATGGCGCCGGTCGTCGTCCTGGTCGGGGTGCCCGGCTGCGGCAAGACCACCGTGGGGCAGGCGCTCGCCGCCTCCCTCGGCGTGGAGTTCCGGGACACCGACGCCGACATCGAACAGATGGCCGGCAAGAACATCCCGGAGATCTTCATCGACGAGGGCGAGGAGCACTTCCGGGCCCTGGAAAGGGCGGCCGTGGCGGCGGCGCTGGCGTCCGGCACGGGTGTGCTCGCCCTGGGTGGCGGCGCCGTCCTGGCCGAGGAGACCCGGGCCGCCCTGGTGGGGCATCGGGTCGTCCACCTGTCGGTGGAGCTGCCCGACGCGGTGAAGCGGGTGGGGCTCGGCGCGGGCCGGCCGCTGCTGGCGATCAACCCGCGAGCCACCCTCAAGCACCTCATGGACCAGCGCAAGCCGCTCTACGCCGAGGTGGCGACCGACACGGTGGTCACCGACGGCCGTACCCCGGCGGCCGTCGTCGCCGAGGTCGCCGCCCTGCTGCCACGCTGACCCCGCCCCGCCCCCGCCCCGCCCCCGCCCCGCCCCGCCCCGCCCCGCCGCGCGATCTTGCAGTTGCTGCGCCGACGTACCGGGGCATTTCCGGTATCTCGACAACCGCAACCGCAAGATCGGCGCGTGGTCAGGCTCGGGCGACCAGGTCGAGCACGTCGGCCAGCGCCTTCGGCTCGCTGAGCATCGGCCAGTGCCCGGTGGGCAGCTCGTGCAGCTGGCCGTCGGCCAGACCGGTGAAGAACGGGTGCTCCTCGTCGATCATCTGGCGCACCACGGCCAGCGGGAAGGTGCTCGCGACCAGCGCGGTCGGCACCGGGCGGCCACCCGTGCGGCGTACCGGATCGGTCGCGGACCGCAGGGGCTGTGCGGTGGCGCGCTCACGCAGGAGGGACAGCATCGACTCGTCCAGGCCGGCCAGGTTTGTCGGGTCTGCCGCCGGGTCCCAGGCCGGCGGTGGCAGCAGGTGGCCGTCGCCGATCGCCGCGCGCAGCCGCTGCTGTTCCTGCGGCGGCACGGTGTCGAACTGTGCGGTGCCGTCCGGCAGCGGTCCACTCTCCACGTAGACCACCCGGGCGATCCGGTCCGGGATCCGGTCCGCCGCCTGGGCGACCGGCATGCCGCCGCCCGAGTGCCCGACCAGCAGCACGTCGTGCAGATCCTCGACCTCGATCAACCGGACGATGTCGGTGGTGTGCGTCTCCAGGCTCACCTGCGGCCCGGCGAGGTGGTGGCGCTCGGCCACCCCGGTCAACGTCATCGGGTGCACGTCGTGCCCCCGCGCACGCAGCAGGCCGGTCACCTCGCGCCACGCCCAGGCACCCAACCAGAACCCCGGCACCAGTACGAACGTCGCCATCCGTCACTCCTTCTCTCGGCTACCGACCGACCGTACGATTGAATTCGGACAGGATCCGCCCGGTTTGGAGGAGTGGCCCGTGTCTCATCCCGCCGGCCGGGTGCTGGCCCTGCTTGAGCTGCTCCAGGCCCGGCACAAGGCGACGGCCGGCGACCTCGCGAGCCGGCTCGGTGTGGACGAACGGACCGTGCGCCGCTATGCGGCCACCCTGGTCGAGCTGGGCATCCCGGTGCTCGCCGACCGGGGCCGCCACGGCGGCTACCGGCTGCATCCCGGGTACAAGCTGCCGCCGCTGATGCTCACCGACGACGAGGCGGTGGCCGTGCTGCTCGGCCTGGTCGTCGCCGAGCGGGTCGGGCTGGCCACCGAACTGCCGGCCACGGCGACCGCGGCGGCGAAGATCGGCCGGGTGCTGCCGGCGGCGCTCGCCGACCGGCTGACCGCACTGCGGGAGCACCTCGGCTTCACACTGCGGCGGCCCGAGCCCCAGGCGCGACCGGCGTCGGGCACCCTGCTGGCGCTGGCCACGGCCGCCCGGCGGCGGCAGCGGGTGAGCCTGGACTACCGCTCGTGGCGCGGTGAGCGGTCGCATCGTGACCTCGACCCGTACGGGCTGGTCTTCCACGCCGGCCGCTGGTACGTCACCGGTCACGACCACCGGCGCGGGGAGGTGCGCACGTTTCGACTGGACCGGATCGGCGCCGTCACGCCCGGCGCGGAGACGTTCACGGTGCCGGACGGCTTCGACGCGGTGGCGTGGCTGACCCGGTCGCTGGCCGGTGTGCCCTATCGGCACGAGGTCGAGGTGCTGCTGGAGACCGATCTGGTCGCCGCCCGGCGGCGGATACCGGGCAGTGTGGCCGAGCTGACCGCCAGCGGCGACGGTGTGCTGCTGCGGGCCCGTGCGGAGAGCCTGCCCGGCATGGCCGCGCTGCTCGCCGGCCTGGGCTGCCCGTTCACCGTGCGCCACCCGGACGCGTTGCGCGCCGCCGTGGCCGAGCACGCCCGTCTGCTGGCCGACTGGGCCGCCCGGCCAGCAGGTGGACAGACGCCCTCGCCACGCCGTCCGCTGGACTAGGCTGCCGGCGATGGACGAGGTGACCCGGATTCCGGTCGGCGGCGAACGACCGTACGACGTGCTGGTCGGACGCGACCTGCTGGGCGCGCTGCCGGGGCTGCTGCCCGGCGCGACCCGGGCGGCGGTGCTGCACACGCCCCCACTCAAGGCCCTGGCCGACGCGCTCGGTGAACGGCTGCGCGCGGCGGGCGTCGACCCGCTGCCGATCGAGGTGCCCGACGCCGAGTCGGGCAAGCAGATCGACGTGGCGGCCGCCTGCTGGGACCGGCTCGGCGCGGCCGGTTTCACCCGTACCGACGCGGTGGTCGGGGTTGGCGGCGGCGCGGTGACCGACCTGGCCGGCTTCGTCGCGGCCTGCTGGCTGCGCGGGGTGCGCTGGGTGCCGGTCGCGACCTCCCTGCTGGGCATGGTGGACGCGGCCGTGGGCGGCAAGACGGGGATCAACACCGCCGCCGGCAAGAACCTGGTGGGCGCGTTCCACCCGCCGGTGGGTGTGCTCGCCGACCTGGCCACCCTCGACAGCCTGCCCGCCGTCGACCTCGCGGCCGGGTTGGCCGAGGTGGTCAAGTGCGGGTTCATCGCCGACCCGGTGATCCTGGATCTCGTCGAGCGTGACCCCGCGGCGGCCACCGATCCGCGCGGGCCGGTCAACCGGGAGCTGATCGAGCGGGCCATCCGGGTCAAGGCCGACGTCGTCGCCGGCGACCTGCGTGAGTTGGGTCTGCGGGAGGTGCTCAACTACGGCCACACCCTGGCGCACGCGATCGAGCAGAACGAGGGCTACCGCTGGCGGCACGGTCACGCGGTCGCGGTCGGCCTGGTCTACGCGGCCACGCTGGCCCGGCTCGCCGGCCGACTGGACGCCCCGACCGCCGACCGGCACCGGAGCAGCCTGACCGCGCTCGGCCTGCCGGTGAGCTATCCGGCCGAGGCCTGGCCGCGGCTGCTGGCCACGATGCGGGTGGACAAGAAGGCCCGGGGCGCCCGGCTGCGGTTCGTGGTGCTGGACGGGCTGGCCCGCCCGGCGATGCTGGAGGGCCCGGACGACGCCCTGCTCGAAGCCGCCTACCGCGAGCTGGCCACCCCGTGAGCGTGCGGAGTGAGCCGGTTTTGCGAGCCCCGCAGTCGCGAACGGAAGAAAGCGCCGCATGAGGGTGTACGTGCTGAACGGGCCGAACCTGGGTCGGCTGGGCACCCGGGAGCCCGCCGTGTACGGCTCGACCAGCTACGCCGACCTGGTGGCGCTCTGCGAGGCCACCGGTCGGGAGCTGGGACTCGACGTCACGGTCCGGCAGACCGACGCGGAGCACGAGCTGCTCGGCTGGCTGCACGACGCCGCCGATGAGGGTGCCGCCGTGGTGCTCAACCCGGCCGCCTGGTCGCACTACTCGTACGCGGTGCGCGACGCCTGCGCCATGCTGCGTGGGCCGCTGGTGGAGGTGCACATCTCGAACATCCACACCCGCGAGGAGTTCCGGCACCATTCGGTGATCTCCGCGGTGGCGACCGGGGTGATCTGCGGTCTCGGCATTGACGGTTATCGTCTCGCGCTGCACCATCTGGCCACCCGCTGAACGGTCGCCCCGAGCGGGGGCGGCCCGATTCGACGCAGCTAGTAGACTTCTGGGGTCTGTCCGCCAATTGATGATCAAGGCAGGAAATGGCCTCCACCAACGACCTCAAAAACGGCCTGGTACTCAACCTTGACGGCGAGCTCTGGTCCGTCGTCGAGTTCCAGCACGTCAAGCCCGGTAAGGGTGGTGCGTTCGTGCGCACCACGCTGAAGAACGTGCTGTCCGGGAAGGTGGTCGACAAGACCTTCAACGCGGGCACCAAGGTCGAGACCGCGACCGTGGACAAGCGCACGATGCAGTACCTGTACGCCGACGGCGAGGACTTCGTCTTCATGGATCTGGAGACCTTCGACCAGATCACCGTGCCCGGCGGCACCGTCGGGGAGGCAGCCAACTACCTGCTGCCCGAGGCGGAGGCGACCGTCGCCACCCACGAGGATGTGCCGCTCTACATCGAGCTGCCCACCAGCGTCGTGCTCGAGGTCACCTACACCGAGCCGGGTCTGCAGGGGGACCGCTCGACCGGTGGCACCAAGCCGGCGACCGTCGAGACCGGCGCCACCGTGCCGGTTCCGCTGTTCATCACCACCGGTGAGAAGATCAAGGTCGACACCCGCGACGGCCGTTACCTCGGCCGCGCCTGATGGCTGAGGGTCCCAAGCAGCAGATGCCGGCGCGCCGCAAGGCGCGCAAGCGGGCGCTGGACGTCCTGTACGAGGCCGATCTGCGGGATCGCCCGCCCGTTGAGGTCCTGGCCGGTTACCTTCAGCGCATCGAACAGCCCCGGCCGGAGCACCTTGGCTACGCCGTGGGGTTGGTCGAGGGAGTCGCCGAGCACCTCGACCGGATCGACGAGCTGATCGCCAGCTACGCCGAGGGCTGGACTCTCGACCGGATGCCGGTGGTCGACCGCAACCTGGCCCGGATCGCCGTCTACGAGCTGCTCTACGTCGACGAGATCGACGACGCGGTGGCGATCAGCGAGGCGGTCGAGCTGGCCCGGCAGATGTCGACCGATGATTCGCCGCGCTTCCTCAACGGTGTGCTCGGCCGCATCGCCGAGTACGCCACCCGCTGAGCCGACGCGAGCACCGCGAACGAGAAGGGCCCGTGCCACCGGCACGGGCCCTTCTCGTCGAACGGCAGATCAGGTGAAGCGACAGCTCAGGAGGCGAAGAACGCCCGGGGGTCGGCCACCAGCACGCCGTGCTCGGTGAGCCGCTCGATCAGACCCGACGGTGAGGCGTCGTAGACGATGGCGAGCGCCCGGAGGTCGTCGGCGCGGATGGAGAGCACCCGGCCGTTGTAGTCACCGCGCTGCTGCTGGATCGCGCGGGCGTAGCGGGCGACGTAGGCCAGGTCCTCGGAGGCCTCGTCGTAGAGCCGCTCCAGGTCCAGGACGATCTTGCTGGTGGGCTCGTGCCGGACACCGCTGCCGTCGGGCAGCAGCTCCGAAACGGGGACCCGGTAGAACTCGGCCAGCTCGGCCAGACGGGACACCGTCACGGCCCGGTCGCCACGCTCGTACGAGCCGACCACCACGGCCTTCCACCGCCCGTTCGACTTCTCCTCCACACCCTGCAGGGAGAGGCCCTGCTGCTGGCGGATGGAGCGCAGGCGGGCGCCCAGAGATTTGGCGTATTCAGAGGGCATTCGGACACTCCCAGTGCTGCTCGGGGTTCTCCCGTCGATCGCTACGGAGCGTGACGGTACGGGGAATGGGACACCTGGTCAAGTGGTCGTGACCTTACCGTTGGGGAGTGCCGAGGGGGTCATCGGTGTTTCGTGGATCTGATCCGGTGGTCAGCGGCCGCTGTCGGTCGGCGCGGTGACCACTGGTAACGTGGCGTGAAGCCCCGGCCAGGGCAGCTCGCGCTCCCCGGTCGGAGGTGCCCGACATCCTTTAACGACCCGTCCCGTGAGGCGGGGAAGGAGGTCCGCCGTGGCGTCCCCACCGGCTGCCCGCCCGTCACCACCGCGACAACCCTCGGTGAAGGTGATCCTCGCCAGCGCCGACGTGCAGCGGGTGGTCGACCGCATCGCCCACCAGATCCTGGAGAAGACCCAGGGCGCGGCCGACACCGTGCTGCTCGGGATTCCCACCCGCGGCGTCCCCCTCGCGCGGCGGCTCGCCGCCCGGATCAGCACCTTCGAGGACGTCGTCGTCCCGGTCGGTGTGCTCGACATCACGCTCTACCGCGACGACCTGCGCCGGCACGCCACCCGCGCGATCGGCCCGACCCAGGTGCCCAGCGGCGGCATCGACGGTAAGCGGGTGATCCTCGTCGACGACGTGCTCTTCTCCGGCCGCACCGTGCGGGCCGCGCTCGACGCGCTCAACGACGTCGGCCGCCCGGCGTCCGTGCAACTGGCCGTGCTTGTCGACCGCGGCCACCGCGAGCTGCCGATCCGGGCCGACTACGTCGGCAAGAACATCCCCACCGCGCTCGCCGAGAGCGTCAAGGTGACGCTGGCCGAGACCGACGGAACGGACGAGGTCAAGCTCTACGGGGGAGCCCACTCATGATCAAGCACCTGCTCTCCGGCGCGGACCTGGACGCCGCCACCGCCACCGAGATCCTGGACACCGCTGCCGAGATGGCCACCGTCGCCGGCCGGGAGATCAAGAAGCTGCCCGCGCTGCGCGGCCGGACGGTGGTGAACCTCTTCTACGAGGACTCCACCCGGACCCGGATCTCGTTCGAGGCGGCGGCGAAGCGACTGAGCGCCGATGTGATCAACTTTTCCGCCAAGGGGTCCAGCGTCGCCAAGGGCGAGAGCCTGAAGGACACCGCGCTGACCCTGCAGGCGATGGGCGCGGACGCGGTCGTCGTACGACACCCCGCCTCGGGCGCCCCGCACCGGCTGGCCAACTGGGTGGACGGGTCGGTCGTGAACGCCGGCGACGGCACCCACGAGCACCCGACCCAGGCGCTGCTCGACGCGTACACGATGCGGGCCCGGCTGGGCCGGCTCGCCGGCCTGTCGGTCGCGGTGGTCGGGGACGTGCTGCACTCCCGGGTGGCCCGCTCCAACGTGCTGCTTTTGTCGACCCTCGGCGCGAAGGTCACCCTGGTCGGCCCGCCCACCCTCATCCCCGTCGACATCGCCGGAGCGCTCGCCCCGGGCATCGACGTGTCGTACGACCTCGACGCGGTGCTGCCGAACGTGGACGCGGTGATGATGCTGCGGGTGCAGCGGGAGCGGATGCGGGACTCCTACTTCCCCTCCGCCCGCGAGTACGCCCGCCGCTACGGGCTGGACGGTCCCCGGATGCGTCGCCTGCCCGAGCACGCGATCGTCATGCACCCCGGTCCGATGAACCGCGGGATGGAGATCACCCCCGAGGTCGCCGACTCACCCCGCTCCACCATCGTCGAACAGGTCACCAACGGGGTCTCCGTCCGGATGGCTGTTCTGTACCTGCTGCTCGGAGGGAACAACCGGTGACCGCGTACCTCATCACCAGCGTGAGCATCGTCGGCGCCGCGCCGACCGACCTGCTGATCCGCGACGGCGTCGTCGCCGAGGTCGGTCCGGGGCTGTCCGCGCCGGACGCCACCGTCATCGACGGAACCGGCCTGGTGGCCCTGCCCGGCCTGGTCGACCTGCACACCCACCTGCGCGAGCCCGGCCGGGAGGACGCCGAGACCGTCGAGTCCGGGTCCCGCGCGGCGGCGCTGGGCGGTTACACGGCGGTCTGCGCGATGGCCAACACGTCGCCGGTCGCGGACACCGCCGGGGTGGTCGAGCAGGTCTGGCGGCTCGGCCGGGAGGCCGGGATGGTCGACGTGCAGCCGATCGGGGCGGTCACCGTCGGGTTGGCCGGCGAGCGCCTCGCCGAGTTGGGGGCGATGGCCGACTCCGCCGCCCGGGTACGGATCTTCTCCGACGACGGGCACTGCGTCGCCGATCCGTTGCTGATGCGCCGGGCCCTGGAGTACGTCAAGGCGTTCGACGGGATCATCGCCCAGCACGCCGAGGAGCCCCGCCTCACCGAGGGCGCCCAGATGCACGAGGGTGAGGTCTCCACCCGGCTCGGGCTGATCGGCTGGCCGGCGGTCGCCGAGGAGGCGATCATCGCCCGGGACGTGCTGCTCGCCGAGCACGTGGGCAGCCGACTGCACGTCTGCCACGTCTCCACCGCCGGCAGCGTCGAGGTGCTACGCCAGGCCAAGGCCCGCGGGGTGCGCGTCACCGCCGAGGTCACCCCGCACCACCTGCTGCTCACCGACGAGCGTGCGGAGAGCTACGACCCGGTCTTCAAGGTCAACCCGCCGTTGCGTACGGCCGCCGACGTCGCCGCGCTGCGCGCCGCGCTCGCCGACGGCGTGATCGACATCATCGCCACCGACCACGCCCCGCACGCCGTGGAGGACAAGGAGTGCGAGTGGGCGTACGCCCGGCCGGGGATGCTCGGCCTGGAGACGGCGCTGTCCATCGCGCTGGACGTGCTCGGTCCCGAGTGGGACCTGATCGCCGAGCGGATGTCCCGCGTTCCCGCCCGGATCGCGGGACTGACCGGGCACGGCGTCGACCCGGCGCCCGGCGCCCCGGCCACCCTGACCCTGGTCGACCCGGCCGCCCGCCGCACCATCGAGCCGGCGGAGCTGGCCAGCCGCAGTCGCAACACCCCGTACGCCCGCATGACGCTGCCGGGTCGCATCGTGGCGACCTTCCTGCGCGGCGAGCCGACGGTCCTGGACGGAAAGGCAATCAAGTGACGCGTAGACGTTCCGCGATTCTCGTGCTCGAGGACGGGCGCACGTTCCCCGGTGAGGCGTACGGCAGTGTCGGGGAGACCTTCGGCGAGGCGGTCTTCACCACCGGCATGACCGGCTACCAGGAGACGCTGACCGACCCGTCCTACCACCGTCAGGTGGTCGTGCAGACCGCCCCGCACATCGGCAACACCGGCGTCAACGGCGAGGACGACGAGTCCGGCCGGATCTGGGTGGCCGGGTACGTGGTCCGCGACCCGGCCCGGATCGGCTCGAACTGGCGGGCCACCGGCGGTCTCGAGGACCGCCTCGCCACCGAGGGCGTGGTGGGCATCAGCGGGGTGGACACCCGGGCGCTGACCCGGCACCTGCGCGATCGGGGCGCCATGCGGGTGGGCATCTCCAGCGTCGAGAAGGACCCGCAGAGCCTGCTGGCCCGGGTCCGGCAGTCACCGCAGATGGTCGGCGCGGACCTGTCCACCGAGGTGACCACTCCCGAGCCGTACGTCGTCGACGCGATCGGCGAGCACCGGTTCACGGTGGCCGCGCTCGACCTGGGCATCAAGCGCAACGTGCCGCGCCGGCTCGCCGCGCGCGGGGTGAGGACCCACGTGCTGCCGGCCTCGTCGAGCATCGAGGACCTGCTCGCCACCGGCGCCGACGCGATCTTCCTGTCGCCCGGACCCGGCGACCCGGCCACGGCCTACGGTCCGGTGGCGGTGGCCCGGGAGGCGCTGCGGCGGCAGGTGCCACTGTTCGGCATCTGCTTCGGCAGCCAGATCCTCGGTCGGGCGCTCGGTTTCGGCACCTACAAGCTGGGCTACGGCCACCGGGGAATCAACCAGCCGGTGCTCGACCGGGCCACCGGCAAGGTCGAGGTGACCAGCCACAACCACGGCTTCGCGGTCGAGGTGCCGGGCGCGGGGGTGGGTGCCGGCGCGGTCGTCCCCGACCAGGTGATCGACACCGACTTCGGTGGCGTGCGGGTGTCGCACGTCTGCCTCAACGACAACGTGGTCGAAGGGCTGCGGGCCGTGGACGTGCCCGCCTTCACCGTCCAGTACCACCCGGAGGCGGCGGCCGGTCCACACGACGCGGACTACCTCTTCGACCGTTTCGCCGAGCTGATCGAAGGCGGGAAGAATGCCTAAGCGGACCGACCTCAAGCACATCCTCGTCATCGGCTCCGGGCCGATCGTCATCGGGCAGGCCTGCGAGTTCGACTACTCCGGAACCCAGGCGTGCCGGGTGCTGCGCAGCGAGGGGATCCGGGTCAGCCTGGTCAACTCCAACCCGGCCACGATCATGACCGACCCGGAGTTCGCCGACGCGACCTACGTCGAGCCGATCACCCCGGAGTTCGTCGAGCTGGTCATCGCCAAGGAGCGCCCGGACGCGATCCTGGCGACCCTCGGCGGGCAGACCGCGCTGAACACGGCAGTCGCCCTGCACGAGGCCGGCATCCTGGAGAAGTACGGCGTCGAGTTGATCGGCGCGAACATCGACGCCATCAACCGGGGTGAGGACCGCCAGCTCTTCAAGGAGATCGTCGCGAAGGCCGGCGTACGCCTCGGCGTCGAGGACCCGGCCGCGCTGGTGCCGCGCTCGCGGGTGTGCCACTCGATGGACGAGGTCGAGGCGACCGTCGCCGAGCTGGGCCTGCCGGTGGTGATCCGGCCGTCGTTCACCATGGGCGGCCTGGGCTCCGGCATGGCGCACACCCCCCAGGACCTGGCCCGCATCGCCGGCGACGGCCTGGCGGCCAGCCCGGTGCACGAGGTCCTGATCGAGGAGAGCGTGCTCGGCTGGAAGGAATACGAGCTTGAGCTGATGCGCGACCGGCACGACAACGTGGTGGTGGTCTGCTCCATCGAGAACATCGACCCGATGGGCGTGCACACCGGCGACAGCGTGACCGTGGCCCCGGCCATGACGCTCACCGACCGGGAGTACCAGCACCTTCGTGACCTGGGCATCGCCGTGCTGCGCGAGGTCGGGGT
Source organism: Micromonospora sp. NPDC049359 (assembly GCF_044466585.1). Classification (NCBI taxonomy): domain Bacteria; kingdom Bacillati; phylum Actinomycetota; class Actinomycetes; order Micromonosporales; family Micromonosporaceae; genus Micromonospora; species Micromonospora sp. NPDC049359. The sequence continues at coordinate 50,607 of NZ_JBITMW010000002.1, read as the reverse complement.
GGACACCGGCGGCTGCAACATCCAGTTCGCGGTCAACCCGGTCGACGGCCGGATCGTGGTGATCGAGATGAACCCCCGGGTGTCGCGCTCCTCGGCGCTGGCCTCCAAGGCGACCGGCTTCCCGATCGCGAAGATCGCCGCGAAGCTGGCCATCGGCTACACGCTCGACGAGATCCCCAACGACATCACGTTGAAGACCCCGGCGGCGTTCGAGCCGACCCTGGACTACGTGGTGGTGAAGATCCCCCGGTTCGCGTTCGAGAAGTTCCCCGGCGCGGACCCGGAGCTGACCACCACCATGAAGTCGGTGGGCGAGGCCATGAGTCTCGGGCGCAACTTCAGCGAGGCGCTGAACAAGGCCATGCGGTCGATGGAAACCAAGGCGGTCGGCTTCTGGACCACTCCGGACCCGGCGGGCGTCACCCTGGCGGACACCCTCGCCGCGCTGCGCGTGCCGCACGACGGCCGGCTCTACACCGTCGAGCGGGCGCTGCGTCTCGGCGCGTCGATCAGCGAGGTGAGCGAGGCGTCCGGCGGGATCGACCCCTGGTTCCTGGACCAGATCGCGGCGCTGATCGAGCTGCGGACCGAGATCGTCGACGCGCCGGTGCTCGACGCCGAGCTGCTGCGCCGTGCCAAGCGGGCCGGGCTCTCCGACCGGCAGCTCGCCGCGCTGCGTCCGGAGCTGGCGGCCGAGGACGGCGTACGCGCCCTGCGGCACCGCCTCGACGTCCGCCCGGTCTACAAGACCGTCGACACCTGCGCGGCCGAGTTCGAGGCCAGCACGCCCTACCACTACTCGTCGTACGACTCCGAGACCGAGGTCGTGCCGTCGGACCGGCCGAAGGTGCTGATCCTGGGCTCCGGCCCGAACCGGATCGGGCAGGGCATCGAGTTCGACTACTCGTGCGTGCACGCCGTGCAGGCGCTGCGGGCGGCCGGCTACGAGACCGTGATGGTCAACTGCAACCCGGAGACGGTGTCGACCGACTACGACACCGCCGACCGGCTCTACTTCGAGCCGCTGACCTTCGAGGACGTCCTGGAGGCCTGGCACGCGGAGGACTCCTCCGGCCGCGCGGCCGGCGGCCCGGGCGTGGTCGGTGTGGTCGTGCAGCTCGGCGGGCAGACCCCGCTGGGGTTGGCGCAGCGGCTCAAGGACGCGGGCGTGCCGGTGGTCGGCACCTCGCCGGAGTCGATTCACCTGGCCGAGGAGCGGGGCGCGTTCGGCGCCGTCCTGGCCCGCGCCGGGCTGCGCGCGCCGGCACACGGCATGGCCACCTCGTACGACGAGGCCAAGACGATCGCCGACGAGATCGGCTACCCGGTGCTGGTCCGTCCGTCCTACGTGCTCGGTGGGCGTGGCATGGAGATCGTGTACGACGACCCGACGCTGCGTGACTACATCGGCCGGGCCACCGACATCTCCGGCGACCACCCGGTGCTGGTGGACCGGTTCCTCGACGACGCCATCGAGATCGACGTGGACGCCCTGTGCGACGCCGACGGCGAGGTCTACGTCGGCGGCGTGATGGAGCACATCGAAGAGGCCGGGATCCACTCCGGAGACTCGTCCTGCGCGTTGCCGCCGATCACCCTGGCGGGCTCGCACCTGGCCGAGGTCCGCCGGTACACCGAGGCCATCGCCCGGGGTGTCGGCGTGCGTGGTCTGCTCAACGTGCAGTACGCGCTCAAGGACGACGTGCTCTACGTGCTGGAGGCGAACCCGCGCGCGTCGCGGACGGTTCCGTTCGTCTCGAAGGCGACGGCGGTGCCGCTGGCCAAGGCGGCGGCCCGGATCGCGCTGGGCGCGACCATCGCCGAGCTGCGTGCCGAGGGTCTGCTCCCGGCGACGGGGGATGGTGGGACGATGCCCGCCGACGCGCCGATCGCGGTCAAGGAGGCGGTCCTGCCGTTCAAGCGCTTCCGTACCCGCGCCGGCAAGGGGATCGACTCGCTGCTCGGCCCGGAGATGAAGTCGACGGGTGAGGTGATGGGCATCGACACCAACTTCGGGCACGCCTTCGCCAAGAGCCAGTCGGCTGCGTACGGGTCGTTGCCGACCGCCGGGAAGATCTTCGTGTCGGTGGCCAACCGGGACAAGCGCGGCATGATCTTCCCGATCAAGCGGTTGGCCGACCTGGGCTTCGAGATCGTGGCGACGGCCGGTACCGCCGAGGTGCTGCGCCGGCACGGCATCGCATGCGAGCAGATCCGCAAGCACTACCAGGCCGGCGAGGGCGACGACGCCGTGTCGCTGATCCTCGGCGGCCACGTGGCGCTGGTGATCAACACGCCGCAGGGCTCGGGCGCGAGTGCCCGCTCCGACGGTTACGAGATCCGCAGCGCCGCCGTCACCACCGACATCCCCTGCATCACCACGGTCCCCGGCGCCGCCGCGGCGGTGATGGGGATCGAGGCACGTATCCGGGGCGACATGCGGGTGCGACCGTTGCAGGATCTGCACGCCACCCTGCGGGCGGCGCAGTGACGCTGTTCGAGCGGGTCGTCCGGCCCGGGTTGTTCCGGCTCGGCGGCGGGGACGCCGAGACGGCGCACGAGTGGACGCTGCGGCGGTTGGCCGCACTGTCACGGCGTCCCGCCGTCCTGGCCGCGCTGCGGGCCCGGTACGCCGTCGAGGCGCCGCGCACGGTCTTCGGCGTGCGGTTCCCCAACCCGGTCGGGCTGGCTGCCGGCATGGACAAGGACGGCGCCGCGCTGCCGGCCTGGCCGGCGCTGGGGTTCGGCTTCGTGGAGGTCGGCACGGTCACCGCGCACGCCCAGCCGGGCAATCCGCGGCCCCGGCTGTTCCGGCTGCCGGCCAGCGAGGCGGTGGTCAACCGGATGGGCTTCAACAACGCCGGCGCCGCGGCGTTGGCCACCCGGCTGGCGGCGTTGCCCCGTCCACTCGGGGTGCCGTTGGGCATCTCGCTGGGCAAGTCCAAGGTGACTCCGCTCGACGAGGCGGTCGAGGACTACCTGGCCTCGTACCGGGCGCTGCGTGGGCACGGCGACTACTTCGCGGTGAACGTGTCGTCGCCGAACACGCCGGGTCTGCGGTCGTTGCAGGACCGTGCCCACCTGGACGCGCTGCTCGGCGCGCTGGTGGGGGAGAAGCCGGTGCTGGTGAAGATCGCGCCGGACCTGACCGAGGCGGCGATCGCCGAGTTGTTGGAGGTCTGCCTGGCCCGGGGCGCCGCCGGGGTGATCGCCACGAACACCACCCTGGCCCGCGACGGGCTCGCCGCCGTGGACACCGACCGTGGCGCACAGGCCGGCGGCCTGTCCGGTCGGCCGCTGACCGGCCGTGCCCGGGACGTGGTGGCCTTCGTGCACCGCGAGACCGGCGGCCGGCTGCCCATCGTCGGGGTCGGCGGCGTGCTCGACCCGGACGACGCCACCCGGATGTTCGATGCCGGCGCCGCCCTGGTGCAGCTCTACACGGGCTTCATCTACCGGGGCCCGGCCCTGGTCCGGGCGGCGGCCCGCGCGAGCGCCACGGTGGCGACGCCGGATCCGGTCGCCGGCCGGTGAGTGTCCCCGGCCCGGTGCCCGCCCTGCGGTACGGGGACGGGGCGGGGCCGGCGCAGCGGTTCCACCCGGCCGCGCGACGTCCGTCGTCCGGCCGGCTTCAGGCACCCGAGGAGTACGCGTGACACCCGAGGAGATTCTGGCCGTCGACCGGGCGCACGTCTGGCATCCGTACGCCACGCTGCCGCCGGCGAACGCGCCGTTCGTGGTCCGCAGCGCCGAGGGGGTACGGCTGAGGTTGGCCGACGGCCGGGAGTTGGTGGACGGGATGTCGTCCTGGTGGGCGGCGGTCCACGGCTACCGGCACCCGGTGCTGGACGCGGCCGTTACCGACCAGCTCGGGCGGATGAGCCACGTGATGTTCGGCGGACTCACCCACGAGCCCGCCGTGCGGCTCGCGCGGACGCTGGTCGAGCTGGCCCCGGACGGGTTGGAGCACGTGTTCCTGGCCGACTCCGGATCGGTCAGCGTCGAGGTGGCCGTGAAGATGTGCCTGCAGTACCAGCGGGCGGTCGGTCGGCCGGAGCGGCGTCGGCTGGCCACCTGGCGGGGCGGGTACCACGGCGACACGTTCCATCCGATGAGCGTCTGCGACCCCGAGGGCGGGATGCACCACCTCTGGGGTGACGTGCTGCCCCGCCAGGTCTTCGCCCCGGTGCCGCCGGGCGGGTTCGCCGACCCGCCGGACGAGGCGTACGTGGCGGCGTTGGTGGACGCCGTCGAGCGGCACGCCCACGAACTGGCCGCGGTCATCGTGGAACCGGTGGTGCAGGGCGCGGGTGGGATGCGCTTTCACCATCCGGGTTACCTGCGGGTGCTGCGCGAGGTGACCCGCGCGCACGGGGTGCTGCTGGTCTTCGACGAGATCGCGACCGGGTTCGGCCGTACCGGCACGATGTTCGCCGCCGAGCACGCCGGGGTGTCCCCGGACGTGATGTGCGTGGGCAAGGCGCTCACCGGCGGCTACCTGACCCTGGCCGCGGCGCTGTGCACCCCGGAGATCGCCCGTGGGATCTCCGCTGACGGCGTCCTGGCGCACGGTCCGACGTTCATGGGCAACCCGCTGGCCTGCGCGGTCGCCAACGCCTCCATCGGGCTGCTCCGGGCGGGCGACTGGGCGGCACAGGTGTCCCGGATCGGCGCGGGCCTGCGCGCCGGCCTGGAGCCGCTGCGCGCCGTGGCGGGCGTGGCCGACGTGCGGGTGCTCGGGGCGATCGGCGTGGTCCAGCTCGACCACGACGTCGACCTCGGCGCGGCCACCACGGCCGCCGCCGACCGTGGCGTCTGGCTGCGGCCCTTCCGCGACCTGATCTACACGATGCCGCCGTACGTGACGGACGACGCCGACCTGGCCCGGATCGCGGCCGGGGTGGCGGCGGCCGTGGCGGCCGGCTGAGCGGGAACCGACAAGCATTCCGGGAGGCGGCCAGCCGCCCGGGCGACAAGAGGGGAAGTACGCCGATGGAGAGCTTCGGCACCCGGCTGCACCGGGCCGTCACCGAGCGCGGACCGCTCTGCGTGGGCATCGACCCGCATCCCGGCCTGCTGGCCCGCTGGGGCCTCGCCGACGACATCGACGGTCTGGACCGGTTCACCCGAACCGTGGTGGATGCGCTCGGTGACCGGGTTGCGGTTGTCAAGCCTCAGTCGGCCTTTTTCGAGCGATTCGGATCCCGCGGTGTGGCGATTCTTGAGTCAACTATCCGACAGTTACGGGAAGCCGGATCGCTCGTTCTGCTCGACGTCAAGCGTGGCGACATCGGCTCAACGGTCAGCGCGTACGCCTCCGCGTACCTGGATCCATCCAGCCCGCTGTATGTCGACGCGGTCACGGCCAGTCCCTACCTGGGAGTAGGTTCGTTGGCGCCGATGTTCGAGTTGGCCGCCAAACACGGCGGCGGGGTCTTCGTGCTGGCCCTCACCTCGAACCCCGAGGGCGCGGCCGTGCAGCGGGCCCGCACGGCCGACGGGCGCACCGTGGCGCAGACCGTGATTGACGAGATTTCCCAGCTCAACAGCGGTGCGGACCCCCTCGGCAGCTTCGGTCTGGTGGTCGGGGCCACCATCGGTGACACCGGTCATGACCTGTCCACCGTCGGGGGGCCGCTGCTCGCTCCGGGGCTCGGCGCGCAGGGTGCGGGCGCCGCCGATCTGCGTACCGTCTTCGGCTCCAGCCTCGCCGCGGTGCTCCCGTCGTACTCCCGTGAGGTCCTGTCGGCGGGACCGGACAGCGACGCCCTGCGGGCCGCCGCGGACCGCGTGCTGGTCGAGTGTCGGGCCGTTCTGGCTGCCCGGTGACTGACTGACGGCTCGGTCACTTTGCGATGATCATCGCGCGCCCACGTTGCCGAAAGCTCCGTCGACCGCTAGTTTTCCCCGCGCTGGGAACCATGGACCCCTTGGTTCACAGCGACACCACGTTTCACAGATGCGGCGGTGCGCCCCGCCCGCCGCGATAGGGACCTGAGGAGAACTGGTGCCGCTCCCGTCACTGACCCCCGAACAGCGCGCTGCCGCGCTCGAGAAGGCCGCGGAGATCCGCAAGGCCCGTGCCGAGCTGAAGGAGCAGCTCAAGCAGGGCAAGACCACCCTTGGCGCCGTCCTCGAGCGCGCCGAGAGCGACGATGTCGTCGGCAAGCTCAAGGTTTCGGCTGTCCTGCAGGCGATGCCGGGCATCGGCAAGATCCGGGCTACCCAGATCATGGAGAAGCTCAAGATCGCCGACAGCCGTCGTCTGCGCGGCCTCGGCGAGCAGCAGCGCAAGGCACTGCTTGGAGAGTTCGCCGCCAACTGAACCTGGCAGCGTGTAGAAACAAGCAGTGAGCACGGATGACGAGGCGCGCCCGGCGGCTCGGCTCACTGTCCTGGCTGGACCTTCGGGTTCCGGCAGGGAGAGTGTCGTCGAGCTCGTCCGGGCGCGTTTCCCGTCCGTGTGGATCCCGGTGCCGGCAACGACCAGGCCGCGCCGGGAGCCGGAGGTGGACGGGGAACAACGGGTCTTTCTCGCCCCGGCCGAGTTCGAGCGCCGGGTGGCCGGCGGCGAGCTGCTGGAGTGGTCCCGGATCGGCGCGTACCGCCGGGGGACCCTGCACCCGCCGCTGCGCGCCCGGCTCGACGCCGGGCAGCCGGTCCTGCTTCCGCTCGACGTGACCGGGGCCCGGCTGGTGCGGCAACGACTGCCCGACGCGCGTCTGGTGCTGCTGATCCCGCCCGGACGCCGGCCGGACGCCGCCGCCGCGGCCGCCTTCGCGGACACCCTCACGCACGACCTCACCGATCGGGTGGCGGACGAGCTGGTAGGCTTACTCGGTTCAACTCATCCGGATCCGGCCTGGTCGCGCCTGCGTGGCTGACGGCCGGCCGCCGTCGGGACTCAGCACCGCGTCCGCGCGGCTCGAAAGACGCAGAGGTTAATTCGTGGGATCCATCGCCAACCCCGAAGGCATCACCAACCCGCCGATCGACGAGCTCCTCGAGAAGACGACGTCGAAGTACGCGCTGGTCATCTTCGCCGCCAAGCGCGCGCGCCAGGTCAACGCCTACTACAGCCAGCTCGGTGAGGGCCTCCTGGAGTACGTCGGCCCGCTCGTCGAGACCACCCCGCAGGAAAAGCCGCTCTCCATCGCCATGCGCGAGATCAACGGCGGTCTGCTCACCGCCGAGCCGACCGACCAGCCGTAGGCGCGTCCCCGTCGATGTCCGCCTCGATCGTCCTCGGGGTCGGCGGCGGCATCGCCGCCTACAAGGCGTGTGAGCTGCTGCGACTCTTCACCGAGTCGGGCCACCGGGTCCGTGTCGTGCCGACCGCGTCGGCGCTGAGATTCGTCGGCGCGCCGACCTGGGCGGCGCTCTCCGGCCAGCCGGTCGCCGACGACGTCTGGTCCGACGTGCACGAGGTGCCGCACGTCCGCCTCGGCAAGCAGGCCGACCTGGTGGTGGTCGCGCCGACCACCACCGACCTGCTCGCCAAGGCCGCCCACGGGCTCGCCGACGACCTGCTGACCAACACGTTGCTGACCGCCCGCTGCCCGGTGGTGCTGGCCCCGGCCATGCACACCGAGATGTGGGAGCACCCGGCCACCGTCGCCAACGTCGCCACGCTGCGCTCCCGGGGCGTCCGGGTGATCGAGCCGGCCGTCGGGCGGCTCACCGGCGCCGACACCGGCAAGGGCCGCCTGCCCGACCCGGCGGAGATCTTCGCGATCGCCCGCCAGGTCCTCGCTCGGGGCGCCTCCGCCCCGGCGGACCTGACGGGTCGCCGGCTGGTCGTCACCGCCGGGGGTACCCGCGAGCCGTTGGATCCGGTCCGCTTTCTCGGCAACCGCTCCTCGGGCAAACAGGGCTACGCCTTCGCGCGTTCGGCGGTCGCCCGCGGTGCCCGGGTCACGCTGATCGCGGCCAACGTCTCGCTCGCCGACCCCGCCGGGGTCGACCTGGTCCGGGTCGGCACGACCGCCGAGCTGCGCGAGGCGACCCTGAAGGCCGCCACCGAGGCCGACGCGGTCGTGATGGCGGCGGCTCCGGCCGATTTCCGACCGGCGACGTACGCGCCTGGCAAAATCAAGAAGTCGGACGACGGTGTCGCTCCCACCATCGAGCTCGTCACCAATCCGGACATCGCTGCGGAGCTCGGCCAGCGCAAGGGACCGGGGCAGGTGCTGGTGGTGTTCGCCGCCGAGACCGGCGACGCGGAGGCCAACGGCCGGGCGAAGCTGGCCCGGAAGCGGGCTGACCTCATCGTGGTCAACGAGGTCGGTCCGGACCGGGTCTTCGGCGCCGACACCAACACGGTGACGGTCATCGGCGCGGACGGCTCGGTGAGTCGTCTGCCGGAGCAGGCCAAGGAGGCGGTGGCCGACACCGTGTGGGACCTCGTCGTGGCGCGGCTGGCCAACCGCTCCTGACGGGTGGAACAGGGCGCGACCGACCCCGACACCGGCCGCAGCGGTGACTAGACTGCCGCGGAACGACCTCACACGCTTAGGAGTGCCGTGACACGCCGCCTCTTCACGTCCGAATCGGTCACGGAAGGCCACCCGGACAAGATCGCCGACCAGATCAGCGACGGCATCCTCGACGCGCTGCTCGCCGAGGACCCGCACAGCCGGGTTGCCGTCGAGACCATGATCACCACCGGCCAGGTGCACATCGCCGGCGAGGTCACCACCAAGGCGTACGCCGACATCCCCACCATCGTCCGCCGGACCATCCTCGACATCGGGTACGACTCGTCGAAGAAGGGTTTCGACGGCGCGTCCTGCGGGGTCAGCGTCTCGATCGGCGCGCAGTCCGAGGACATCGCGCAGGGCGTCGACAACGCCTTCGAGCTGCGTACCGGGGCGTCGGAGAGCGCGTTGGACGCGCAGGGCGCGGGCGACCAGGGCATGATGTTCGGTTTCGCCTGCTCGGAGACGCCGGAGTTGATGCCGCTGCCGATCGCGCTGGCGCACCGGCTGGCGCGTCGGCTCGCCGCGGTGCGCAAGGACGGCACGATCCCGTACCTGCGGCCGGACGGCAAGACCCAGGTCACCATCGAGTACGAGGGGCTGCGCCCGGTCCGGCTGAACACCGTCGTGGTGTCCAGCCAGCACGCCGCGGACATCTCGCTGGAGTCGCTGCTCACCCCCGACGTGCGCGACTCCGTCATCGCGCCCGAGCTGGAGAGCCTCGGCCTGGACACCGACGGCTACCGGCTGCTGGTCAACCCGACCGGCCGGTTCGAGATCGGCGGCCCGATGGGTGACGCCGGCCTGACCGGCCGCAAGATCATCGTTGACACCTACGGCGGGTACGCCCGGCACGGCGGCGGCGCGTTCTCCGGCAAGGACCCGTCCAAGGTGGACCGGTCGGCCGCGTACGCGATGCGCTGGGTGGCCAAGAACGTGGTCGCCGCCGGCCTCGCCGAGCGGTGCGAGGCGCAGGTCGCCTACGCCATCGGCAAGGCGCACCCGGTGAGCCTGTTCATCGAGACGTTCGGCACCGAGACCGTGCCGGTCGCCTCGATCGAGAGCGCCGTCTCCGAGGTGTTCGACCTGCGCCCGGCCGCGATCATCCGGGACCTCAACCTGCTCCGCCCGATCTACCAGCAGACCGCCGCGTACGGCCACTTCGGCCGGGAGCTGCCGGACCTGACCTGGGAGAGCACCGACCGGGCCGCCGACCTCAAGTCGGCCGCAGGAGCCTGACCGCCACCAGGCGTAGCGACCGGCGACCCGCACCAGGGTCGCCGGTCGCGCGCGTCTGCGTGGACGTGCCGCTGGCGCACCTGGACCGCCCGTTCGACTACCTCGTGCCGGCCGAGCTGGACGACGTGGCGGTGCCCGGCACCCGGGTCAAGGTGCGTTTCGCGGGGCAGTTGGTCGACGGTTGGCTGCTGTCCCGGGCGGACGACTCCGGGCACACCGGCCGCCTCGCCTACCTGGAGAAGGTCGTCTCGCCCGAGCCGGTGCTGACCCCCGAGGTCGCCCGTCTGGCCCGCGCGGTCGCCGACCGGTACGCGGGCAACCTCGCCGACGTCCTCCGGCTCGCCGTGCCACCCCGACACGCCCGTGTCGAGAAGGAGCCCCCCGCGGACCTGCCAGCCCCGGCCCCCGAACCCGCCGAGCCCGCCGCGCCCGGCGGTGCGGCTGCGCCCGGCGGTGCGGCTGCGCCCGGCGGTGCGGCTGCGCCCGGCGGTGCGGCTGCGCCCGGCGGTGCGGCCGAGTCCGGCGGTGCGGCCGTGACGGCAGTGCCAGACGGTACCGCCGAGTCCGGTGATGCCGCCGCGACAGCCGTGGCCGACGGTCCGGCCGAGTCCGATGATGCCGCCGGGCCGGCGGTGCGTGGCGGGCCGGCGGTGCCTGGCGGACCGGCGGTGCCTGGCGGACCGACGGTGCCTGGTGGACCGGCGGTGCCCGGGGAGTCCGGGGTGCCGGAAGGTTCCGCCGCACCGGGGGAGTCGGTCGACCCGAGGGGATGGCGGGACTATCCGGCCGGGCCGGCGCTGTTGCGGGCGCTCACCGACGGCCGGCCCGCCCGTGCGGTCTGGTCGGCCCTGCCCGGCGAGGACTGGGCCGCCCGCTACGCCGACGCCGTGGCCGCCACCGTCGCCGGTGGGCGCGGCGCGGTGGTCGTCGTGCCGGACGCGCGCGACCTCGACCGTCTCGACGCGGCGCTGACCGACGTGCTGGGCCCCGGGCGGCACGTCGCACTCTCCGCCGCCCTCGGGCCGGCCCGGCGCTACCGGGCGTTCCTCGCCGCCCGTCGCGGGCAGGTGCCGGTGGTCATCGGCACCCGGGCGGCGATGTTCGCCCCGGTGCGCCGGCTCGGGCTCGTCGCCGTCTGGGACGACGGGGACGACCTGCACTCCGAACCCCGCGCGCCCTATCCGCACGCCCGCGACGTACTGCTCACCCGAGCGCGGCTCGGCGAGGCCGCAGCGCTGGTCGGCGGGTACGCGCGTACGGCCGAGGCGCAGTTGCTGCTGGAGACCGGCTGGGCCCGGGAGGTGGTCGCCGACCGGGCGACGGTGCGGGCGCGGATACCGGCCATCGCGCCGACCGGGGACGATCCGCAGCTCGCCCGTGATCCCGGTGCGGCCACCGCGCGGCTGCCCAGCCTGGCCTGGACGGCCGCCCGCGACGCGCTCCGGGCGGGCCTGCCGGTGCTCGTGCAGGTACCCCGCCGCGGCTACCTGCCCTCGGTCTCCTGCGCCGACTGCCGCACCCCGGCCCGCTGCGCGCACTGCGCCGGCCCGCTGGCCCTGCCGTCGGCCGGCGGCACTCCCGCCTGCCGGTGGTGCGCCCGGGTCGCCGCCGCGTACGCCTGTCCCCAGTGCGGCGGGCGGCGGCTGCGGGCGGCGGTCACCGGCGCCCGGCGTACCGCCGAGGAGCTGGGCCGGGCGTTCCCCGACGTGCCGGTGCGGACCTCGGGGCGCGAGGAGGTGTTGACCGACGTGCCCGGCACGGCCGCCCTGGTCGTCGCCACGCCCGGTGCCGAACCGGTCGCGGCCGGCGGCTACGGCGCGGTGCTGCTGCTCGACTCGTGGGCCCTGCTGACCCGGGCCGACCTGCGTGCCGGCGAGGAGGCGCTGCGCCGCTGGCTGGCCGCGGCGGCGCTGGCCCGCCCGGCGCCGGCCGGCCGCGTGGTGGTCGTCGCCGACGGCGCGCTCGCCCCGGTGCAGGCGTTGCTGCGCTGGGACGCCGCCTGGTTCGCCGGTCGGGAGCTGGCCGAGCGCCGCGAGCTGGGCTTCCCACCGGCGGTACGGATGGCGAGCGTCACCGGCCCGGCCGAGGCGGTGGCCGACCTGCTCGACGCGGCGCGGTTGCCCGCCGACGCCGAGGTGCTCGGGCCCGTGCCGGCCGAGGAAGGGCGCGAACGGATGCTGCTGCGGGTGCCCCGGGCACGGGCCGCCGCGCTCGCCGAGGCTCTGCACTCGGCTGCCGGGGTGCGCGCCGCCCGCAAGGCCGCCGAGCCGGTTCGTCTCCAGGTCGATCCGTTGAGCCTGTTCTGACCGTTTCGCGGGCGGTGGCAGGCGGGCGCGGCGACCGGTGCCCGCACACCGCGTCCGGCAGAACGCTGGTGACGAGGTGGTAGCATCGCCCGTCATGCTCGGGCTGTCGATGATGTCAGGAAGCCGGTTATCAGGGGTGGACCAGTCGTGACCGTTCGACAATCGATCGTCTTCAACGGCGACCTCGGCAGCGGCAAGAGCACGGTGTCGGTGGAGATCGCCAAGCGGCTCGGTATGCGCCGGGTCAGCGTGGGTGATCTCTATCGGGAGATGGCGCAGCAGCGGCAGATGACCGCCCTGCAACTCAACCTGCACGCCGAGCTGGACCAGGCCGTCGACGGGTACGTCGACCAGCTCCAGCGCGACATCGCCGCCTCCGGCGAACACCTGATCATGGATTCGCGGCTGGCCTGGCACTTCTTCACCGACGCGCTCAAGGTGCACATGATCACCGAGCCGGGTGAGGCGGCCCGCCGGGTGCTGGCCCGCCCGTCCGGCCCGGCGGAGAGCTACGCCTCGCACGAGGAGGCCAAGGCCAAGCTCCGCGAGCGCAGCGCCAGCGAGCGCAGCCGGTTCATCCTCCGCTACGGGGTGGACAAGGCGCGGTTGCGCAACTACGACCTGATCTGTGACACCACCCGGGCCTCCGCCGCCGAGGTGGTCGAGCACATCGTCGCCGCGTACGAGGGCACGCTCGGCGCCGAGGTGCTGCGCGACGGCCCGCCGCTGCTGCTGCTGGATCCGGCGCGGGTCTACCCGACCGAGGACATCGCCACCCTGCGTGGCCTCTGGGACAGCGAGTTCGTCGGCGACGTGGCCGAGGCCGGCGACGAGTCGTTGGAGCCGCTCAAGATCGGCTTCACGGGGGAGTACTTCTTCGTCGTCGACGGTCACCGGCGGCTCAGCGCCGCCCTGCAGAACGGCTTCTCCCTGGTGCCGGCGCAGCTCGTCGCCGAGGTCGACGAGCCGGTGGTCGGCGGGATGAGCGCCGTGGACTACTTCGCCGCTCAGGTGCGGCCGGGCCTGGTCTACGACTGGGAGGCCGCCCACAAGATCCACCTGCCGTTGCCGGAGCCGGCGCTGCTCCGCGGCGACGCCGTGCTCGCCGCGGACACGGGCGTCGGCGCCTAGGCGCAGCCTGAGCGCGACGCCGGACCGGCGCGCGGGACGCGCGCCGGCCCGGGTGTCGGGTTGGACGATGGTCGTGCGGAGGCGTCAGCCCAGGACGACTCCGGAGGCGCCCACGCCGGCCATGCCGGAGAAGATGTCCTCGTAGTAGAACCGCCAGGCGCACACCCGCCCGGCGGTCACGTAGCCGGTGCACGCCGTCGTCGTGTTGGTGTCGTCGATGGCGGTGTTGGTGCCGGTCGCCCAGACCTGGAGGGTGTTCGCCGCGTTCACGATCTCCACGGGGCCGCCGCTGTCACCCTGGCCGACGGCGTTGGTGTGGGCGGTGTTCTCGGCCTGCACCTGACCGCAGACCGTACCGAAGTTGCGCACGTTGATGCACAGGTTGCGGGCCTTCACCTGGATCGAGCACCGGGTGCCGGAGTACGCGCCGGAGCTGCACACCCAGTTGCCGACCTGGCTGGCCTGCGCGCCGATCACCTGGTTGCTGAACTCGCTGACCACCGCGCCGTTCGCGTCCGTGCTGTTGTTGAAGACCCGGCCGCCGCCGCTGCCCGCGATGAGCAGGCTGTCGCTGCTGACGTTGCGGCTGATGACGGTGCCGATGGTCTGCCCGGTCGGGTCGGCCGCCACGACGTTGAGGTTGGCGCAGTGCGCGGCGGAGAGTACCCGCGACACCCCGCCCTGGTAGACGCCGAAGCCGGTCGAGCAGCCGCCACCGGTGGAGGTGTTGCGCCACGCGGCGCCACCCCACCAGGGCGGGCTGTCGTCCCACCGGGTGGCGGGAGCGGCGGCGACGCCGGTCTGGACGGTCACCGGAACGCCGGCGAGAGCCGTCGCCCCGAGCAGCCCACTCTGCGTACCGACGAGCAGGCCGGCGCCGTCGGCGCGCGGCCCCACCGTCGTGATCTTGTCGCCGGCCGTGGCGCGCAGCTTGTCGGCCGCGACCATCAGCTCCCGCTGCGAGTACGCGGCGGGCAGCACCGTCGTCGCGACGGTGGCCCGGGCGTTGGCCACCAGTCGGGCCGGCGGCTCGCCCTTCCAGTAGACCTGGAGATGACGGGTGGCGGGATCGGCGACGATGCCGGCGAAGCCGGAGTTCGCGCTGCGCTGCGCGGCGTTGGTGATCTGGGCGGCGGCGGTGTTCATCCGCTGCTGCAACTGGAGCAGCTCCGACCAGGAGGCGAAGCCGCCTGGCACCGCGGTGCTGTCGACGAACGATCCGGTGGTGGTGGCCTTGCCCTTCGGCGCGGCGGTGGCCGACGTGGCGGTCACGCCCGTGACGAGCAGCGTGAGGCCGCAGGCAGCCACGGCGATGCGACGCAGCATCGACGCGGACCGTCGGGCGTTCGGGTGTGGACGGATCATCTGTACCCCTTCCCCAGGGTTCGTGGCGCGGGCCGGGCCCGCACCAGGGACGGTGGCACGCGACGTCCGATCCGGACGGCGATCCTGGACGGGATTGGACACGGTCGGACACCACCGGACGGCGAAAGGTCCGATGTGAACTGTCAGACATCGGCGATCTCCTATCTCACCGCTGGTAGCCGCGTCTAGCCTGCCCGTGTCGGCATCCGGGGCGCCGGGTGACCGGGAGGGGGTGGGGGCCGCATGTCCGACCAGTGGATTCCGCCCGGCGTTCGTGCCGGGGCCCAGGAGTCGCCCGGGGGGTGCGACGTGGCACGCCGTGCCGCCGCGGCGCAGACCCTGCCGGATCTGGCCGGTCTGCTGCGCCAACTTCGCCGCCGCGAAGCACGGCAGCAGGGCGAGACCCGGCTGACATACCGGCAGTTGGCGGCGAAGACCGGCTGGTCACGCGGCATCATCGGGGAGTACTTCGCCGGTAACGTCCTGCCCCCGCCGGAGCGGTTCGACGCGCTCATCCGATTGCTCGGCGCGAGCCCCGCCGAGCAGGGTGTGCTGGCCACCGCGCGGGACCGGATCGAGGAGCGACGCCGACGCCCGACCGGCGACCACGCGACCGACGTACGGGCGGGCGCCGGGGCGGCGCGCCCCCAGGGCGGCGGCGCACGGGTCGCCGCGACGTCGAACCGCCTCCCCGTACCCCGTCAACTGCCCCCGGCGCTGCCCGGATTCGTCGGACGTACCGCCCAGCTCGCGCAGCTCGACACCGCCTGGGCCAGCCCGGACGCCGCCGACGACGGCGGCGTGGCGCCCGCCGGGGTGGTGACCCTGTCCGGTACGGCCGGGGTCGGCAAGACCACCCTGGCGGTGCACTGGGCGCATCGGGTCGCCGACCGCTTCCCGGACGGTCAGCTCTACGTCGACCTGCGAGGATTCGACGCCACCGGCACGGTGGTGACGCCCGTCGAGGCGGTCCGGGGGTTCCTCGAGGCCCTCGCGGTGCCGCCCGAACGGATCCCCACCCACCTGAGCGCGCAGGTGGGCCTGTACCGCAGCCTGCTCGCCGGCCGTCGGATGCTGGTGCTGCTGGACAATGCCCGCGACGCCGAGCAGGTCCGGCCGCTGCTGGCCGGCAGCGCGACCTGCCTGGTCCTGGTCACCAGCCGCAACCGCCTGGCCGGTCTGGTCGCCGCCGAGGGCGCCCGGCCGGTGGGCGTGGAGCTGCTCAGCGCCGCCGAGGCGTGGCAGCTGCTGGCCCGCCGGCTCGGCGCGGACCGGCTGACCCTCGAGCCAGGGGCGGTGGACGAGATCATCGAGCGGTGCGCGCGGTTGCCGCTGGCGCTGGCGGTACTCGCCGCGCGGGGCGCGGCAAATCCCGATTTCCCCCTGGCCAGCCTCGCGGCCGAGCTGCGCGAGGCGCCCCACCCGTTGGAATCGTTCGACGCCGGTGACGCCGGCACCGACGTGCAGGCCGTGTTCTCCTGGTCCTACCGGAGCCTGACGCCCCCGGCCGCGCGGCTGTTCCGGCTGTTCGGCTGCCACCCGGGCCCGGACATCGGCGTGGCGGCGGCGGCCAGCCTGGCCGGGGTGCCCCGCGAGCAGGCGCCCCGACTGCTGGCGGAGCTGGCCCACGCGCACCTCGTCACCGAGCACGCACCCGGTCGGTTCGGCGCGCACGACCTGCTCCGGGCGTACGCCGTCCAGCAGGCCGAGCGGTTCGAACCGGCCGGCGCCCGACGGGCCGCGATCCGGCGTGGACTGGACCACTACCTGCACACCGCCCACGCGGCCGCGCTGCTGCTGCAACCGGGCCGGGATCCGGTCACCCTGGCCCCGGTCGCCCCCGGTGTGCGGCCCGAGGAGATCATCGACCACGGGCGGGCGCTCGCCTGGTTCACCACCGAGTACCCGGTGCTCCTGGCGGCCGTCGCGCACGCCCGGCGCGTCGGGTTCGACAGCCACGCCTGGCAGCTGGCGTGGACGCTGGTGGACTTCCTGCAACGCCGGGGGCGGTGGCCGGACCTCGCCGCCGCCCAGCGGACCGCCCTGGCCGGGGCCCGCCGGGCGGGCGACCGACTCGGGCAGGCGAACGCCCACCGGGACCTCGCCCGGGTGCTGTCCCGGCTGGGTCGGGTGGACGAGGCGGCGAGCAACTACCGGCACGCCCTGGCGATCTTCGGGGCGTTGGGTGACCACACCGGGCAGGCGCGTACCCACCGGGCGTTCGGCGCGATGCTCGACGGCCTCGGCCGGCACGCCGAGGCGCTGGAGCACGGGCAGCGGGCGCTGGCGCTGTACCGCGACGCCGGCCACCTCGCCGGGGAGGCGAGCGCCCGCAACGCGGTCGGCTGGGCGCACGCCCAGCTCGGGCAGTACGCCCCGGCGCTCACGCACTGCGGGCAGGCGCTGACGTTGCTGCGCCGCACCGGCGACCGGCACGGTGAGGCGAACACCTGGGACAGCCTCGGCTTCATCCACGCCCGCCTGGGCGACCACGCCGAGGCGATCCTTTGTTACGGGCGGGCGCTCCGGCTCTACCGGCGGATCAGCGACCGGTACGACGAGGCGGACACCCTGTCCCGGCTCGGCGAGAGCCGCCAGGCGGCGGGGGACACCGTCGGCGCGGTGCGGACCTGGCGGCGTGCCCTGCGCATCCTCGACGACCTCGGCCATCCCGACGCCGAGCGGGTCCGTGCCCTGCTGGCCGCGGCGGCGACCGCCGGGGGCTGACGAGCGCCGGGCAGGGGATGCCTTCCGGCGGCGGCACCGGGATGATGGAGCCTTCCACGCATCGACGGGGAGGCCGACCATGGAGGCTGCCGAGGCGCTCACACTGCTCATGTCGCCGCAGGGACGCGTCGATCCGTACCCGACGTACGAGCGGCTGCGCTCGCACGGGCCGGTGGTCGAGGCGTTGCCCGGCCTGTACGTGGTGACCGGCTACCCGGAGGTCGACGAGCTGCTGCGCGACCCCCGGCTCGTGGTGCTCGACGACGCGCTGCGGGACCAGGTGTGGCCGAACTGGCGGCAGAGCCCGGCGATGAAGTCGATCGCCCGGTCCATGCTGCGGACCAACCCGCCCGACCACAGCCGGATGCGTCGGCTCGCCGCCGGGGTGTTCAGTCCGCGCCGGATCGCCGGGATGCGTGACGTGGTGCGGGCGCAGGCCGAGGAGTTGCTCGACGCGATGATCGAGCGCGCCGAGGACGGCCGGCCGGTCGACGTGCTCGCCGACTTCGCGTACCCGCTCCCGGTCGGGGTGATCTGCGCGCTGCTCGGCGTGCCGGCGCAGGACCGACCGCTGTTCCGCCGCTGGGCCGGCGACATGACCGGGGTGCTGGAGCCGGAGATCACCACCGAGGAGCTGGCAGTCGCCGACGCGGGCGCAGCCGAGCTGCGCGACTACTTCGTCGAGCTGATCGTCGCCCGGCGCCGGGAACCGGCCGATGACCTGACCACCGCGCTGGTCCAGGTCCACGACGCCGACGGCGAGCGGCTCACCGGCGACGAACTGCTGGCCAACCTGGTGGTGCTGCTGGTGGCCGGCTTCGAGACCACCACCAATCTGCTCGGCAACGGCCTCGTCGTGCTGCTGCGCCACCCCGACGACGCCGACGCGCTGCGCGCCGACCCCGGGCTCGTCCCGGCGTACGTCGAGGAGCTGTTGCGCTACGACTCCCCGGTGCAGCTGACCACCCGGACCAGCGCGGCGCCGGTGCGCTGCGGCGGGCTCGACCTGCCGGCCGGCAGCACGGCGCTGCTGCTGCTCGGCGCGGCCAACCGCGACCCCCGCCGCTTCACCGACCCGGAGCGTTTCGACCCCACCCGTGAGCAGGCGCACCCGCTGTCCTTCGGTGCCGGTCCGCATTACTGCCTCGGCGCCGGCCTTGCCCGGCTGGAGGCGCAGCTGGCGTTCCCGCTGCTGCTGCGCCGGTTGCCCGAGCTGGCACTGGCCGAGCCGCCCCGGCACCGGACCCGGCTGACCCTGCGCGGCTACGAGAGCCTGCTGGTGACGCTGGGCACACCGGCCCCGGCCGATCGAGGTACGCCGGCCGGAGCGCTGCCGGGCACTCCGTAGACTGGTACGGCACCGCTCGCCCGTCCGACGAAGGAGCCGTCCCGCGTGACCGTCCAGCCCATCCGTCTTTTTGGGGATCCGGTGCTGCGCACGCCGGCCGATCCGGTGGTCAACTTCGACGCCGAGCTACGTCGGCTCGTCGCCGACCTCACCGACACGATGCGGGAGCAGAACGGCGCCGGTCTGGCCGCGCCGCAGCTCGGCGTGAGCCTGCGGGTGTTCACCTTCGACGTCGACGACGTGCTCGGGCACCTGATCAACCCGGTGCTGGAGTTCCCCGACGAGGAGGAGCAGGACGGCCCGGAGGGCTGCCTGTCGATCCCCGGGCTCTACTTCGACACCAAGCGTCGGCAGAACGTCGTCGCCAAGGGCTTCAGCTCGTTCGGCGACCCGATGCAGATCGTCGGCAGCGGCCTGATGGCGCGCTGCGTGCAGCACGAGACCGACCACCTCGACGGGGTGCTCTTCCTGGACCGACTGGACGCGCAGGGGCGCAAGGAGGCCATGAAGGCGATCCGCCAGGCCGAGTGGTACGACGGTTCGGCCCCGCCCACGGTCAAGCTGAGCCCGCACATCAGCGACCCCTTCGGTCTGGGTCGGTGACCCGGATGCGCGTGATCTTCGCCGGCACTCCGGCGGTGGCCGTACCGGCCCTGGCCGCCGTCGCGGCCTCCCAGCACGAACTGGTCGCCGTCGTCACCCGACCCGACGCGCCCGCCGGACGGGGGAGGGGCCTGTCCCGCTCCCCGGTCGGCGTCTGGGCCGACGAGCACGGCGTGGAGGTGCTCACGCCGGCCCGACCCCGCGACCCGGAGTTCCTCGACCGGCTGCGCGCGCTCTCCCCGGACTGTGTGCCGGTGGTGGCCTACGGCGCGCTGGTGCCGCCGTCCGCGCTGGAGATCCCCCGCCACGGTTGGATCAACCTGCACTTCTCGCTGCTGCCGGCCTGGCGGGGTGCCGCACCCGTACAGCACGCCGTGCTGCACGGCGACGAGCTGACCGGGGCCAGCGTCTTCGAGTTGGAGCAGGGCCTGGACACCGGGCCCGTCTACGGCACCCTGACCGACGAGATCCGTCCCGGCGACACCTCCGGCGACCTGCTGGAACGCCTCGCCGACAGTGGCGCGGGGCTGCTCGTGGCGGTGCTCGACGCGATCGCCGACGGCACCGCCCGCGCCGAGCCGCAGCCGGCCGACGGGGTGTCCCTCGCGCCGAAGCTGACCGTGGAGGACGCCCGGGTCCGCTGGGGCGACCCGGCCTTCGCGGTGGACCGGCGCATCCGCGCCTGCACGCCGGCGCCCGGCGCGTGGACGACCTTCCGCGACGAGCGGGTGAAGCTCGGCCCGGTCGTGACGGTGGCCGACGGCCCGGACCTGAAACCGGGGGAGTTGCTGGTGGAGAAGACCCGCGTGCTGGCCGGCACGGCCACCGGGCCGGTGCGCCTCGGCGAGGTCCGCGCCGCGGGCAAGCGGGCCATGGCGGCTACCGACTGGGCGCGCGGCGTCCGCGTCAGCGCCGGCGAGGGACTCGCGTGACGGCCCCGGAGGGGACGCGTCCATACCGGGGCGGTCCGTCGACCGGCCGCGGTGGCGACCGCCGGCCGGCGCGACCGCCGCTGGACCGGCCGCGCCGCGCGGCGTACGAGGCGCTCGCCGCCGTGCACCGCGACGACGCCTTCGCCAACCTGGTGCTGCCCACCATCCTGCGCGAGGAGGGGCTGTACGGCCGCGACGCGGCCTTCGCCACCGAGCTGACCTACGGCACGCTGCGTCACCTGGGCACGCTGGACGCGATCCTCAGCGACGCGGCCGGCCGGGACGTGGCCCGGATCGACCCGCCGGCACGCGACGCGCTGCGGATCGGGGCGTACCAGCTCCTGCACACGCGGGTGCCCCCGCACGCGGCCGTGTCGTCGACCGTGGACCTGGTCCGCTCGGTCGCGCCGGGCGCGGCCGGGTTCGCCAACGCGGTGCTGCGCGAGGTGTCGACCCGTGACATCGACGGGTGGGTGGCCAAACTCGCGCCGCCGATCGAGACCGACCCGGTCGGGCACCTGGCGCTGGCCTACAGCCACCCGCAGTGGATCGTGCGGGCCTTCTCCGAGACGCTCGGCGGCGACCTGGGCGAGACGGCCCGACTCCTGATCGAGGACAACGAGCGTCCCCCGGTGCACCTGTGCGCCCGACCCGGGTTGATCGATCCGGTCGAGCTGGCCGACGCGGTCGGCGGGGCGCCCGGCGCTTTCTCCCCGTACGCCGTCTATCTGCCCGGCGGCGCCCCGGGCGACGTGGCGGCGGTGGTCGACGGCCGCGCCCACGTCCAGGACGAGGGCTCCCAACTGGTGGCCGCCGCGCTCGCCGACGCGCCGCTGGACGGCCCGGACGGGCGCTGGTTGGACCTGTGCGCCGGTCCCGGCGGAAAGGCCGGGTTGCTCGGCGCGCTGGCCGCGCAGCGGGGCGCCCGCCTGACCGCCGTGGAGGTGGCCGAGCACCGGGCCCGGCTGGTGTCCCAGGCGACCCGGGGCCTGCCGGTGACCGTGCTCGCGATGGACGGTCGTGAGGTCGGCGCGGACCCGAAGCTGCCGGAGGGCCACTTCGACCGGGTGCTGGTGGACGCGCCGTGCACCGGGCTGGGCTCGCTGCGCCGGCGTCCCGAGTCGCGCTGGCGGCGGCAGCCGTCGGACCTGCCGCCGCTGACCCGGCTGCAACGCGAGCTGCTGGGCGCGGCGCTGCGGGCGGTCCGGCCGGGCGGGTTGGTCGCCTACGTGACCTGCTCGCCGCACACGGTGGAGACCCACGTGACGGTCACCGAGGCGGCCCGTCGCAGCGGCGTGGCGGTGGACTTCGTCGACGCCCGACCGTTGCTGCCGGCCGGCATGCCCGGCCTGGGTGACGGCCCCACCGTGCAGCTGTGGCCGCACCGGCACGGCACCGACGCGATGTTCCTCGCCGTCCTGCGCCGAGGCTGAGCCGCCCCGCTAAGTGAAAGGAAGGGCCCCTTGTTATACGCCAGGCGTTAACAAGGGGCCCTTCCTTTCAGCTCAGCGAGAGGGGGGTCAGGTGATGGGGAGGCCCTTGTTGCCGGCGTTGCGCATCGAGCGGGTCAGGTTCCGGTCGCTGATCCACAGGAAGCACTGCACCCCACGGTTGCCGTTCTTCCACTCCTGCTCGTACGGCTGGTAGTAGATCGTCCCGGCGCGGAAGTCGAGCTTGGAGTCGTCCGGCACCTTGGCGTACTTGGCGGTGACCGACTGGCACGCGCGGTGGGTGCGCTTGGTGGTGCGGTTGAACTCCGCGTAGCTGATGTCCGGGGCACGCCAGATCCCGACGAACTCGGCGTGGTGCTTCGCCGTGCAGGACACCGGCACCATCGCCTCGATGTCGTCCTTGACCAGCTTCGGGTTGAAGCAGCGGTAGGCCAGCGGGGCCGCGCCGGCCAGCGCGCCCCGCAGACTGCCGGTGCGCAGGTCGACGGCGGTGTCGTCGATGCTGGCGATCTCGGTGACGTCGCAGCGGTACCAGCGGGCGCCGCCGGCCCAGGCGGGCGCCGACGGCAGCACGACGGTCAGTCCCAGGCGTCCGGAGCGCCAGTCGCCGCCGACCGCCTTGGTGACCTCCTTCTCGCAGCCGGCCTGTGCGGCCCGCATGCCCTCGGAGCCCGGGGGTGGGGTGGTGCCGCGCTCCGCGCCGGGACCGGTGAGCGTGCCGACGTGGATCGTCTCCACCCGGTGCGCCTCGCTGCACTCCATCGGGTTGTAGCCGCTGAGGAACCCGACCTGCTGAAAGGAGTGGTGGCAGACACCGGCCGCGGGAACGAACTGCTGCGCCGCCACGGGCGCCGGCCAGTCGTCGGTGAGGTTCCGGTCAACTCCGGTGGGCGTGCCACAGCCGGTGAGGGCCAGGGCCACCGCCGCGCCTCCGGCAATCGCCGTCAACCACCGTCGCATCTTCGACCTCCCGCCGCCGGTGACCTCCGGTCGACCTCCAGCCGGCCGGTAACGCCACGGCGCAGCAGCATACGGCACCGTAGGTCAGATCGCGGGTAGTCCCTCGGGGCCGGCGCCGCGCATCGAACGGGTGAGTTTCCGGTCGTCGCTCCACAGGAAACAGCGCACCCCGCGGTCGCCCTCCTCCCACTCCCGTTGCGACGGTGGGTAGTAGATGGACCCGGCCCGGTACGGCAGTTCGCTGTTGTTGGGCACGGCCACGTACGCGGCGATCAGCGCCATGCAGCGCCGGTGCGCCTCCTCGCCGGAGCGGGTGAAGGCCGCCCAGCTCAGGTCCTTCTCCTCGTAGACGCCGACGAACTCGGCGCGGTGCGGCTCGGTGCAGAGCACCGGGGCCATGTAGTTGAGGTTGTCGCCGATCAGCTTGGGGTCGAAACAGCGGTGGGTCAGCGGGCTGTCGCCGATCAGCGCGCCACGCAGGCTGCCGACGCGGTTCACCGGGCGGGTGTTGTCGATGCTGTCGGTCTCGCTGAGATCGCAGCGGAACCAGCGTGCGCCGCCGGTCCACGCCGGCGCCGTGGGCAGCGAGAGCGTCAGGGTGAGCCGGGCCGTGTGCCAGTCACCGCCGAGCACGTCCCGGGCCCGCTGGTCGCACTCGGCGCGGGCCGCGCGCAGCGCGGTCGAACCCGGGCCCGGCCGGGCACCGGCCCGCGCGGCCGGGCCGGTGAACGTGCCGACGTGGATCGCCTCGGCGAGGTGGCTGCGGGCGCAGTCGACGGTCTCGTACGTGCTGGCCTGCACGACCGCGGTGATCCTGGGCAGGCAGGTGTCGGTGGCCGGGGTGAACGGTCGGGGAACCCGCAACTCCGGCCAGTCGTCGGTGAGATCACCGTCCGCGCCGCGTGCCGGCGCGCAGCCGGACAGCAGCATCGTCGTGACGCCGACCAGCGCCAGCGCTGCAAGCCACCGTCGCATCGTCCGCCCTCCCGGGAGCTGGCGACCGGTCGCCGCGCCCCGTGGCGCGACCCCGGCGGGCGTGCAGCCTACGGCACCGTCCCGCTTGGAGTGTCGTCGCGTTTGGGTCGATCGGCCAGCCACTGATGTCTGTTCGTCCGGATTCGAGGATCCGGACCGGTTTATTCTGCACTACTGGTCACTGGTGGATCACAGCGTGTCGGAGTTGGTGCCGTGCTGCGGGCGGCGGGTGGCCGCGTTCGTACACTGGCCCCGTGACCGTACCGCCGCCAATCGTCGCGCCGAGCATCCTGGCCGCCGATTTCGCTCGCCTCGCCGAAGAGGTCCGTGCCGTCGAGGACGCCGCGGACTGGTTGCACGTGGACGTGATGGACAGCCATTTCGTGCCCAACCTGACCATCGGGCTGCCCGTGGTGCAGAGCCTGCGGGCCGCCACCACGATGCCGTTCGACGTGCATCTGATGATCTCCGACCCGCGTCGGTGGGCCCCGGGGTACGCCGACGCCGGGGCGTACAACGTCACGTTCCACGTCGAGGCGGCCGACGACCCGGTGGCCCTGGCCAAGGACCTGCGTTCGGCCGGCGCTAAGGCTGGACTGGCCATCGACCGGGACACCCCGATCGAGCCGTACCTGGACCTGCTGCCCAGCTTCGACACCCTGTTGATCATGACGATCAAGGCGGGCTTCGGCGGGCAGCGGTTCATCCCGCAGTTGCTGGACAAGGTCCGCGCCGCCCGTCGGCACGTGAACGCCGGGCACCTGGAGCTGCGCATCGAGGTGGACGGCGGGATCGCCGCCGACACCATCGAGCAGGCGGCCGCGGCCGGCGCCGACGCGTTCGTGGCCGGCACCGCCGTCTACGGCGCCGCCGACCCGGCGGAGGCGGTACGGCACCTGCGGGCGCTGGCGGAACGCGCGGCGCCCGAGGCCTGAGATGGAGCCCGAGGTCGACCGCAAGGACGTCATCCTCGTCGTCGACGACGACGAGGACATCGCCCGGTTCGTCGAGTTCAACCTGCGGTTGCACGGCTTCGAGGTGATCCACGCCAGCGATGGTCAGGAGGCCCTGGAGGTCATCGAGCGCCAGCGGCCGGATCTCGCCGTGGTCGACCTCATGATGCCCCGCATCGACGGGCTGGAGCTGACCCGGCGGCTGCGCGCCGACCCGATGACCTCCGCCCTGCCGGTGATCATGCTGACGGCCAAGGGGATGACCGTGGACAAGGTCCACGGGCTCAGCGCGGGCGCGGACGACTACCTGGTCAAACCGTTCGACACCGCCGAGCTGGTGGCCCGGGTCTCCTCGACGCTGCGGCGCAACAAGGAGTTCCGGGAGGTGTCCCCGCTCACCGGACTGCCCGGCAACAGTCGCATCCGGCGGGAGATCAGCGACCGGGTCCGGCAGGGGGTGGACTACGCGGTCGGCTACATCGACATCGACCGGTTCAAGAGCGTCAACGACCGGTACGGCTTCGTCCGGGGCGACGACTTCATCTCCGCCCTGGCCCGCAGCCTGCACCGGGCCGTGGTGGCGGTGGGGCTGCCGCCGGCCTTCCTCGGCCACGTCGGCGGCGACGACTTCGTGATCGTCTGCGCGCCCGACCAGGTCCGCCCGCTCACCTCCCGGGCGGTGGTCGACTTCGAGAAGTCCGCCGACACGCTCTACGACGCGACCGACCGTGAGCGCGGCTTCGTCGAGCTGAAGGACCGGCGCGGCAACATCCGCCGGGCGGCCCTGGTCACGCTCTCGATCGGCGTCTCGCTGTCCGACGCCGGCAAGCGGTTCACCGACCCGCTCGAGGCCATCGCGGTGGCCTCGGAGATGAAGACGGTCGCCAAGAGCCAACCGGGGTCGTATGTCGCCGTGGACCGGCGGCGCGGCGTCACCTGACGCGTGATCCCGCTGTGAAGTAGCTCGCCTGAATAACGACACGCCGGGTTCGGCGTGTAAGACTGCGAAGTACCCACCACGCGCTGGCGGGACTCGGTGAAATTCCGAACCGGCGGTGATCCACGGTCCAACCGTGGTCAGCCCGCGACCCGGACGGCTCTGCCGCCCGGTGGACCTGGTGAAAATCCGGGGCCGACGGTTGGGTGCGGCTCGTCCGCGCCCAGACAGTCCGGATGGGAGACAGCGCGCGGGACGGACGGGTCCGAGCCGGCCGCTGGCTTCAGCGTGCCGTGCCGCCCACCCGGGGCGGCTGTGCCGTACCCGGAATCCGCCGCCGCCTGCCCGCGGTCCATACCGCCTCCCTGACCGCCCGCGCGATGAGGCGAGTGAGAGGGCAGGACAGGGCGATGGCCAGCGTCTCCGTCGACGAGGCGATGCGGCGTGCGATCGAGCTGGCGGCGCGCGGGCTGGGCACCACCAGCCCCAACCCGGTGGTCGGGTGCGTGCTGCTCGACGCGGACGGCCAGGTCGTGGGCGAGGGCTTCCACGCGTACGCGGGCGGACCGCACGCCGAGATCGTCGCGCTGGCCCAGGCCGGCCGGCGGGCCAAGGGCGGCACCGCGGTCGTCACTCTGGAACCGTGTGACCACACCGGCCGCACCGGCCCCTGCAGCACCGCGCTGGTCCAGGCCGGCGTGGGCCGGGTGGTCATCGCCGTACCGGACCCGAATCCGGTGGCCACCGGCGGCGCCGCCACGTTGCGCTCCGCCGGCGTCCAGGTGGACCTGGGAGTACGCGGCGAGGAGGCCGAGGCCGGCAACGTGGCCTGGCTGACCTCGATGCGCCGGGGCTGGCCGTACGTCATCTGGAAGTACGCCGCCACCCTCGACGGCCGGTCCGCCGCCGCGGACGGCACCAGCATGTGGATCACCTCGGAGGCGGCCCGGATCGACGTGCACGCGCTGCGCGGCACTGTCGACGCGGTCATCGCCGGGGTGGGCACCGTGCTCGCCGACGATCCGCGCCTGACCGCCCGCAACCTGCGCGACGGCAGCCTGGCCATCCGGCAGCCGCTGCGGGTCGTGGTGGACAGCTCGGGACGTACCCCGGTGGACGCCCGGGTCCGCGACGGCGCCGCGCGGACGTGGATCGCGACCGCCGCCGAGGTCGGCGCGGGCAAGGACGGCCGGGTCGACCTGCCGGCGCTGCTCGCGGCGCTGCACCAGCGCGGCGTCCGCGCCGTGCTGCTGGAGGGTGGGCCCCGGCTGGCCGGCGCGTTCCTGGCCGCCGGCCTGGTGGACAAGATCGTCGGGTACGTCGCGCCGCGGCTGCTCGGCGCCGGCCCCACCGCCCTGGTCGACGCGGGAGTGACGACCATCGCTGAGGCCATCGATCTGGAGCTCGTCGACGTTACGCAGGTCGGTCCGGATCTCCGGATCACCGCTTTGCCCCGAAAGAGGGAGGGCTGACATGTTCACCGGCATTGTCGAGGAATTGGGCGAGATCGTGCGCGTCACGGCCACGGCGGGTGATTCCGCGCTGATCGCCGTGCGGGGCCCGCTCGTCACCTCCGACGCCCGGCACGGTGATTCCATCGCCGTCAACGGTGTCTGCCTGACCGTCGTGGACGCGGCCGACGGCGTCTTCACCGCCGACGTCATGGGCGAAACCCTGCGCCGCTCCGCGCTGGGCGCGCTGCACGCGGGCGACCCGGTCAACCTGGAACGGGCCGCCGCGCTGGGCAGCCGCCTCGGTGGGCACCTCGTGCAGGGGCACGTCGACGGTGTCGGCGAGATGATCTCGCGCGAACCGGCCGAGCAGTGGGAGACCGTGCGGTTCCGGCTCCCCGCCGACCTGTCGCGGTACGTGGTGGAGAAGGGCTCGATCACGATCGACGGCGTGTCGCTGACCGTGGCAGCCGTCGGCGTCGACGAGTTCGCCGTCGGGCTCATTCCGACCACCCTCAAGCTGACCACCCTCGGCGCGAAGGGCGTCGGTGACCCGGTCAACCTCGAGGTCGACGTGGTGGCCAAGTACGTCGAGCGGCTGCTGGGCAGTCGGCTCGCCGAGACCGACGAGGTGGCCTGATGGGCGCCCTCGGCTGGCTCCTCGACGCCCAGGTGCAGGTGGCCGGCTCGCCGGTGCTGGTCCGGGAGATCGTCGGCAACGCGTTCGGCCTGATCTCGGCGCTGCTCGGGCTGCGCCGGCTGGTCTGGGCCTGGCCGGTCGGCATGATCGGGAACGCGCTGCTGTTCACCGTCTTCCTCGGCGGCGTGTTCGCCACCCCGCAGGCCCACGACCTGTACGGGCAGGCCGGCCGGCAGGTCTTCTTCTTCGCGGTGAGCGTCTACGGCTGGTGGCGCTGGCAGCGCAACCGTCGGGCCGACGCCCAGCACGCCGCGGTGCTGCCACGGTGGGCCACCGGGCGGGAACGGCTCGCCCTGCTGCTGGCCGCCGTCGTCGGCACCGCCGCGGCGTACCCGCTGCTCAAGGCGTTGGGCTCCTGGGGTCCGCTGCCGGACGCCTGGATCCTCACCGGCAGTCTGCTCGCCACCTACGGCATGGCCCGCGGCTGGGTCGAGTTCTGGCTGGTGTGGATCGCGGTGGACGCCGTCGGCGTGCCGCTGCTGCTGCGCGGCGGGTTCTACCCGTCGGCGGCCATGTACCTGATCTACGGCGCCCTCTGCGCCTGGGGCTTCGCCGCCTGGTGGCACACGTCGCGCGCCACCCGCCCGGCCGCCGCGCTCCCACCCACCTACACGGAGGCCGTCGCATGAGCGAGCAAAGCGAGCGAATCATCAGGTCAAGCGCCATGGTGCCTCATGACGCCACTGCTCACAGTCCGACCCCCGGCCGAGGCCGCGTGGCCGTGCCGGGCCAGACCGACCCGGCCGGGGCTCGGACCGTTCGGCGAAGCGGAGTGGCGGCATGAGCTTCGCCGACATCGAGCAGGCGATCGCCGAGATCGCGGCCGGACGGCCGGTCGTCGTGGTCGACGACGCCGACCGGGAGAACGAGGGCGACCTGATCTTCGCGGCCGAGCTGGCCACGCCGGAGCTGATGGCGTTCATGGTGCGCTACACCTCGGGGTACGTCTGCGTGCCGTTGACCGAGAGCGAGGCCGACCGCCTCGACCTGCCGCCCATGCACCACACCAACCAGGACCGGCGCGGCACCGCGTACACGGTGACCGTCGACGCCCGGGAGGGGGTCAGCACCGGCATCTCGGCGGCCGACCGCGCGCACACCATCCGACTGCTCGCCGACGCGGCCACCGACCCGACGGACCTGGCGCGTCCCGGGCACGTGGTGCCGCTGCGCGCCCGCGAGGGCGGGGTGCTGCGCCGGCCCGGCCACACCGAGGCGGCGATCGACCTGACCCGGCTCGCCGGGCTGCGTCCGGCGGGCGTGCTCTGCGAGCTGGTCAACGACGACGGCACCATGATGCGGTTGCCGGACCTGGAGAAGTTCGCCGCCGAACACGGCCTCGTGCTGATCACCATCGCCGACCTGATCGCCTACCGGCGGCGGACCGAGAAGCAGGTCGAGCAGGTGGCCGAGGCTCGGATGCCCACCCGGCACGGGGTGTTCCGCGCGCTGGGTTACCGCGCCGAGCACGACCCGGCCGAGCACGTGGCCATGGTCATCGGAGACCTCGGCGACGGCCAGGACGTGCTGGTCCGGGTGCACTCCGAGTGCCTGACCGGGGACGTGTTCGGCTCGCTGCGCTGCGACTGCGGGCCGCAGTTGGACGCCGCGCTGGCCCGGGTCGCCCGTGAGGGCCGGGGCGTGGTGCTCTACGTGCGCGGCCACGAAGGACGCGGCATCGGGCTGCTGCACAAGCTCCAGGCGTACCAGTTGCAGGACCAGGGCCGCGACACCGTCGACGCCAACCTCGACCTGGGCCTGCCGGCCGACGCCCGCGACTACGGCACCGGCGCGCAGATCCTCTACGACCTGGGCGTGCGCTCGATGCGACTGCTCACCAACAACCCGGCCAAGCGGGCCGGGCTGGAGGGTTACGGGCTCACTATCACCGGCCGGGAGAGCCTGCCGGCCGGCGCGCACCCGGAGAACCTGCGCTACCTGCGCACCAAGCGGGACCGGATGGGTCACCTGCTGGACGAGTTGGACGAGGTGTCCGAGGCGCCGCTGGGGCGTCCGGTCGCCAACGACGAGATCGGAGCATGACGATGGCGGGATTCGGTGAGCCGGGAGTCGACGCGGTGGACGCCGCGGGGCTGACCGTCGGCGTGGTGGCCGCGCGCTGGCACGGCGACCTGACCGACCACATGCTGGAGCGCGCGGTCGCCGCCGCCGAGGCGTGCGGCGCGCGATCCGTGGTCGCCCGCGTCGCCGGCTCGGTCGAGCTGCCCGTCGTCGCGCAGGCCCTCGCCCGCCGCTGCGACGTGGTGGTCGCGCTCGGCGTGGTCGTCCGCGGCGCGACCGCCCACTTCGACTACGTGTGCCGATCGGTCACCGACGGGCTGACCCGGGTGGCGCTGGACGAGGGCAAGCCGGTCGCCCACGGTGTGCTCGCCGTGGAGACCATCGAGCAGGCCCGGGACCGGGCCGGCCTGCCCGGCTCGGCGGAGGACAAGGGCTGGGCGGCGACCGTCGCGGCGCTCGACGCCGCGCTGGCCGTGCGTACCGTCGCGGCGGGCAACGCGCAGCGGGTCGGCTTCGCCGGCTGACCCGCTCGGCCTGTCTCCGGTGGCGGCCGGCCTGTCTCCGGCGGCGGCCGGGTTCTCGGCGGCGGCCAGCCTATCTCCGGTGGCGGCCGGGTTCTCGGCGGCGGCCGGCCTGTCTCAGAGCCGGCCGGCCTCGATGATCCGGCGCAGAAACTGCCGGGTACGGGGCTGCGTCGGCTCGCCGAGCACCTGCTCCGGCGGGCCGCTCTCGACGACGCGCCCCGCGTCGAGGAAGCACACCTCGTCGGCGACCTCCCGGGCGAAGCCCATCTCGTGGGTGGCCAGCACCATGGTCATCCCGTCGGCCTTCAGGTCCCGGATCATCGTCAGCACCTCGCCGACGAGTTCCGGGTCCAGCGCCGAGGTGACCTCGTCGAGCAGCATCAGCCGGGGCGAGTTCGCCAACGCCCGGACGATCGCCACCCGCTGCTGCTGCCCGCCGGAGAGGGCGTCCGGAAAGGCGTGCGCCTTCGCGCCCAGACCCACCCGGTCGAGCAGGTCGCGGGCCTGGGCCTCGGCGTCCGCGCGGGCCCGCCGGTGTACGCGCCGGGGTGCGAGGGTGATGTTGTCCAGCACGCTCAGGTGCGGAAACAGGTTGTACGCCTGGAACACCATGCCGATCCGCCGGCGTACCCGGTCGGCGTCAACCCGAGGGTCGGAGATGTCCTCCCCGTCCAGCTCGATCGTCCCGTCGTCCAACTCGTCGAGGAGGTTCACGCACCGCAGGAGCGTGGACTTGCCCGACCCGGACGCCCCGATCAGCGCCACCACCCGGTGCTCGGCGACCGTCAGGTCGAGCCCGTCCAGCACGACGTGGCCGGCGAACTCCTTGCGCAGCCCCCGGCAGCGCAGCAGCGTCATGGTCAGCCTCCCGACTGGCGGCGGGCCGAGCGCAGCGTCACCCAGTCGGTGACCGCGATCAGCGGGATCGCGAGCAGCACGAACAGCACGCCCGCCACGATGTACGGCGTGTAGTTGAACGTCTGGGCGGTGGCGATCTGGGCGGCCCGGACCGCGTCGATCGGGCCGGCGAGCGAGACCAGCCCGACGTCCTTCTGCAGGGCCACCACGTCGTTGAGCAGCGGTGGCGCCACCCGGCGGACCGCCTGCGGCAGCACCACGTGCCGCATCGTCTGCCGGTAGGTCAGGCCCAGCGACCGGGCCGCCGCGAGTTGGCTGGGGTGCACCGACTCGATGCCGGCCCGGAACACCTCGGCGAGGTAGCCGCCGTAGGTGAGCACCAGCGCCAGCCCGCCCAGCACCAGCACCGACGGCATGCCCCGCAGCCGCAGCCCGGGTACGCCGAGGGTGAGCAGGTAGAGCACGATGATCAGTGGTAGGCCCCGGAACGTGTACGTGTAGCCGGCGGCCAGCGCCCGTACCGGAAAGAAGATCGGGCCGCGCAGCGTCCGCAGCACGGCGATCACCAGCCCCAACAGCAGCGCGCCGGCCGCGCAGCAGACCAGCAGCCGTACGTTGAGCCAGAGCCCGTCCAGCACGGTCGGCAGCGCGTCGGCGGCGATCTTCGGGTCCAGGAACGACTCCCGTACCCGGTCCCAGCCCGGCGCGCCGGTCACCGCGACGACCAGCAACGTGCCGAGCGCCGCCGTGGAGGAGGCCGCGACCAGCACGCTGTAGACGGTCTGTCGCCGCCGGTACGCCGTTCGCCGCGCCTGGGCCGGCGAGGGGGTGTGCTCCCGTGGCGCTAGGGCGGGGGTGGTTTCCCGCGGCGTCACGTCAGCTCGGCCGCGCCCGCCACCTGCGCGAGCCACTTCTGCTCCAGCTCCTTGAGCGTGCCGGCCTCGCTGAGCTGACCGACGGCTCCGCTCACACAGCGGGTCAGCGGCGAGTTCTTGTCCAGCAGCAGCCCGAACACCTCCGGCACGCCGACCCGTGGCAGCTGGCCGACGATCACCGCGTCGGTGACCTCCGCGCCGGTGATGTAGAAGGCCGTCGGCAGGTCCACCACGAGACCGTCGATCTGCCCGTTCTGCAGGGCCTTCTTGGCGTCGTCGTTGCTGTTGTAGACCTGCGGCTTCGCGGTGGGCTTGATGACGTCGGTGATCGCCTGGTAGCTGGTCGTGCCTACCTGGGCCCCGAGCTTGGCGCCCTTCAGGTCGGCCACGGTCTTCTTGCCGGCGATCTTCGACGACTTGAGCGCGATGACCGTCTGCCGCACCAGGTAGTACGGCGCGGAGAAGTCCACCGCCTGCTTGCGCTCGTCGGTGACCGAGAACTGGTTGATGTCGAAGTCGAAGGTCTTCTCCCCGGGCGCGATCGCGGTGTCGAACTTCACCCGCGTCCAGGCGACGTCCGCCCGCGCGTAGCCCAGCTTCTCGGCCACGGCGTACGCGACGGCGGCCTCGAAGCCCTCGCCGTTCTCCGGCTTGTCCTGCCGGAACCACGGCTCGTACGCCGGCTGGTCGGTGGCGATGGTGAGCTTGCCCGGCGTACGGGTGGGCAGGCTGTCCTTGACGCAGGACGGCGCGGCGGTGACGGTGGGGGTCGGTTCGTCCTGCGGCGCGCAGGCGGTGACGGCGCCGACGACGGCGCCGACGAGGGTGAGCGCGAGAAGACGTGAGCGGCTGGCCATGGCGGACAGCGTAAAGCTCCACGGCCATCGATCGAAGATCTTCCCACCGGGACGATAGGGAATTGTCCGCCTGCTGGGTTCGGCCGGACCCGGACGTCCGGTGGTGGCCCGGCGGCTGGAAGAATCGTTCCCCGTGAAGACGTTCGAGGAGTTGTTCGCCGAGCTGCAGGCCAAGGCCGCCGCCGGCACCCCGGGCTCGGGCACCGTCGCCGCTCTGGACAAGGGCGTGCACTTCATCGGCAAGAAGGTCGTCGAGGAGGCGGCCGAGTCGTGGATGGCCGCCGAGCACGAGGGGCCGCAGCGCACCGCCGAGGAGATCTCCCAACTGCTCTACCAGGTCCAGGTGCTGATGCTCGCCAGCGGTCTCGAGCTCAAGGACGTCTACCGACATCTGTGAGTGCGCCCCGTCGTTGATCAGACCCGATCGAAGGAGCACTCCGTCATGCTGCGTGTCGCCATCCCCAACAAGGGCACCCTGGCCGATCCGGCCGCCCAGATGCTGCGCGAGGCGGGCTACCGCCAGCGCACCGATCCCAAGGACCTCGTCTGCCGGGACGAGGCCAACGACGTCGAATTCTTCTACCTGCGTCCCAAGGACATCGCCACCTACGTCGGCTCCGGTGATCTCGACCTCGGCATCACCGGCCGTGACCTGCTGATCGACTCGGCCGCGCCCGCCGAGGAGGTCGTCGACCTCGCCTTCGGGCGGGCCACCTTCCGGTTCGCCGCCCGCCCGGACGACATCGACTCCGTCCAGGAGTTGGGCGGGCACAAGATCGCCACCGCGTACCCGGGGCTGGTGGAGCGGCACCTCGATGAGGCGGGCGTCAAGGCCGAGGTGATCCGCCTCGACGGCGCCGTGGAGAACGCCGTACGCCTCGGGGTGGCCGACGTGATCGCGGACGTGGTGGAGACCGGAGCGACGCTGCGTCAGGCGGGCCTCGTCGTGTTCGGCGAGCCGCTGCTGCGATCGTCGGCGGTGCTGGTGCGACGTGCCGGCGCGCCGGCCCACACGCAGGCCGAGCAGCTCCTCCGTCGCCTGCACGGCGTGCTGGTGGCCCGGCGTTACGTGATGCTCGCCTACGACGTGCCGGCCGGTCTGCTGGACCGGGCCAGCGGGTTGACCCCCGGCATCGAGTCGCCCACGGTCTCGCCGTTGCACCGCGAGGGCTGGGTGGCCGTGCAGGCCATGGTGCTCAGCGACGACGTGCACCGGATCATGGACGAGCTGTACGACCTGGGTGCCCGCGCCATCCTGGTCACCAACATCCACGCCTGCCGCCTCTGACGGGTATTGATCCACCCGAGATCGCGGAAGTGGGGGTGTCCGCTCGCGCGGGTCACCCCCACTTCGCTGACCTCGGGTGGATCACGGGCGGCGCCTCGGCGGGTGATGCGCGGGTGGGGCGGACGTGAGTGGCAGACTGGGGGAGTGAGTGACACCGAGCTGGTCCGCCTCAAGCCCCGCCGCATCCGGGTGGTGTGCTGGTCCGCGGCGATCGTGCTGGTGGTGGTGTTCGCCCTGGTCGCCACCTCGCTGAGCGGGCCGACCGGCGACGGGTACGGCAGCTTCCAGCGCGGTGACCAGATCGCCATGATCGGCCTCGGCATCTTCGGGGCACTGGGCTTCCTGCTGTTCACCCGCCCGCGCATCGAAGCGGACGAGCGGCGCATCCGGGTGCGTAACGTGATCAGCTCCTACGAGCTGCCCTGGGAGGTCGTCCGGGGTGTCCGCTTCGATCGCGGGGCGCCCTGGGCCAGCCTGGAACTGCACGACGACGACCTGCTGCCGTTGATCGCGCTCCAGGCGGCCGACAAGGAGTTGGCCGTCGACGGCGTGCGCGCCCTGCGCCGGCTGCACGAAGCCCACCTGACCCGCTTGGCGGAACGCGCCGTCGGCACCTGAACCACCCACCCCGCACGCAAGCCACGGCACTCCCGCCCTGCCCCCCGACGCCCCCCACGCCTCCCACGCCAGCGCGAAGCTGACTCAGCGCGGTGATCAAGAGGTTTGCGTCACGGGGCACGGCGTGTCGTGACGCAAACCTCTTGATCACCCCGCACCCCGCGCCCCGCGCCCCGCGCCCCGCGCCCCGCGCCCCGCGCGCGCCGGACGGTGCCTGCGCCAGCCGGGGTGTCCGGTTTGGGGGTGGGCGGGGCGGCGGTGTAGTGTTGTCGAGTCGACCAGGCTGTCTCCGCATGCGAGCAGACAGCCTCGAAAGCGGAGCGCCTGCTCCCACCCGAGTCGCCGCTACGGTGGCCGGGTCCGGTCACCGGTTCCGGGCATGTCCCGGTCCCGGATGCGCGATCCTGTGATCGTGCCGACCGGTCGAGCGGGCCCTGGCATGCGCCAGGGCCTTCTGTTTTCCAAGTCGGGTCCCTCCCGGGAGCCGCAGGGGTCGGCACCTGAGCAGAAACGACTCGAGGAGGCCCCATCAGCGTCGAACCACGCGTGAACGAGCAGATCCGGGCACGTGAGGTCCGACTGGTCGGCCCAGAGGGTGAGCAGGTGGGCATCGTCCCGCTGGAGCGCGCCCTTCAGCTGGCCGCGGACGTCGATCTGGACCTGGTCGAGGTTGCGCCGATGGCGCGCCCGCCGGTGTGCAAGCTCATGGACTTCGGCAAGTTCAAGTACGAGAGCGCACTCAAGGCGCGCGAAGCGCGGCGTAACCAGCAGCAGACCGTCATCAAGGAAATGAAGCTTCGGCCGAAGATCGACCCGCACGACTACGAGACCAAGAAGGGTCACGTGGTGCGGTTCCTCAAGGCGGGCGACAAGGTCAAGGTGACGATCATGTTCCGCGGTCGCGAGCAGAGCCGCCCGGAGCTGGGTTACCGGCTCCTGCGCCGGCTCGAGTCCGAGATCACGGATCTGGGATACGTCGAAGCCGCTCCCAAGCAGGACGGCCGAAACATGATCATGGTTCTCGCTCCGCACCGGGCCGTCAAGGCTTCCGCGGTCGCCGCCACGGCGTCGCGCGGTGGTCCTCGGGACCGGGTCGGGGACGAGTCCGCCGCTCCGGCAGCCGATGAGACCGCGGCGGTCGGCGAGACCGCAGCAGCCGGCGACACCGGCACCGCCGCCACCAGCGGCGAGTAACAGGGGAGAAGACGTTCCACATGCCGAAGATGAAGAGCCACACGGGTATGGGTAAGCGGGTCAAGCTGACCGGCAAGGGCAAGGTCGTTGCCCAGCAGGCCGGCCTGCGCCACAACCTGGAGAAGAAGCCCTCCACCCAGACCCGCCGGCTGACCGGCACGGTCGTGCTGGCCAAGGCCGACGTCAAGCGCATCAAGAAGCTGCTCGGCCGCTGACGCGCGCCACCTTTACGTAAGAAGGAGTTGAGATGGCACGCGTCAAGCGGGCTGTGAACGCCCAGAAGAAGCGTCGTACCCTGCTGGAGACCGCGAGTGGTTACCGCGGCCAGCGCTCCCGGCTGTACCGCAAGGCCAAGGAGCAGGTGCTGCACTCGATGCAGTACGCCTACCGGGACCGTCGTGACCGCAAGGGCGACTTCCGGCAGCTGTGGATCCAGCGGATCAACGCGGGCGCCCGGGCCAACGGGATGACCTACAACCGCCTGATCCAGGGCCTGCGTCTGGCCGGCATCGAGGTCGACCGCAAGATCCTGGCCGACATGGCCGTCAACGACGCCGCCTCGTTCGCGGCGATCGTCGAGCTGGCTCGGGCTGCGGTCACGGCCGAGGGCACCGGCGGCGCGGCGGCTCAGGCCGCCTGATCCCCACGCACCAGAGAGAGGCGTCTCCCGCGTCGGCACCGCCGTCCGGGGGGCGCCTCGATCGTGCCGAAGGAGCAAACCCCATGGCCTTCACCCCCCGTACCCCCAGGGTTGTCGCCGCCCGCCGCCTGCAACGCCGCCGGGACCGCGACGCCGCCGGCCGGTTCCTGGCCGAGGGCCCGCAGGCGGTCCGCGAGGCCCTGGCGCGGTCGGGGGTGGTCACCGAGCTTTTTGGTACGACCACCGCGCTGGATCGGCACCCGGAGCTGGCCGCCACGGCGGCCCGGGCCGACGTGCCGGTCTCCGAGGTGACCGACGACGCCCTCGCGGCCCTGGCCGAGACGGTCGCCCCGCAGGGGCTCGTCGCTGTCTGCCGGCACCTGGACGTGCCGCTGGAGCAGGCCCTGGCGGGTACGCCCCGGCTGGTGGCGGTGCTCGCCGAGATCCGCGACCCGGGTAACGCCGGCACCGTGCTGCGCACCGCCGACGCGGCCGGCGCGAGCGCGGTGATCTTCGCCGGCGACGCCGTCGACCCGTACAACGGCAAGTGTGTCCGCGCCTCCGCCGGCAGCCTGTTCCACGTCGACGTGGTGCGCGCGCCCGATCCGGTCGCGGTGGTCGACGCGCTGCGCGCCGCCGGGCTGTCGATCTTCGCCACCACCGGGTACGGCGACAGCGACCTGGATGATCTGACCGACTACGGCCGGCTCGTCGGGCCCACCGCCTGGCTGTTCGGTTCCGAGGCGCACGGGCTGCCCGAGGCGTTGACCGCTGCCGCCGACGCCCGGGTGCGGGTGCCGCTGTACGGGCGCGCCGAGAGCCTCAACCTGGCTGCCGCGGCGGCCGTCTGCCTGTACGCTTCAGCGAGAGCACAGCGCTGAGGGTGTCCACACCCGGCGCGACTGACAGCAGGGGAGAGCGTCCGTCCATGAACGCGCCACGGCGTTCGTTTAGCCAGCCCGCCGGTGTCGGCGGGCGGCGGGCCTGACCTGCTCCCTGCGCAACTCCTACCGGCGGGCTGCGGCGCAGCCGCGCGTCCGTAGA
Source organism: Micromonospora sp. NPDC049359 (assembly GCF_044466585.1). NCBI lineage: Bacteria > Bacillati > Actinomycetota > Actinomycetes > Micromonosporales > Micromonosporaceae > Micromonospora > Micromonospora sp. NPDC049359. Next base: position 13,132 of record NZ_JBITMW010000002.1, on the reverse strand, counting down.
CTCGCTTCGCCGCCCCGATGACGGGCTGGCGCCGCCGTGAGGGAGTGCCCGTACGCCATGAGCTACCGCAACGATCCGTACGACCCGAAGCAGGTCGCCCTGCTCGACCCGGCCGCCCTGGCCGAGGCCGTCGCCGACGCCACGAAGGCGTTCGACGACGCCGCCGACCCGGACGCGTTGACCGCGCTGCGCCCCGCGCACCTCGGTGACCGGTCTCCGGTGTCCCTCGCGCGCCGGGAGATCGGCGCGTTGCCGCCGGCCGCGAAGTCCGACGCCGGCAAGCGGGTCAACGAGGCCCGCCGGGCGATCGAGACCGCGTACGCCGAGCGCGCCGAGGTGGTGGAGCGCGAGCAGGCCGCGCGGGTGCTCGTGGAGGAGCGGGTGGACGTCACATTGCCGTACGCCCGGCGTCCTCGTGGTGCCCGGCACCCGCTGAGCACGCTGATGGAGTCGATCAGCGACCTCTTCGTCGGGATGGGTTACGAGGTGGCCGAGGGCCCCGAGGTCGACCTGGAGTGGGTCAACTTCGACGCGTTGAACATCCCCGCCGACCACCCGGCGCGCGGGCTGATGGACACCTTCCACATCGCATCCCCTGATGGGTCCGCGGGCTCCGGGCTTGTTTTACGAACGCACACGTCGACGGTGCAGACCCGCACCATGCTCAGCCGCAAGCCACCGATCTACGTGATCGTGCCCGGCCGGGTCTACCGCACCGACGAGATCGACGCCACCCACAGCCCGGTGTTCCACCAGGCCGAAGGCCTGGTGGTCGACAAGGGCATCACGATGGCGCACCTGCGGGGCACCCTCGACCACTTCGCGCGGGCGATGTTCGGCCCGGAGGCGAAGACCCGGTGGCGGCCGCACTACTTCCCGTTCACCGAGCCGTCGGCGGAGTTCGACGTGTGGTTCCCGGAGCACCGCGACGGTCCGCAGTGGGTCGAGTGGGGTGGCTGCGGGATGGTCAACCCCCGGGTGCTGCGCGCCTGCGGGGTCGACCCGGAGGTCTACTCCGGCTTCGCCTTCGGCATGGGCATCGACCGGACCCTGATGGTCCGGCACGGGGTCAGCGACATCCGCCATCTCTTCGAGGGCGACGTGCGGTTCAGCCGCGCGCTCGGGACCGGGGCGTAGGGCGATGCGGGTACGAGACACGGGAACGGTGGTCTGAAGTCATGCGAGTTTCTGTCAGTTGGCTGCGGGAGTACGTCGACCTCCCCGCCGACCTGCCCACCGGCGATCTGGAGCAGGCTCTGGTCGACCTCGGTATCGAGGTCGAGTCCGTGCAGGACCTGCGCGCGAGCGTCACCGGTCAGCTCGTCGTCGGCGAGGTACGCGAGATCGAGGAGCTGACCGGCTTCAAGAAGCCGATCCGGTTCTGCCGGGTGGACGTGGGCGCCGCCAACGGCACCGGCGAGCCGCAGGAGATCGTCTGCGGGGCGCGCAACTTCGCCGTCGGCGACCGGGTCGTAGTGATCCTGCCCGGCGGCGTGCTGCCCGGCGGGTTCGCGATCGGCGCGCGCAAGACGTACGGGCACAACTCGGCCGGCATGATCTGCTCGGCCAGGGAGCTGGGCCTGGGCGACGACCACTCGGGCATCATCGTGCTGCCGCCGGAGGTGACCGCCAAGCCGGGTGACGACGCACGGTCCGTCGTGGGCCTCGACGACGTCGTGTTCGAGCTGGAGATCACCCCGGACCGGGGGTACGCGCTGAGCCTGCGCGGCCTGGCCCGGGAGCTGTCGCACGCGTTCGACGTGCCGCTGCGCGACCCGGGGATGGCGCCCGCGCCGGGCGGTACGCCGACGCCGGCGTACCCGGTCGAGGTCCGCGACACGGTCGGCTGTGACCGGTACGCCGCCCGCCTGGTGCGGGGCGTCGACCCGGCCGCGCCCACGCCGTCGTGGATGGCCCAGCGGCTCGTCACCGCCGGCATCCGCAGCATCTCGCTGCCCGTCGACATCACCAACTACGTGATGTTGGAGCTGGGCCAGCCGATGCACGCCTTCGACGCCGACCGGATCGCCGGCCCGCTGGTGGTCCGCCGTGCCGAGGCGGGGGAGAAGCTGACCACCCTGGACGGTGTCAGCCGGGTGCTCACCGCCGACGACATGGTCATCTGCGACGACACTGGCCCGATCTCGCTCGCGGCGGTGATGGGCGGCGAGACCAGCGAGGTCGACACCGGAAAGACCACAAACGTGCTTTTCGAGGCCGCCCACTGGGACCCGGCCATGGTCGGGCGCACGGCCCGCCGGCACAAGCTGTTCAGCGAGGCCGCGAAGCGCTGGGAGCGGGGCGTCGACCCGGCGGTGCCGCTGGTCGCGCTGGAGCGGGCCGTGCGGCTGCTCACCGAGCACGGTGGCGGCGCTCCGAGCGCCGAGATCCTGGACATCGACCACGTCCGGCCGCGTACGCCCATCACCCTGCCGGCGGACCTGCCGACCCGGCGGGTCGGCGTCGAGTACCCGCCCGCGCGGGTCGTCGCCCTGCTGGAGCAGGTGGGCTGCACGGTCGCGCAGGGCGCGGACCGGCTCTCCGAGGACCCGGGCGCGGTCGGCACGGCCAGCGGCGCCGGGTCGGCGCTGAGCGTCACCCCGCCGAGCTGGCGGCCCGACCTGACCGACCCGGCCGACCTGGTCGAGGAGGTCGTCCGCCTCGACGGGTACGACAAGGTGCCGTCGGTGCTGCCGACCGCGCCGCCCGGGAACGGCCTGACCCCGCGCCAGCGTCGCCGCCGGGCCGTCGCATGGTCGCTGGCCGAGCGGGGGTACGTGGAGGTGCTCGCGCACCCCTTCGTCTCCCCGGAGCTGGCCGACCAGCTCGGACTGCCGGCCGACGACCCGCGCCGACCCGCGGTGCGCCTCGCCAACCCGCTGTCCGAGGAGGAGCCGCTGCTGCGCACCACGCTGCTCGGCCCGCTGCTCGGCATCCTCAAGCGCAACCTCGGCCGGGGTCACCGCGACCTCGCCCTCTACGAGATCGGCGCGGTCTTCCACCCGCGCCCCGACGCCGGCAGCCCGCCGGCGATGGGCGTGGACCGGCGACCCACCGACGAGGAGTTCGCCGCCGCCGACGCGGTCGTGCCGGCCCAACCGGTGCACGTCGCGGCGGTACTCGCCGGTGACCTGGACCCGGCCGGCTGGTGGGGCGCGGGCCGCCCGGCCGGGTGGGCCGACGCCATCGAGGCGGCCCGGGACGTGCTGGCCGCCGCCGGCATCCCCGACGAGCGGGTCGAGGTACGGGCCGCCGAGCACGCGCCGTGGCACCCGGGCCGCTGCGCCGAGCTGCGGGTCGACGACACCGTCGTCGGATACGCCGGTGAGCTGCACCCGGCGGCGGTGGCGGCCCTGGAACTGCCCCGCCGCACCTGCGCCATGGAGCTGGACCTGGACGTGCTGCCGCCGGTGCCGGTGGTTCCCGCGCCGACAGTGTCCGGGTTCCCGCCGGCGTTGATCGACGTGGCGTTGGTGCTGGACGAGTCGGTCCCGGCCGAACAGGTGCGTCGGGCGCTGGAGGCGGGCGCCGGCGAGCTGTTGGAGGACGTGCGACTGTTCGACGTGTACTCCGGCGCGCAGCTCGGCGAGGGTCGCCGGTCGCTGGCGTACAAGCTGACGTTCCGCGCCCCGGACCGGACGCTGACCGTCGAGGAGGCGCTGGCCGCCCGGGACGCGGCGGTCGCCGTCGCGGCCGAGCGCTTCGGCGCGACCCTGCGCGGCGCGTAGCCTGTCCACGCACCAACGAGCAAGGCCCTGCCCTGGTGGTTCCCGCCGGGTCAGGGCCTTCTTCGGGTACGTCTCTCGGGTACGCCTGTGGTGCGGGGTCGCTCGGCGGGTGCTCGGAAATCGTTGGGCCCGGGTGTCGTCCTCGGCAGGTCAGTCGACCCGGAGTGAGTGGGCGATCGCGTCGGCGTCGGCCGGGTCGTCCGCGACCGCGATGACGACCATCCGTTGGTCGGCGATCACCACCACCCGCCGCGACCGGCCGTCCGGTAACACGTCCCCGCCCCGGCGCACGGGGTGGCCGGCCGCGTCGCCCTGTTCGGTGGCGATCGCCGCCACCGGATCGCGGGCGAGGTCCCTGGAACGTCTCACCTCCGCGTAATCGACGGAGGGCTCCGGCGTCAGCGCGCAGCCGGCGACGACGTCGAGGTCGACGATGTACGTGTCCCGGACCGGCGTACCGCACTTGACGGCGTTGCGGGGCCACTGCGCCGGCACCGAGATCCGTACGCCCTCGCTGGCGACCTCCTGCTTGCCGGATGGGTTCTCGCCGGGCGCAGCAGTGCGCCCGCAGGCGCCGACGCCGGACACCGCCGCCACCGCGACGGCGACGAGCACGATCGGCGGCCTCCTGCGGCCGTTCAGGTCGAGGTTCATGCTCGGCCCTTCTTCGCGTGGCCGCCCCAGCAGCACGGACCCGGGGTGGGCCCGAAGCATGCTGCCTGAACCTGCCCCACCTGCGTGCCGATGAGCCGGCCGGCCACTAACGCCATCAGCTACTCCAGGTTACTTCCCGTGATCGACCGGGTTCGCAGGCAGACTGTCGACCACCGGCCTTCATCACCATGCAGTAGGCTGTATTAACTTGCAGGAAACAATCACTCTTGCTAGTCTCCTCTGCATAGTCATGCGGAGGTGGGTATGGGAATTCGAGTCGCGGTCGCGGGCGCGAGCGGGTACGCGGGCGGTGAGCTGCTGCGTCTGGTCGCCGGGCACCCGGAGTTCGAGCTGGTCGCCGCCACCGCGCACCGCCAGGCCGGGCACCGCGTCGACGTGGCGCATCCGCAGCTCACCGGGCTCGACCTGGTGTTCGGCGAGACCGACCCGTCGATCCTCGCCGACGCCGACCTGGTCTTCCTGGCGCTGCCGCACGGCGAGTCGGCGGCCCTCGCGGCCCAGCTCCCGCCCGAGGTGCGCGTCGTCGACCTGGGCGCCGACCACCGGCTCGCCGACCCGTACGCCTGGGCGCAGTACTACGGCGGCACGCACGCCGGCCAGTGGACGTACGGCCTGCCCGAGCTGTCCGGCCAGCGGGAGATGATCGCGGGCTCCACCCGGGTCGCGAACACCGGTTGCTACGCCGCCGCGATCACCCTCGCGCTCGCGCCGCTGATCGCCGACGGCGCGGCCAACCCCGCCGACGTGGTCGTGGTCGCCGCCTCGGGCACCTCCGGCGCGGGCCGGGCGGCGAAGCCGCACCTGCTCGGCAGCGAGGTGATGGGCGACCTGTCGCCGTACCGGGTCGGCACCCACCAGCACGTGCCCGAGATCAAGCAGGCCTCCGGGGCGACCGGCCTATCGTTCACCCCGGTCCTCGCGCCGATGCCACGCGGCATCCTCGCCACGGTCACCGCCGTGCCGGCCCGCGGCGTCGACCCGCAGGAGGTGCTGACGCGGGCGTACGCCGACGCGCCGTTCGTGCACGTGCTGCCGGAGGGGAGGTGGCCGCACACGGCGGCCACGCTGGGCTCCAACTCGTGTCATCTGCAGGCCACCGTCGACGTCGACTCGGGTCGGCTGATCGTGGTCAGCGCCCTGGACAACCTCGGCAAGGGCGCCGCCGGCCAGGCCGTGCAGAACGCCAACCTGATGCTCGGCCTGCCGGAGACGACGGGCCTGTCGATCTGGGGAGTCAGCCCGTGAACGCGAGGAGTGCAGCGCGGCCCAGTCCCGCAGTCGCGAACGGGAGGGGAGTCGCGTGAGTGTCACCACCCCTCGGGGGTTCCGGGCCGCTGGAGTGACCGCCGGACTGAAGGCCAGCGGTGGCCCGGACGTCGCGCTGGTGGTCAACGACGGCCCGGACGCCGGTGTCGCCGGTGTCTTCACCACCAACCGGGTCAAGGCCGCGCCGGTGCTCTGGAGCCAGCAGGTCGTGCAGGGCGGCGTGGTCCGCGCGGTGGTGCTCAACTCCGGTGGCGCGAACGCCTGCACCGGCCCGGCCGGTTTCCAGGACACGCACGCCACGGCCGAGCACACCGCCTCGGCGCTGAGCGCGGTCAGCCCGCGGCTGCTCCTCGGGGCCGGCGAGGTGGCGGTCTGCTCCACCGGGTTGATCGGTGAGCGGTTGCCGATGGACAAGCTGCTGCCGGGCGTCCGTACCGCCATCCGGCAGTTGTCGCGTGACGGCGGCCTGGCCGCCGCCGAGGCCATCATGACCACCGACACCCGGCCGAAGACCACGGTGGCCCGGGGCAGTGGATGGACGGTCGGCGGCATGGCCAAGGGCTCCGGCATGCTCGCGCCGGGCATGGCCACCATGCTCTGCGTGCTCACCACCGACGCGGTGGCGGGGCCGGCGGTCCTGGACGAGGCGCTACGCGCCGCGGCCCGGGTGACGTTCGACCGGGTCGATTCCGACGGCTGCATGTCCACCAATGACACGGTGCTGCTGTTGTCCAGCGGCGCCAGCGGCATCGAGCCGACCCCGGCCGAGTTGGCCGCCGCGGTCACCACGGCCTGCCACGACCTGGCGCAGCAGCTCATCGCCGACGCGGAGGGCGCCACCAAGCAGGTCGCCATCGACGTCGTGGGGGCCGCGACCGAGGACGACGCGGTCGAGGTGGGCCGCTCGGTCGCTCGCAGCAACCTGGTCAAGACCGCCCTGTTCGGCAACGACCCGAACTGGGGTCGGATCCTCGCCTCGGTCGGCACCACCACGGCCGCCTTCGAGCCGGACAAGGTGGACGTGGCCGTCAACGGGGTCTGGCTGTGCCGGGGCGGCGCGGTGGCCGAGGACCGTTCGACGGCCGACCTCAGCGCGCGGGACGTCAGCATCCGGATCGACCTGCGCGCGGGCGATTCGACGGCCACCATCTGGACCAACGACCTGTCCCACGCGTACGTGCACGAGAACTCGGCGTACTCGACATGAATCTCAGCAGTGATCTCACCCGTGCGCAGGTGAAGGCGGAGACGCTGATCGAGGCGCTGCCCTGGCTGGCGCGTTTCTCCGGCTCCACGGTCGTCGTCAAGTACGGCGGCAACGCCATGACCGAGCCGGAGTTGCAGCGGGCGTTCGCGGCCGACATGGTGTTCCTGCGGTACGCCGGTCTGAAGCCCGTGGTGGTGCACGGCGGCGGTCCGCAGATCTCGGCCATGCTGGGCCGGCTCGGCATCGAGAGCGAGTTCCGGGGCGGTCTGCGGGTGACGACCGCCGAGGCGATGGACGTGGTCCGGATGGTGCTCGTCGGGCAGGTCGGGCGGGAGCTGGTCGGGCTGATCAACTCGTACGGCCCGTACGCCGTCGGCCTCTCCGGCGAGGACGCGCGGCTGTTCACGGCGGTGCGCCGCCCGGCGTACGTGGACGGGCTGCCGGTCGACGTGGGCCAGGTGGGCGACGTCGAGTCGGTGGACACCTCGGCGGTGACCGACCTGATCGACGCCGGCCGGATCCCGGTGATCTCGACGGTCGCGCCGGACGTCGACGGTGTCCTGCACAACCTCAACGCGGACACCGCCGCCGCCGCGCTCGCCGTCGCCCTACGGGCCCGCAAGCTGGTCGTCCTCACCGATGTGGCCGGCCTGTACGCCGACTGGCCGGACACCAACAGCCTGGTCTCCGTGATCACCGCGGACGACCTGGCCAAGCTGCTGCCCCGCCTGGAGTCGGGGATGGTACCGAAGATGGAGGCCTGCCTGCGGGCCGTGCGCGGGGGCGTGCCGGCCGCGCACGTGGTCGACGGCCGGGTGGCGCACTCCACGTTGCTCGAGGTGTTCACGTCGGAAGGGTTCGGAACGATGGTGGTGCCGCAGGACGGGACGGACGGGGCATGAGCAGTCTGGTGCGACGGTGGACGCAGTCCATGATGGACAACTACGGAACGCCGCCGCTGGCGCTGGTCTCCGGCGCGGGCGCCGTGGTGGTCGACGAGGCGGGCCGCGAGTACGTGGACCTGGTGGGCGGGATCGCGGTGAACGCTCTCGGTCACGCCCATCCGGCGGTGGTGGCCGCCGTGTCGAAGCAGGTGGCCACGCTGGGGCACGTCTCCAACCTCTTCGTCGCCGAGCCGCCGGTAGCTCTCGCGGAGCTGCTGCTGGCGCTCGCCGGCAGCCGAGCCGGCCGGGTCTTCTTCGCCAACTCCGGCGCGGAGGCGAACGAGACCGCCTTCAAGCTGTCCCGGCGCACCGGGCGCAGCCACGTGGTCGCCACCAACGGCGGCTTTCACGGTCGCACCATGGGCGCCCTCGCCCTGACCGGTCAGCCCGCCAAGGCGGACCCGTTCCGGCCGTTGCCCGGCGAGGTGACCCACGTCGACTACGGCGACGTGAGCGCCCTGGAGGCGGCGGTCACCGACGCCACCGCAATGGTGATCCTGGAGCCCATCCAGGGTGAGAACGGCGTGGTCGTACCGCCGACCGGCTACCTGACGGCGGCCCGGCGGATCACCGCCCGGCACGGGGCGCTGCTGGTGCTCGACGAGGTGCAGACCGGCATCGGCCGTACCGGGCACTGGTTCGCCCACCAGGCCGAGGGCGTGGAGCCCGACGTGGTGACCCTGGCCAAGGGCCTGGGTGGTGGGCTGCCGCTGGGCGCGACGCTCGCCTTCGGCCGGGCCGCCGACCTGCTCACCCCCGGCTCGCACGGTACGACCTTCGGCGGCAACCCGGTGAGCTGCGCCGCCGCGCTCGCCGTGGTGGCTACCATCGCCAACGAAGGGCTGCTCGACCACGTCAAGCGCGTCGGCGAACGGCTGCGTCGGGGCATCGAGGCGCTGGACCACCCGCTCGTCGCGGGCGTACGCGGGGCCGGGTTGCTGCTCGGCGTGGTGCTCACCGCGCCGGTGTCGACGGTCCTGGCCGAGGCGCTGCGGGAGGCCGGCTTCCTGACCAACCCGGTGCAGCCGGGCGTACTCCGCCTCGCCCCGCCGTTGATCCTCACCACCGAGCAGGTCGACGCGTTCCTCGCCGCGCTCCCGGCGGCCCTGGACGCGACGGCCCCGGCGGCGGCCGGCACGAGCGCTTCCGCGACCACCGAATCCTCCACCCAGCCCACCACGACGGGGACGACCGCATGATCCGGCACTTCCTGCGCGACGACGACCTCTCGCCCGCCGAACAGTCGAGCGTGCTCGACCTGGCGGCCCGGATGAAGGCCGATCGGTTCGGCCACCAACCGCTGGCCGGCCCCCGCTCGGTGGCGGTGCTCTTCGACAAGCAGAGTCTGCGGACGCGGATCTCGTTCGACGTCGGCATCGCCGAGCTGGGCGGCCATCCGCTGGTCGTGGACACCCAGGTCACTCACTTCGGCCGGGGCGAGACGCTCGCCGACGCGGGCCGGGTGCTGTCCCGCTACGTCGCGGCGATCGTGCTGCGTACCCACGGCGACGACCGGATCGCCGAGGTCGCCGGCGGCGCTACCGTCCCGGTGGTCAACGCGCTCACCGACGGGTTCCACCCCTGCCAGCTGCTGGCCGACCTGCTGACCATCCGGGAGCGGTGCGGCGGCACGTCCGGCCGGACCCTGGCCTATGTGGGCGACGGCGCGAACAACATGGCGCAGTCGTACCTGCTGGCCGGGGCCATGGCCGGGATGCACGTGCGGATCGCCGGCCCGGCGGGGTTCGCGCCGGACGAGGACGTGGTGCGGCGGGCCGCCGAGATCGCGGCCGGGACCGGCGGGTCGGTACGGGTGCTGACCGACCCGGCGCAGGCGGCCCGCGACGCCGACGTGCTGGCCACCGACACCTGGACCTCGATGGGTCAGGAGGCCGACGGTTTGGACCGCATCACCCCGTTCCTGCCGTACCAGGTCAACAAGGAGCTGCTCGACCACGCCGCGCCGGACGCGATCGTGCTGCACTGCCTGCCGGCGCACCGGGGCGAGGAGATCACCGACGAGGTGCTCGACGGTCCGCAGAGCGCGGTGTTCGACCAGGCGGAGAACCGGCTGCACGCCCAGAAGGCGCTGCTGGCGTTCCTGCTCGCGGCCTCCGGGGAGCGACGATGACCGCCCCCTTGACCCGCGCCGCCCGGCACGCCCGGATCGTCGAGCTGATCCGGGACCGGCCCGTACGCTCGCAGACCGAACTGGCCGACCTGCTCGCCGCCGACGGCGTCGGGGTCACCCAGGCGACCCTCTCGCGCGACCTGGAGGAGTTGGGCGCGGTCAAGGTGCGCGGCGGCGACGGTCCGGCCGTCTACCTGATCCCCGAGGACGGGAAACGGCCGCTGCGCGACGCCGAGGCCGCCCCGGCCCGGCTGGTGCGCCTGCTGCGCGAGCTGCTCAACGGGGTGGACGCCAGCGGCAACATCGCGGTGCTGCGTACCCCGCCGGGTGCGGCCCAGTACCTGGCCAGCGCGTTGGACCGGGCGGGCCTGCCCGAGGTCGTCGGCACCATCGCCGGCGACGACACCATTCTCGTCGTGGCCCGTGAGACCGTCGGTGGGGCCGCGCTCGGCGACAAGCTCGCCGGTTGGTCCCGCCGGGAAGACAGCGTCGAAGGGGACAGCGCACCGTGACCGCGCACAGGTGGAGCACGCCGAGCCGGATGGCTGCGGCCCGTGCCGCCCGGATGGGTGGCTGACGAACATGGGGACCACAATGGGCGGCGTGGACGACAAGACCCTCACCGAGAACAGCGCCGGCACCAACCGGACGAGCCTGTGGGGTGGCCGGTTCGCCGGTGGCCCCGCCGAGGCGCTCGCCCGGCTGTCGGTGAGCGTGCAGTTCGACTGGCGGCTGGCCCCGTACGACATCGCGGGTTCCCGGGCGCACGCCCGGGTCCTGGCCGGCGCCGGCCTGCTCGACCCGGAGGAGCTGGGCCGCATCCTGGCGGCCCTGGACGACCTGGAGGCGGCCTGCGCGTCGGGGGCGTTCCGGCCCACCGTCGACGACGAGGACGTGCACACCGCGCTGGAACGGGGGCTGCTGGAGCGTCTGGGGAGCCTCGGCGGCAAGCTGCGTGCCGGTCGGTCCCGCAACGACCAGGTCGCCACCGACCTGCGGCTCTACCTGCGGGACCACGCGCGGGGTGTGGCCAGCCGCGTCGTCGAGCTGGCCGAGGCGCTCGTCGAGCAGGCCGAGCGGCACGTCGACACGGCCGCGCCCGGTATGACCCACCTCCAGCACGCCCAGCCGGTCACCTTCGGGCACTGGTTGCTGGCCCACGTGCAGCCGCTGCTGCGCGACCTGGAGCGGCTGCGCGACTGGGACCACCGGGCGGCGATCAGCCCGCTCGGCGCGGGCGCGCTCGCCGGGTCGGGGCTTCCGCTGGACCCGGTGGCGGTCGCCAAGGAGCTGGGTTTCCGCACGTCGTTCGCCAACTCGATGGACGCGGTCGCCGACCGGGACTTCGTGGCCGAGTTCCTCTTCACCACCGCGCTGATCGGGGTGCACCTGTCCCGCCTGGGCGAGGAGGTGGTGCTGTGGACGTCGCACGAGTTCGGCTGGGTAGAGCTGGACGACGCGTTCGCGACCGGTTCGTCGATCATGCCGCAGAAGAAGAACGCGGACATCGCCGAGCTGGCCCGGGGCAAGTCCGGCCGGTTGGTCGGCGGCCTGATGACGGTGCTGACCATGCTCAAGGGCCTGCCCATGACGTACGACCGGGACATGCAGGAGGACAAGGAGCCCGCGTTCGACGCCGTCGACACCCTGGAGCTGCTGCTCCCGGCCCTGGCCGGGATGATCTCGACGATGACCGTCCGGGTGGACCGGCTCGTCGCGGCCGCGCCGGTGGGCTTCTCCCTCGCCACCGAGGTCGCCGACTGGCTGGTCCGGCGCAACGTGCCGTTCCGTGACGCGCACGAGATCACCGGTCGGTTGGTGGCGCTCTGCGCGGCCCGCGAGTGCGAGCTGGAGGACGTCTCCGACGCCGACCTGGCCGCCGTCAGCGAGCACCTCGACCCGTCCGTGCGTGACGTGCTCTCGGTGCGCTCGGCCCTCGCGGCCCGCACCACCCCCGGCTCGACCGGCCCCGGTCCGGTCGCCGACCAGCTCGCCGCCGCGGCGGACCGGCTGGCCGGCTGGCGGGAGTGGGCCACCGAGCGGGTCGTACCCCGCTGACGCCAGGCGTGGCGTCGGCGCGGGCCGCCGGCGCCACGGTGGTTCAGGCCGTCGGGCGCTCCCGCTTCGGGAGCTTGGCCACCACCATGTCGTACGACGAGTCGACCGCCTCGGTCAGCTCGTCGGTGTCGATCCCGCCGTCGAGGCGCAGCGTGTTCCAGCCGGACCGGCCGATGTACGGCATCGGGCGCGCGTCGGCGGGGTGGCGGTGCAGCCACTCGTCGGCGATCTCGCGGGTCGCGCCGCACTTCACGCCGACGGTGGGCGCCGCGACGCCGTTGCCGAGGAACGCGAAGATCCGGCTGCCCACCTTCACCACCTCGTCGTCCTCCCACGGCCGGTCCAGCCACGCTCCCGGCTTGGCCAGGCAGTACGACAACATCTCCGCACGTTCCACAAACCCCTCCTAGTCATAACCCCGCCCCCCGCCCCGCGCCCCGCGCTCGCACATCGCGCCGATCTTGCAGTTTGTGTTGTCGATACGCGACCGATCTCCCGTTCTGTCGGGACAGAAAGTGCAAGATCGGCGCGGGGGTCAGGGGGTTTGGTCCGTGGAGCGGGCCGCTACCCGTTCGTAGCGTTGGCGGGCGGCCTGTGCGCTGCCCAGCCCCAGCCCGTACGCGATGGACTGCCAGGTCAGGCCCCGGTCGCGGGCGAGGGTGAGCAGTCCCGCCTCCAGGGCGTCCAGCTCGGCGCGTACGTGTGGCAGCAGGGTCAGGGCGGCCGTCAGGTCGGCGGCGTCGACCGGCTCCTCGGCGGGCTCCCGCTCGGCGCCGCCGGCGGCGAGCGCGGTGACCAGGGCGACCGCCTCCCACGGGTCCAGCACGTGCGGGTGGGCCCAGCGCCCCCGCCGCGCGTCGGAGCCGGCGTGCCGCTCGCTGATCCGTTGCAGCGCCTCGTAGGTGCGGTGGGCGCGCGCCCGACCCGGGTCGGGCGCCGTGAAGAGGTCCGAGGTGGTCATGTACCGAGCACACCCCATCAACGAGCTGTTGTCAACGGTCTGTTGAAGCGTGGGGGGCCCCGAAAACCGGGCCCCCCCCCCCCCCCGAGAGCCGCCCGGGGGAACCGGGGGGGGGCGTGGTGGGGTTTGACACGGCGTGGCGCGCGTTACCCGGGACCCCAC